>DBFZVF010000191.1:0-19396 GCA_048519165.1 Collinsella sp.
GCTCTACAGTCCTGCGCAAGACGAAGGCCACATTAAGTGGCCTTCTTTGCGTGCGGAACTCGCGATGAACTTCGTGCCCCGCCGTCCGGGAGGACGCCTCTTTATTGATGGGAGGCCTGATAGGTCGATGGTTCCGTGCCCGGATGCGTCCAAAGTGGGACGGGCTTTCCGGATGGTCAGGCTTTCGAAAAATGCGTCCCGGAAATTGCCTTTGGAATGGGACGTAGTTTCCCGTTGAGGTGCTTTGCGGAAAGTGCATCCCACTCTGGGCGGTCGAAGTGGGACACACTTTCCCAAAGGCGCTCCAACGGGAAATTGCGTCCCATTATTCGGTCAAGAAACGGGATGCATTTTCCCAATGAGGCTCAAGCGGAAAATGCATCCCGGAATTTGCGCTCAAAGTGGGATGCGGTTTCCGGTTGAGGGTCTAAGGGGAAAGTGCGTCCCAGAATCGACGCTTGAAATGGGATGCAGTTTCCCGATGAGGCACTCGACGGAAAATACATCCCAGAAATGGCCTTTGAGCTGGGATAAGATTTCCGCGGCATCTCGGATTCTCAAAAATGAGACACGCCGTTGGCGAAAATGAGACACGTGATATCGGGCATCGAACGTATCATTTGTAAAAATGAGTCCACTCCACTCGAATAAAGCGAGGTCCCTCATGTACGTTCCACACCCCCGTATCCGTAGGCTGTCGAAAATCCCGCTTGTTGGGACGGCAGCGCTTGCTGCGTTGATCGCCACGAGCGTCGCCTGCTTCACGGCCACGCCCCAGGTTGCCCAGGCGGCAGACGCGCCCGCAATCACCGATATGACCGAGCAGGATTATCAAGCCCTGGGTCTGGGCACGAGCGAGGACATTCCGGCCGATACCGTTGGCCCCTATTCCACTGATACCCCCACGACGTTTGCCACGCGCAGCGAGGTCTATATGGCAGCTAACGGTAGCCATGGCAATCGCTACACTCTGCGCGACAAGCTCGAGAACGTCGAGCGCGGTGACATTGGCGGCAGCAGCAAACTCACCGATGGCTATGGAAGTGTGTGGGGCGCCGCAAAGTTCTGGCAAAACGTCAACAACTTCGATACGAACAGCGATCTCTGCAAGCATAGCGACTACGGTGGCGGCACCTGGTCGTACCTAAGCAACAATGAGTCCTCAACAGTACTCGCCAACGACAACAACGGTTTCTCGGGCATTCACGCCACGAGTGTTGAGTTCTGCAGCGACGCCAGCACGGGCAAAAAGAGCCGCGTTGCCGAGCTCCGTGCCTACGGCGACAGTTCCTCCACGACGATTGACGGCAAGTCATACGCCGGAAAGGTTGAGCTGGTCCTCTACTCGTTTAGCAACGGGCGTACGCGCACTCTCGACACACACCTGCCGGTGACGGTCAACACTAATATGATGTACGAAGGCCGTTTTAAGTACCTGGATGCCGGTTACCTGCAAGAGCACGACGCCGTCTTTGATGTCGAGGCGGGCGATGTCGATGGCGACGGCGTCGACGAGCTTTTTGTCTACGCGGGCTGCTATGTCGACGAGAACGGCGTGCGCAAGGCTGTAGTCGACATGTATGACTTGGAGGGCGGCAACTGGAAGCAAAGCGTCGTCAAGATCGATGCCGGTAACGCCGCGGACTACACCACGCACAACAAGGGCGGGAACGACTCCTGGACGCAGCTTCAGTCAGCTCCTGTCGTTTCGCTAGCGGCCGGCGACCTCGATCGCGATTTTTGCGATGACCTCGCCATCGTGGTCTCGGCACCCTACGGCAAGAAGAATATTGATAAGTCGACGCATTGCGAGCTGTTTTCGTGGGATGCATCCAAGGGTGCGCTCGTCCATGTCGATGCTCTGGGCGACGCGGGCGCAATCTCCCTCTCCGCGAACGGCAAGACCATGGTCGCTGCGAATGTGACGTTCGGCACGTTTGCCGCCTACGATGAAGAAGGAAAGAAGACGGGTGAAACCGTCACGGGCCTTATTCTTGCGGGCTATGACTGGCAACGCAGCGCTTTTGATTACGGCGCTTCTGACGGCAGCAAGGGGCTGTACGGCGCGCTGTACCGCTACGCGTATTTTGACTCGGAGTCTGGCGAGTTCAAGCTTTCCGATTGCAAGGAATACAGAGACGGGCTCCTCGCCTCCTATGGGCTGATGCATGTGCCCAACAGCGCATGGAAGGATAGCGCTCAGGATAAGCGCTATCCGTGCACCTTGGCGCCTATCGCCCTTGCCACTGCCAACCTTGACGGCCTGTCCGAGCAGCTGGCGGTCGACGAGGTGCTCGTGGGCGGCGATGTGTTCCGCGACTTTGCCTGCAACACGGCACAGAGCGGGGCTCAGGGCTTGGGGTCCATGGTCGGAACCATGAGCATGAGCGGTCAGCAATACAACAGCAGCAACAAGCATGACCACAAGGGTATAGAGCAGGTGTGGATCAGCGACGTCAAGGCGGGCAGCGTCTCGGGTTCGGACCGCTATAACGAGAGCTTTATCGCCGTGGTGGGCAAGCACCGCGACGAGGACCTGCGCAAGAACGATGACTACTATTGGATGACCGCCTCGCATTTTTCGCTCGACGAGAACGGAAAGGTGCGCCGCGGCGAGGAGCAGGTGATTAGCGAGAGCAACCGTCGCGGCACTACCTACGGCACATTTATCTCGCTCGCGCTGCCCGACGTCGACAACGACAGCGTCAAGATCACGTACAAGGACCGCTACAAGGTCTATACCAACCCGCGCGTGCTTGCCGTGCTGCAGGATGCGCCCTATGTTGAGGATCTGGAGCAGGCATACGGCTATCTGGTGTTGGGCGGCACGTCATACGGAGAGGAAAAGGGCACGGGGACATCCCAGGGCTATACCATTGGCGCCGAGTTGGGCGTTGCCGTCGAGGTGCAGACCGGTCCGCCCCTGGTCGCGATGAATGCTTCAGTCGATTTTGCCGCCGAGGGATGCTATGACTACCGGAGCGAGCGCACGGTCAGCGCAAGCGTAAGCTATGAGTCGCATGCCGGCGAGGGTGACAAGGCCGTGCTCTACACGATTCCGATGGTCTATTACGAGTATGAGATCGAAAATGAGGAAACTGGTGGCAAGGGCGTGATGGCGGCGCCCGTGTCGCTCGGCGCGCAGACCTCGGTCGTTAATGTCGAGGCCTATGACCGCATTGCCAAACAGCACAATATGACGCCGCTCAGCTACTTTTTGACCAACCGGTCGGGAGAACCCGGAACCTATCAAACGACGCTCAACGGCGAGACTCCCGTTGGGGATTCCTTTGGCCTGGGCAAGCCTGGCGTAACGCGCGCCTACACGCACGATGGGTTTAACGGCGCCGCCGCGCAGTCGGGGGCGAGCATTGAGCAGACCATCGAAGTCGAGGAGGGCAAGGAGCAAGAGCTCGAGCTCGGCTTGACGCTGAACGGCAGCGTTGTCATGGGCGCGAAGCTCGCAAAGCACGAGTTGTTTGGCGGCCTGTGCTTTGGTGCCAACGCCGGCTTTACTACGGGTAACTCCTCGAGTGAATCGACCGAATACGGCGGCACCGTCGACAACCTGCCCGAGGCCGCGCAGGGCAAGTACGGTTTTGTGTGGCGTCTGGGCGTCAACGCGGTGGATGTCGACAAGTTCGAGGCAGACTCGGGCGACAAGCTCGGCACCAAGGACACCGACCAGTTCTGGATCGTGGGCTATGACGTTAAGGACGTCGAGATGCCCGACGCGCCGGCCGTGACGGGCTTTACGGCAAACGCCGTCGATTCGACCAGCGTTACGTTTAGCTGGGACGATGTACTCGCAAACAAGAGTGGCTTTAGCTACGGCGTGGGCATGCTGCAGAGCAATGCGGCGGATGCGGTCGTCAATAGCTGGAAGATTGCCGACAACACGCAGACCTCGCTCAAGTGGGATGGGCTGCAGCCCAATACGGAGTATCGATTCGCCATCGCCGCCGTTAAGAATGGATCCACGACCGAAACAGGTATTCGCTCGGCAATCATCACGGTCAAGACCATGCCCGATGGCATGACGATGACCGTGAGCGGACCTGCGGCGGATGCTGCGGAGGGGTCGGATCTTGGATACGACTTTTCGGTTGAGCGCACGGCGGGAAGCCACCTGACGCTCTCGGCGCTCTCGGCGATTGGCCATGTGAAGCAACTCGGTGCCGACGATAGCGAAACAGGGCTGGCACCGACCTATATGTGGTACCGCAAGGGCCGCGGCGAGACAGAGTTTAAGCTCGTGGGTGCCGATGGCAACCTCGCGACTGGAACGGCCTCAAAGCTCGAGATTGACCTGACCGCAGACGATGACGGTGCGCAGTATTACTGCCACGTGGGATACAACGACGTGGGCCTCGACACCGGCACGACGCTCGTGAATATCGAGGCCGAGGAGACGGCGCCCACAACGGTGAACGCCACCCCGATCCGCACGCGCCGCCTGTTCTCACAGGCAAGTGCGGGCGCCAAGAAGTTCCTGGACCATACGCTGGTAAACACCGCCGGCCCAACCGATTCCGAAGGCTCAAAGGACCCCGAGACTCCTGAGACCCCGACGAACCCGGACAAGCCCAAGTCCGACAACGGAGCTAAGACCGACACCAAGGTCAAGACTACGACCACAGCGAAGAACCTCGCAAACACCGGCGACCAAACATTCGCCCTAGTCGCCACCGCAGCAGCAGCGGGAGCAACGCTCGTAGTGATAGCCCTCATCATGCTGATCAAGCGCCGCAAGACCCACTAGTAGCCAGTCGAACATATCGACAACCCAAAAACCCGGGTAGCCAAAAAACAGGCCACCCGGGTTTTCTGTTGAGTGGAGACTCCGCAAGCGGAAACTGCATCCCACGATTAGCGCCCGGAACGGGACACATTTTCCGTCAAGCCCTCATCCGGAAAATCCATCCCGGAATCCAGCTGAATAGTGGGACACACTTTCCCAATCGGGTCCCAAGCGGAAACTGCATCCCATTCCAGACAAGAATTCCGGGACACACTTTCCGCAAACAAAGAAGGCCACTTAATGTGGCCTTCGTCTTGCGCAGGACTGTCCGAGCAGGGAACCTTATATGCCTCCGCCTGGACAGACGTTTCAGTTGTGGCTCAGCAGCTAGCAGCTACTTAATCTTGGTTGTACCCGGTGCCAGGTTGGGGTCGGTCTCGTTGGCCTCGGTCTGGAAGTGCTCGGTATACACGTTCTTGCCGTCGCGGAACATCTCGTAGTACTGCATCTTGGCGTAATCCTCGCGTGCCTTGGTGGCAGCCGCGGCGGCGTCGTCGTCACCGGTGACGTTGGAGGAGAGCGCCCAGCGCAGGCTGGCGTCCTCGTAGCCGACGGAGTTGATGGCGGGCAGCGACTCGCGCAGCGTCATGTGCGCTTTCTGGTAGTCGGAGAGAGGTGCGCCGATCAGCTGCATCAGCTGGGTGGACAGATAGTTGGTGGACAGGTCGTCGACCTCGCTTGTCTGGTCGCAGCCGGCAACGTCGTAGTTGGCCCAAATGATGTAGTCGGTCTGCCACAAGCGCTCCTGGTGGGTGGCGTCGTCCTCGCCGGTAAACCACTTATCGTTGAACTTGGACGGGAAGAACGGCTGGTGATCGCCCCAGAACACCACGACAACCTTGCGGTCGAGTTTGTTCAGGGCATTGAGGAAGTAGCGCAGCGCCTGGTCGGACTGCTCAATGCACGAGACGTACTCGTCGACATCGGAAAGCGTGCCGTCCTCGATGGTCTTGGCGTCCAGATCGGTGGTATCGATGTTCAGATGCATCTGCTTATCGGTGGGCAGTAGACCCGTATCGTAGCCCGAATGGTTCTGCATGGTTACGTCGAAGATGAACTGCGGATCGGCGTTCTGGTCGAGCAGCTCAAGAATCTTGTCGTAGGTTGCCTGGTCGGTCACCATGCCGCGCAGGGTGTCGGCGCCCTGGAAATCGTTGATGGACAGGAACTGGTCAAAGCCAAAGTCCTTGTAGACGTTCTCGCGGTTCCAGTTGGTCGCGTGGTTGGGGTGCATGGCCGTGGTGGAATAGCCGAGCGATTTGAATTGCTCTGCCAGGTTCCCGGTCGTTTCCATGTTGTAGATGGTGTAGGGGTACACGCCCGAGCCCAGGTTGGCCATGGAGTTGCCGGTCATAAACTCAAACTCGGTATTGGCGGTGCCGCCGCCGTAGGCGCTCACGTAGAGCTTACCGCGGCTGAGGCAGTTGGGCAGGTTCTTAAAGTACTGCGGGCCCTCGTAGCCGGCGCGCATATTCTGGTAGATCGACAGATCCGAGAAGGTCTCGTTCATGATGGCGATGACCGTGGGCTTCTCGCTGTCGAACTGCTCCTTTGCGGCGGCGCGCTCGTCGCTCTTGGCCGCGTCGGACTTGTCGTAGGCCTTGGCGTACTTTTTGAGCGTGGCCTTGGCATCGTCGACGGAGTAGTCGGCGGGTTTGGGCGGCTTGATGGACTGCGCTGCGCTAATGAAAGCGGGCAGGTAGCCCTCGCGCCAGTAGCTCTCGAGCGGGCGCCAGGTGTAGACGGTGATGCCGAGGGTGTTGTAGTAGTCGATAAGCGTGACGTGCGCGGTCACGCCGCCCAGGCACAGCACGGCGACGAGCAGGTTGGTGAGCAGCATGCGCTTGGCGTTGGCGGCGCCCTTCTGACGGTGCGGTGCCACCAGGCCGGCGTACTCGCATAGCAGCATGGCGATGGCGGTAAAGCCCATGGACAGCACGCAGAACAGTGAGATCGAGAAGGTGTAGCCGGTGCCGGCGACCGCGGCGGCGGTGGAGATGGCCGAAAGGTCGCCCGGCTGGATGGGCATGGATTTAAACGTGATGACGAAGAACTCGGCAATGCCCAGGACAAAGAGGGCAAAGGCCAGGACCGCGGGAGCTGCGCCGTGGCGCTGGAACAGGAAGAACAGGCCGACCATGAGCGTGGTGATGATGGCCCACTCGAGCAGGATGCACAGGGGGTAGACCCAGGTAAAGTCGTGGTTGGACGAGACCTCCATGCCCAGCAGCGCAAAGACGCCGGCGAGCAGCAGGCACAAGACGGCGGCGACGAGCGGTTTGCCCACAAAGGCGCCGCGCAGGCGGGCGAGCTTGCCGGTGGGGGCGGGGGCGTCGGGCCCGGCGAACGCAAAGACGCGCGGGGCGATGCGGTCGCGGGCGATGCTGGCCCAAGCGCAGCCGGTGAGGATGGCGTTGGTCAGGATGAGCATTACGAAGGCGAGCGGCTCGTTTTGCGCGACGAGGCCAATGGCGCTCCAAATGGTCAAAAAGAGCTGGAACAGGCCGAAGGCGACGCTCCACCCAAGAGCGCTTTTGGCAACGGTGCCCGACTGAGCGCGAATGGCCTTGGCCTCGCGCAAAACAAGGTAGACGGTCACCGCAAGACCGACGAGCGAGATGGCGGCAGAGAACATGCTGAGACTCCTCACAAACTTAAAACCTACGAAAGCGAGGGTTTACCCGATTGTTACCTAAATATGCACTGCATTTGCGGGCTGCGCACGACAACCAGCCATATTAACGCGCATGTGCGGCGGTGTGGCGCAATGTAGTGGCGACCTGCGCGATAATGGACGGGAATTACACGGAAACGTAAAGGCTTCTTAAAGAATTGGCGAGGATAGAGCTATGGGCGAGCGGGTTTGTATGACGGGTGCCGGGCACTGCGGCGGAGCTGCGGGCGTGGATGCGAACGGTTATCCGGTCGAGACTACGGGTAACGCGGTGCTGGACATCTTGGAGCACCGCTCGTCCACGCGTGCCTTTGCGCGCGATGACGACGACCGTCCCGTGGCGGTGACCGACGAGCAGCGGGCAGCGATTCTGCACGCGGCGAGCCGTGCGCCGTCGGCGGGCGCCATGATGATGTATTCCATCGTGAGCATCCGCGAGCAGGCCACGCTCGATCGCCTGGCCGACCTGTGCGACCATCAGCCTATGATTGCCAAGGCGCCCTGGGCACTTATATTTGTGGTCGACTATGCCAAGTGGATCGATCTGTTTGAGCATGTTGGCTGCTTTGAGCCCGAGTTTGTAGAGCGCACGGGCAAGTCGCCCCGTCGCGCGCCGGGTCTGGGCGACTTTGCCATCGCGGCACAGGACGCCGTGATCGCCGCGCAAAATGCCGTGGTCGCCGCCGAGGCCCTGGGCCTGGGGAGCTGCTACATCGGCGATATCGTCGAGAATGCCGAGGAAGTGGCCGAGCTGCTGGATCTGCCTGCGTATACCGTGCCGCTGTCGATGCTCATCATCGGCACGCCCCGTAAGGAACGCCCGGCAATCGCGCACCCCGTGGTAAACCTGGTACACGAGGAACGCTATCGCCGCGCCGATGCCGCGACCATGGACGCGCAGGTGGCCGAGATGGATGCGATGTTTCGCCCGCATGCCCGCGAGGTGGGGGAGCGCGTCGTGGACATCTATACCCGCAAGCACACCAGTCCCTTTATGGCCGAGATGAGTCGCTCCATGGAGTGGTGGTTCAAAAACTGGCTCGGAAAATGACGAATGTGACAAGGGGACAGTCCCTTTGTCACATTCCATATCGCCGCGGTAGCCTAAAGACTGTATAAATCTTTATCTAGCTGGGAAAACAGTGCATTAAAACATGGGCCGATTACCTATAATCCCCTCGAACGTTAAAGTTGGGAGGAAACCGGCTTATGGAACAAAAGGCCAAGGAGGCAGCCTCGCACGCTGCGATTCCTGTGAGTATCTCGGCGATGCTCGTCACGCTGGGCGTGGTGTACGGCGATATCGGCACCAGCCCTATGTATGTAACCAAGG
This sequence comes from Collinsella sp., assembly GCA_048519165.1. GTDB lineage: Bacteria > Actinomycetota > Coriobacteriia > Coriobacteriales > Coriobacteriaceae > Collinsella. The sequence goes on from DBFZVF010000191.1 coordinate 8,809, forward strand.
CGCTCGTTGCCGGCAACGGCGGCATCGGAAGCGTCACGGAGGAGTTCGTGCTTGGTGCGCTCTCCCTTGTCGTGTGGACGGTCACGCTGCTGACGACCGTCAAGTACGTGCTGATCTCGCTGCGCGCCGACAACCACGGCGAGGGCGGTATCTTTGCCCTGTACAGCCTGGTCAAGCGCTGCGGCAAGTGGCTCATCATCCCCGCCATGCTGGGCGGCGCCGCATTGCTCGCTGACGGCATCCTGACGCCCGCCGTTACCGTTACCACGGCCATCGAGGGCCTGCGCACCATCCCGGCGGTCCATGCTGTGTTGGGTGACGATCAGGGCCGTGTCGTGGCCATCACGCTTGCCATCATCATCGCGCTCTTCTTGGTACAACGTATCGGTACGGCCAAGATCGGTCACGCCTTTGGCCCCATCATGACGCTGTGGTTCCTGTTCTTGGGCGGCACGGGTCTGTTCTTTGTCTTCCAGCACCCCGCGGTGCTGCTGTGCCTCAACCCGCTGCGTGGCATCGGCTTTTTGTTGAGCCCCAACAACCACGCGGGCATCATGATTCTGGGCAGCTGCTTCCTTGCCACCACCGGTGCCGAGGCGCTCTATTCCGACATGGGCCACGTGGGCCGCGGCAACATCTACGCCACCTGGCCGTTCGTTAAGTGCTGTCTGCTGCTTTCCTATATGGGCCAGGGCGCGTGGCTTATCAACAACGCCGCCAACCCCGAGCTCATGGGTATCGCCGACCTCAACCCCTTCTACCAGATGCTCACCCCGGGCCTGCGTCCCTTTGCCGTCGGCCTTTCCACCGTTGCGGCCATCATCGCCTCGCAGGCGCTCATCACCGGCGCATTCTCGCTGGTGTCCGAGGCCAGCCGTCTGGACCTTATGCCGCACATGCAGGTCTTCTACCCTGCCGAGACCAAGGGCCAGCTCTACATCCCCATGGTCAACAACGTCATGCTTGTCGGCTGCGTCATCGTGGTGCTGCTGTTCCAGAACTCGGCGCATATGGAAGCCGCCTACGGCCTTGCCATTACGCTGACTATGATGTGCACCACGCTGCTGCTTTTCTTCTACCTGCACGAGGAGCGCAAGCTCAAGGTTGCTCCGTGGATCTTCGCGGCCTTCTTCCTTTTGCTCGAAGGCTTCTTCTTCGTGAGCTCGCTCACCAAGTTCTTCCACGGCGGCTACTTCACCATCCTCATGGCTGCACTCATCATGGGCATTATGGTGTGCTGGTACAACGGCACGGCGGTCGAGCAGCGCCAGTTTACGCTGCTGCCGCTGCGCAGCTACCTGCCGCAGCTCAAGCGCCTGCGTGACGACGACCGTTACGAGCGCATGAGCGACAACGTCGTGTACCTGACCAAGGACGCCCATACCGACTACATCGACCGCGATATCGTCTATTCGATCTTGGACAAGCATCCCAAGCGCGCCCGCGCCTGGTGGTTTGTGAATGTCGAGACCATGGACGAACCGCACACCTTTGCCTATTCGGTCGAGACGTTCGGCACCGACTACGTGTTCCGCGTGCATCTGTACCTGGGCTACAAGATCAACCAGCGCGTCAATGCCTACCTGCGTCAGGTTGTTCAGGACCTGGCTGCCACCGGCGAGCTGCCGCCGCAGACGCATGACTACTCGGTCTACAAGGATCCGGGTAACATCGGTACGTTCAAGTTCGTCCTGATCCGTAAGCTTCTGGCGCCCGAAAGCGATGTGGAGCCCAGCGAGCGTACGGCCATCACGCTCAAGTACATCATTCGCCGCGCCGCCGGCACGCCTGCACGCTGGTACGGCCTGGAGAACTCCAACGTGAGCTTTGAGTACGTGCCGCTGTTCACCAAGTTCAAGGCCGTGAACAAGATGCAGCGCCTGGCTCCCAACGAGCGGCCGTAGACGTCGGCGGCTACACGGAGTTGGTTTTTGATGGATAAGCATGAGGCCGGGGAGGTAAACATGGATACAAAGGCGCTCGATGGCCGTGAGGCGGTGGTCGAAATGGTGCGTGAGGCGCATGTCGACGCCGCCGAAGATCGGTTCTTTACGAATCGTGCCAACATGGACATGGCCGACCGTGTGATCTCGATCGTGGTGACGCTGCTTGTCGCGGCGTGCGTGTGCGCACTGCTCGCGCACGTGCTGTTTGTCTAGCGACTGCCGGTCGTAGAAGGCTTTACACTTAGAACCACCACGAGGGAAAACCACCACAAAGGTGCCTGTCCCCTTTGTGGTGGTTTTTGTTTTTGAGGGAGGGGTACGGTGTCTATGGACGTCCGTGCGGACGGCGATATCGCCGATAACTTTTGGTGGCGGCGCACAACGCTGACGCGCCGCACTCCTCTGTATGACGCCTGCGTATCGGTGGGGCTGCTGGTCGCGGCGACGATTGTGGGCGCGCTGCTCGACCATCCGGGTCTCGCGCCGAGCATCATGATCGTCTATGTGTTCGCCGTTCAGCTGTGCGCATTCTTTACCTGGAGTCGTCTGTATTGCTTGCTGAGCTCGGCTGCCGCCGTGGCGCTCTACAACTTCTTGTTTGTCGACCCGCGCTACTCGCTGTCGCTTATCGACCGCGTCTATCCCGGCATGTTCTTCATCATGTTCGTGGTCTCGCTTGTGTCGAGCTCGATTGCGTTGGCCCTGCGCCGCGCCTTGGCACAGGCTGCCGCCAGCGACCGTCGCACGCATATGGTGCTCGAGACCAACCGCATGCTGCAACGGTGTGCCGATCAGCAGCAGATTGTGCATGCCATGGCAACGCAGCTGGCTCGACTTTCGGGCTGTCCGGTCGTGTGGTACAGCGCCGACGCCGACGATGATGACTTGCTGCCGCGTGCGACGTACACGGCCGTGGGTGACGCCGCGCCGGTGCACGAGCTGGCGCCGCAGATGCCGCCGCGGCTCTCGGCGTCCGCCTATGTGGGGACGCCGCTCGACGCCACGTTTGGCGGCTCGGCGTTTTATGGCATCTACCTGACGGTCCGCACAGGTGACGGCTTCGTGCGCTCGGGCGACCCCGCCTCGGTGGTGGGCGTGCTGGCTATCGTTGCCGAGCCCGACGTGCTGACGCACGAGGAGCGGACACTTGCTGATGCCATCGTGAGCGAAGGCGAGCTGGCGCTCGATCGCGCCCGCGCCATGGAGGCCCGCGAGGAGGCGGCGGTGCTCGCCAAAAACGAGCAGCTGCGCGCCAACCTGCTGCGCTCCATCTCGCACGACCTGCGCACGCCACTCACCAGTATTTCGGGCAATGCCGACGTGCTGCTCGACCAGGGCTCGACCGGCACGGCCGTGCTCGATAGCCAGACGCGCCGCGGCCTGCTCCTGTCCATTCGCTCGGATGCGCAATGGCTCAACGCTACCGTCGAGAACCTGCTCGCCATCACCAAGCTCGAGGGCGGCGGCATGCATCTGTCGACTACGCTCGAGCTCATGGACGATATCGTCGAGGAGGCACTGCGCCACGTAAATCCGGCCGTGCGCGAGCACGACCTTAAGGTGGTGGCGTGCGATGAGCCGGCGCTCGTCAACGTCGATGCGCGCCTGATGGTGCAGCTGGTGGTCAATCTGGTGAACAACGCCATCACCTATACGCCCGCAGGCTCGCATATCGTGATCTCGATTAGCGTCGACGATGGACGCGTGGCGTGCTCGGTGGCCGATGATGGTCCGGGCATCGCACCCGAGGACCGCGAGCGGATCTTTGAGTCGTTCTATACCGCCAACCACGGTCTTGCCGACAGCCACCGCAGCGTTGGCCTGGGTCTTTCGCTCTGCCGCTCCATTGCGTTGGCGCATGGCGGTAGCATAGAGGTTGCCGCGGCGGACCCGCACGGCTCGGTCTTTACGATTGAGCTTCCCGTCGCCGACGTTTCGTTTGATAAGGAGTAGCGCCGTGCCGAACTCTGCCGTAAAACCGCTCATCTTGGTCGTTGAGGACGATCCCGCCGTCCGCAACCTTATCGTTGCCGCGCTCGAGGCGCACGGCTTGCGTCATATGGCCGTTGAGACTGCCCATGCCGCCATCGCCGCCGCCTCATCGCAGGCACCGAGCATTGTGCTGCTCGATCTGGGCCTGCCCGATACGGACGGCGTCAAGGTGGTGGAGTCGGTGCGCGCATGGTCGGGTATGCCGATCATCGTGGTATCGGCGCGCAGCGAGGACGCGGACAAGATTCGCGCGCTCGATGCCGGCGCCGACGACTACCTGACCAAGCCGTTTTCGGTCGAGGAGCTGCTCGCGCGCATTCGCACGACGCTCAGGCGCCTTTCGTATGCGCAAACGGGCGGCGTTGCCTCCGAGGGCTCGTTCGATACCGGTGAGCTGCATATCGATTTTGATGCCGGCATCGCCACGATGGATGGCGAGGAGCTGCATCTGACGCCGATCGAGTACAAGCTCCTGTGCCTGCTGGCGCATAACGCCGACAAGGTGCTGACGCACCAGTTTATCCTGCACGAGATTTGGGGCACGGCAACCAAGAGCGACCTGGCGAGCCTGCGCGTCTTTATGGGCACGCTGCGCAAGAAGATCGAGTCCGACCCCGCGCATCCGCGCTATATCCAGACGCATGTGGGTATCGGTTACCGATTGGTCACCCAAGGCTAGATCGCCGGCCACCATCCCACTATGAGTTGCGGTGAAATACGGTCTATATTTGCCTAATTCCAGGCAAAACAGTCCGTATTCCACCGCAACTTTGTTATTTGCCTTTGGGCTTGCTGGCGTAGAACTTCTTCTTTTTAGGCTTGCCGTTGCCGGCCTGTGCGTGCGCGGGCGCCGTTGCGCGAGGCTTGCGGGCTTCGGGGTTGCGCAGCTCCTCGGTTCGCTCGGCAATTTCCTCGGCGCTAAAGCCGACTTCGGCCATGGCATCCTCGATGGGCAGGCGGCGCACGATATAGCAATGGTGCACCTTCTGGTTGCGTGCGAAATCCTCGGGGATGGTCTGCGCCGTAATGTCCTCCAGCACGACGCCCGCGCGTGCGAGCTTACGCGTCTCGGGGCGGAAGCCGCGCAGGTTGCAGCTAAAGATGGCATGTCCGCCCTGTGCGAGCAGGCGCGATACGCCGGCCAAAAGCTCAACATGGTCGCGCTGGACATCCCAGGTGCGGCGGCCCATCTTGGACGAGTTCGAAAACGTGGGCGGGTCGACAAAAATCAGGTCCCAGCGGTTGCGCGTCTGGCGCTGGTCGCGAATCCAGGCGAGCACGTCATCGCGCACAAAGTGATGCTGCGGCCCCACAAAGCCGTTCTGACGCATGTTGCGCTCGGCCCAGTCCAGGTAGGTGTTGGAAAGGTCAACCGTCACAGTCTCCTCGACGCCGCCGTCCGCCGCATAGCAGGTGGCGGTACCGGTGTAGGCGAACAGATTGAGGAAGCGGCGCGCCTGTTTGGCGTGCTCGCGCACCAGGTTGCGGGTGACGCGGTGGTCTAGGAAGATGCCCACATCCAAATAGTCGTCAAAGTTGACGGCAAAGGTAAGGCCGCCCTCTTCGATGAGCGGCAGGCGACGGCGCGCGATGTTGGCGCGCTCGCCCGAGCCGCCCTTGCCGGCGCCCTGCTTGCCGTACTGCGAGCCGCCGCGCGAACGCATGCGGGCCTTGGCGTGCACATGCTCGGCCGGAACATCCAGGATGCGCGGTGCGATGGCCAAGATGTCGAGCATGCGGGCCTGGGCCAGCGCGGGATCGATGGTCTTGGGTGCGGCGTATTCGGCGATGACGAGCCAGCGGCCCGGCGTCTGCGGGCAGCCCTCGTACAGGTCGATGGCGGCGGAGTAGTCGGGTAGGTCGGCATCATAGACGCGGTAGCAGCTCACGCCCTCGCGCTTTGCCCACTTGCGACGCAGACGGGCGTTCTTACGCAGGCGGTTGGCGAACTGCTCGGACTCCGGGATGAGCACGGGCAGCGGCTTGCCGTCGCCCAGGTCGAGCGTGGCAGCAGGTTCGGGCATGGGGGTGTTGGCGGCGTTGTCGTTGACTTCGTCGGCATCCGTGACCTCGGCCTTGGCATCCGCACTGGTCGAAGCCTCAAACGCCGCGGCGGCGTGGTCGAGCGAAGGCCAGACTTCGACGGTCGCCTCCTCGTTATTGGGCATGACGGCAATCGAGCGCTCGGGCTCGGCGTGGAGCGCGCGGGCCAGTAATCCGTCGCGGGTGAGCGCGGCGACCGGCGCCGCGCCAAGCTCGGGCGCGCGGCGCAGCTCACCGACCAGCGTCATGGCGTCATGCATGAGCGAAAGCGGTGTCTCGGTCGTATCTGCGACCACGGCGGCACCGGCGACGGTGCCCGCGTGGTCCAGCACGGTGGCGGACTTGGCGGCACAAAAATCGACAAAGCGCTTGTAACCGGCACACTTAACCATGCGCTCAGCGGTCTTGCGGGCGGCGGGATCAATGTCCACGGCGACGATGCGTGCCTGGCGTTCGCGTGCTGCCGCCTCGCGCTCGCGTGCCTCGGCAAGCAACTGCTCCCACAGAGCGGCGTCGTGCAGCTGCCAGCCCTCAAAGCCCCAGCGCTCGCGTGCGGCGCCCGGGGCGCGGTCGGTCAGAATGTTCACGGCCTCCAACAACAGACCGCCGCCTGCGCACGAGGCATCGACCAGCGTGGGCAGGGCTTCGTTTTCGTAATCATCGGCAGTCAGCTCGCGCTCGCACAGCGCGGTCCAGCCGACCTGCGCCAGCACCAGGGCGGCGTAGTCGGGGCGCAGCACGTGCGCGCCCTCGCCGGCGCGGGTCGCTGCGGGCGGCAGGCGCTTGAACAGCGGGTCGCCCGAAAGGTCCAGGCTGATACTCGCGCGACGCTGACGCAGCGAAAGCAACAGGTGAACGTCGGGATCGGCGGCGTCGACATCGGCGCGACGGCCCGTGGTCTCGGCCAGACGGTCGCACAGCGCGTCCTTGGCGCGCAGGGCCGAGAAGCGCGTGTTGCGCAGCTGCTCGGTCACGCCGCGGGCGGTGATGGCGATGGTGGCGCCAGAGCGAACAATGCCCTCCCAGGCGATGTCGTAAACGCTATCGTACAGTTCATCGGCATCCTGCGCCTCAAAGCGCCCGAGTACCACGAACACGCGGCTCGCCAGGCGCGACCACAGACAGGCGCGGTAGCCTTCTTCGAGCTCGCCCTCAAATGTAGCGCGGCCTTTCAGGCGGCGGACATGCGAAAGTCCGAGGCGTTTAAGCTCATCGGCGAGTGCGGACTCAAAGCCCTCGGGGCAGCTTGCGTAAAATTCCATGGGTGACCTCTCTGGTTGCGTCGCTCCATTATATGATGGATGCTTCGTTTGCCCTTATCCTCGAAAGGAACCCATATGATTGATGCGTGCCCCGATTCCGCCGTGCTCTTTTTTGACGTGGACGGCACGCTGACGTCGTTCGATCCCGACAACATGACCGATAAGGACTTTTCGGCGGTTCGTCCCTCGCAGACGGTGGTTGAGGCGTTCCGTGCACTGCGCGATGCAGGGCACAAGGCATTTATCTGCACGGGCCGCCCCCTGTGGCTTATCGCCGATAGCCTGCGTGCGCTCGACCCTGCGGGCATCGTTGCCATGGCGGGAGCCACGCTCGAGGTCGAGGGACGCGTGGTACACGAGGACTGCTTTGGCGAGGACGTTATCGAGGAGCTTGCACGCCGTATGGCTGCGGCAGGGATTGAGGCCTTTTTCGAGACCAACGTGGCTACTTTTGCCCTGGAACCCGCGGGTGTTGAGCAGTCGTCTCTGATTGGCACTTCTGTGGCGCACAGCACCGAGGAGATGCGCGTCGACGGCAGTCTGCGCGTGGGCAAGGTAGGCATCGTCGCGAGCGACCTGGCTCGCGTAGCCAACGATGATGGCTTTATCGATCGCGAGTTTGAGCTGTGCAACACCGGTGGTCAGAATCGCGAGCTGAGCCCCAAGGGCATCGACAAGGGCGTGGGCGTGGCGCGGGCGCTGGAATACCTGGGTCGCACCGGCAACGCGCGCACCTTTGGCTTCGGCGATTCGGGTAACGACCTGGGCATGCTCGCTGCGGTCGAGACGGCTGTCGCCATGGGCAACGCCATGCCCGAGGTCAAGGCGGTCGCCGACTACGTGACCGACGATGTCGCACACGACGGCACCGTCACAGCGATGCAGCATTTCGGCCTCATCTAATGAATCCCGCGTTCTGACGTTTGCTCAAACTGCGACTCTTTGCTTTTGCATGCTCAATCGATTTATCAATCCAAACACTGAGGTGTTTATACCGTTCGCCGAGAAGATAAAAACCCGCAGCTCACGCCTTGATAAACATAGGTAAAGTGTTTAGCAGTTTATCGGCCGTATGCAAACGGAAGGAATCAGGCAGATGGCAATCAAGGTGTTCGCTGACGGTGCAAACCTCGAGGGCATGCTCGACATGTACGAGAACGGCAACGTTCAGGGTTTCACGACCAACCCGTCCCTTATGAAGAAGGGCGGCGTGACGGACTACCGCGCGTTTGCCAAGGAGGTCCTGACCCACATCACCGATGTGTCCGTCTCGTTTGAGGTCTTTGCAGATGACGCCGAGGCCATGGAGGTCGAGGCCCGCGAGATCGCTACCTGGGCCGACAACGTCTACGTCAAGATTCCGTGCGTGACCACCAAGGGCGAGTCCACCGCCGAGCTGGTTCGCAAGATTTCGGCCGACGGCATCAAGGTCAACGTCACCACCATCTTTACGCCCGAGCAGGTTGACGAGATGGTCGAGGCCGTTGATGCCGAGACGCCGTCCATCATCTCGCTCTTTGCCGGCCGCATCGCCGATACCGGCGTCGATCCCATTCCGTTTATGACGGAGTCGGTCAAGAAGGCCGCCGCCAAGCCCAACTGCGAGGTCCTGTGGGCGTCCACGCGCGAGCTCATCAACATTTACCAGGCCGAAGCCTGCGGTTGCCAGATCATCACGGTGCCCAACAGCATCCTGGCCAAGCGCAAGAACATCGGCCGTGATCCGTACGAGGTCTCGCTCGACACCGTCCGTGGCTTTGCCAAGGATATCGCCTCGCTCGGGTTCCACATCCTGCCGTAACGCGAACACTGGCTGCGCCGCGGGTTGTTCGCCCCGGCCTTTCCTTTCCCTATCGCTCACGCGCTTCGCGAGGGTCGCGCTAGGCAAAGGAAAGGCCGGGGCTGCCGACACGAGCCTGCCAGTAGGCTGGTAATCGGCTTCCATATCCTGCCGTGGACAAAGGTACCCCCGCCTGCGCCGTGCAAAATTGAGAGTATTCAGCAAGGTAAAGGCTTTTACCAGCTAGATAAAGCACGGAACGGCCCCCGTTTTGGCTTTAAAAACGCCAAAACGGGGGCCGTTTTTGTTTTTTCGCCTCTGAGAGGCATCCGGAGCGGTGGAATTTGCAGAATACTCGCGATTTTGCACGTCGCTGCAGGGGGTACCCTTGCTTTGGCGGTTTACTTCCCCTGCACCATGGTGAGGGAGATCTTTTTGCGGTCGCGATCGACCTTCTCGACCCACACCTTTACCGTGTCGCCGACGCGCACGACATCACTCGGGTGCTTGACGAAGCGGTTGGCCAGTTTGGAGATGTGCACGAGGCCGTCCTGGTGCACGCCCACGTCGACGAAGGCACCAAAGTCGACGACGTTGCGCACCGTGCCCTTGAGCTCCATGCCGGGCTCCAGGTCGTCGATGGAAAGTGCCGAGCGGCTAAAGACCACCTCGGGCGCGTCGTCGCGCGGGTCGCGACCGGGCTTCTTGAGCTCGTTGACAATGTCGATGAGCGTCAGGGTGCCGCAGTCCAGGTCGCTTGCCAGCGCCGAGATGCTGCCCAGACGGCGCTCAATGTCGGGCACGCCGCCGCGGCTGAGCTCGCTGGCTTTAACGCCTGCGCGTTCCAAGACGGACGTGGCCACCTCGTAGCTTTCGGGGTGGACGCTCGTTGCGTCGAGCGGGTTCTTACCGCCGCTAATTCGCAAAAAGCCTGCAGCGTTGAGATATGCCTTGGGTCCCAGCTTGGGGACCTTCTTGAGCTGGCGGCGATCGGTAAAGGCGCCGTTTTCCTCGCGGTAGGCCACGATGTTTTTGGCCACGCTCGGCGTGATGCCCGACACGTAGCCCAGCAGGCTCGCACTCGCGGTGTTGACGTCGACGCCCACGCGGTTGACGACGTCCTCCACCACGTGGCCCAGGGTGCGTGAAAGCTCGGCCTGGTCAAGGTCGTGCTGGTACTGGCCAACGCCGATGGACTGGGGCGGAATCTTGACGAGCTCTGCCAGCGGGTCTTGCAGGCGACGGCCCAGGCTCATGGCGCCACGCACGGTGACGTCCAGGTCGGGGTATTCCTGGCTGGCGAGCTCGGAGGCGGAGTACACCGACGCGCCGGCCTCGTTGACGATGGTGTATCGCAGCCCAGGCGCCTGCTCGGCGACGAACTCCGAGACGACTTCCTCGGTCTCACGGCTGGCGGTGCCGTTGCCGATGACGATGGTGTTGACGTCGTCCTTCTTGACGAGGCGGGCGAGCTCGCGCTTAGTGCCGGCGACGTCGTGGCGCGGTTTGGTGGGGTAGACCACGCCGTGGTCGAGCAGCTTGCCGGTCTCGTCCATGACGGCGAC
>DBFZVF010000192.1:0-3629 GCA_048519165.1 Collinsella sp.
TGCTGATCTCCTTTGCGCTGGGCCTGTTCGCCGCGTGGAAGACTATGGGTACCTCGAGTCGCATCAAGGGCCTGCTCGATTCGGTCTTTACGATTCCTATGGTGCTGCCGCCCACGGTCTGCGGCTTTTTGCTCCTCATGCTGTTTGGCCGCTCGACTGGGGTGGGCCGGTGGCTTATCGCGCACGGTATCTCGATTGTCTTTACGTGGCCGGCGGCGGTGATCTCTGCCGTGGTGGTGTCGTTTCCCCTGGTCTACCGTACGGCGCTCGGTGCCTTTGAGAGCCTCGACACGCAGATGCTCGATGCGGCGCGCACGCTTGGCTGGTCCGAGCGTCGCATCTTTACCAAGCTTATGATGCCCCTTGGTTGGCCCTCAATCGCAGCGGGCACGGTGCTCGCCTTTGCCCGCGCGATGGGCGAGTTTGGCTGCACGCTGTTCTTTGCGGGCAACTATGCCGGCATTACACAGACCATTCCGATTGCGATTTACTTTGAATGGATGGGCGGCAATACGTCGGTGGCCCTCTTTTGGGTCGTGGTCGTAATTGCGTTCAGCTTCCTGGTCATTCTGTTCATCAATATCTACACCGCTCATTCGCAAAAGTACCGCGAGCGGGGCCTTTCCCGTGCGGAGCGCAAGCAGGCCAAGCAGCTGGGTGGCCAGGCCGATTCGCTCGACCCAGTCGGCGGCGATGCGCTGCGTATCGATCGCGAGGCGCTGGCCGAGCTCATGCACGATGACGCCGTCTCGAAGGGAGGTCGATAGGCCGTGTCGCTTGTCCTGGATATCAAAAAGCGCTTTCCGGGGTTTATGCTCGACATGCAGCTTGAGGCCGGCGAGGAGCGTGTGGCGCTGCTGGGCGCCTCGGGTTGTGGCAAGAGCTGTACACTGCGCTGCATTGCCGGTGTGGAGACCCCCGACGAGGGCAAGATCGTTGTCAACGGCGTGACCTTTTTTGACTCGGCGGCGGGCATCAACCTGTCGCCCCAGGAGCGCAAGTGTGCCCTGCTGTTCCAAAACTATCAGCTGTTTCCCAACATGACGGTGGCCGATAACGTGTGCGCCGGTGTAAAGGACGCGGGCGACGCCGCCGCGCGCAAAAAGCTCGCCGAACGCTATCTGGGCATCTTTGGCCTGACCGATTTCGCCGACCGCTATCCCGCGCGTCTCTCGGGCGGCCAGCAGCAGCGCGTGGCGCTTGCCCGTATGGTGGCAGCGCATCCGGGCATTTTTATGTTCGATGAGCCCATGAGCGCGCTCGATTCCTATCTTAAGAGCGCACTCGAGCAGAACATGCTCGACCTGTTCGATGTGTGCAACCGCACCGTGCTCTACGTGAGTCACGATATCGACGAGGCGTGCCGTCTGTGCGAGCGCATCTGCGTGATGCACAACGGGCATGTTGAGGAGATCGGCTCCATCGAGGACGTGGTTCGCCGTCCGCAGACGCTGGCGGCGCTGCGTCTGACGGGGTGCAAGAACACAAGCCGGGCGCGCAAGATTGGCGACGAAGAAGTTGAGGCCCTCGACTGGGGCATGACCTTTAACGTGGGTCGCGAGGTTCCCGATGACGTGGCATATCTGGGTATTCGTGCGAGCTACTTCCATGTGGACAACCGTGCCGAGCGGGGTCGCAACAGCTACGATTTGCACGTGGCGCGCGTGAGCGATTCGCGTTTTGAGCGCCTGGTGCTGTTGGATGCGCCGCGGGCCGATGCGCCCACGCGTCTGCAGTGGAAGGTCAACAAAGTGGGCATGCCTGTCGACGAGCTACCGCAAGCAGGCGAGACGCTGCGCATGCATTTTGATGCCAGCAGGATCCATTTGGTTTGTCGATAGCGCCGGGTAATGCCGTCGGGGATATAAGCCTCGGCGGCTTTGTTTTTGCCGTTCGTCGAATGGGGAATGACAAACTCTTATCAAGCAAGATAATTATTTATTAAACGTCGGTACACGACGTTGTCGTACGAATGTCAACGGTGTTCGCATGGTCGATGACCGTTGATATAGTTGACCTCAACTGGTTAAGGAGGGTGCGCACATGCCGCAGACGACATACATTCGCCGCGTTGCCGCGCGCGCCCTGTATATGGCTCGGAGCCGCATATGAGCGGGTATGTTCACGGCTCCGGGAGAGACGACGCACAACTAAATAATCGACCGCAAAGCAGGTTCCCTAAAATTCCGGGCTTGAGCACGGCTGGGCAATCGCCGTCCGTCGTGCATCGATACCGTTGTTATCCGATTTTGGTTCGAGAGGGGAACCGTCATGGCTGAAGAATTTGATTTCCATCCGATGTGGGAGAGCCTCGGCATGAATCTTGCCGACCACGACATGCTGCTGGGCGCCGTGGGCCAGATGTACGGTGATATGTTCCTGACGCAGAACAATCGCCCCAAGTCCACGTCCTACCTGGATTTTGTCGCCACCAACATCCACAGCGGCCGTATTAAGGAGATGCTCGACAAGAAGGAGGCCGGCGAGGCCACCAAGATCGTCGGTTCGTTCTGCGTGTACGTGCCCGAGGAGATCGTACTTGCCTGTGACGGTATTCCCGTGGGCCTGTGCTCGGGTGCCGATTGGGCAACCGATAAGGTCGAGGAGCACCTGCCGCGCAACACCTGTCCGCTTATCAAGAGCTTTGCCGGCTTAAAGCTAGGCGAGGTCTGCCCCTACATTGAGTCGAGTGACTTGGTGGTAGGCGAGAACACCTGCGATGGCAAGAAGAAGGCCTACGAGTTCTTTGCAACGCAAAAGAACATGTACGTCATGGATATTCCCAATGTACACGACGAGTCGACGCTCGTGACCTGGAAGGCCGAGGTCAAGAAACTCGCCGCCAAGATCGAGGAAGAGTGCGGCGTCACGATTACGCCTGAGCGTCTGAAGGCCGCCATCCACGCCGTCAATGAGAAGCGTCGCGCCCTGCAGCGCCTCGCTGCCACGCGCGCTGCCGACCCTGCGCCCATCAGCGGTCTCGACAGCCTGCTGACCGTTCAGGCCGCCTTTATGGACGACACGCCGCGTCTGACCGGAGCCATCAACGATATGGCGGCTGAGTGCGAGCAGCGTGTCGAGGCCGGCGAGGGCGTGGCGCCCAAGGGGACCAAGCGCATCCTGTACACCGGTACGCCCATGGCCGTGCCCAACTGGAAACTATTCAACCTCATCGAGAAGGCCGGCGGCGTCGTGGTGGGCGAGGAGTCCTGCACGGGCTCGCGCTACTACAAGGACCTGGTCGACGAGTCCGGTGAGACTGTCGACGAGATGCTCGATGCCATCGCCGAGCGCTACTTTAAGACCAACTGCGCCGTCTTTACGCCCAACGACCAGCGCATGAAGGACATCATCCAGATGGCGCACGACCTGCATGCCGACGGCATCGTCGACGTGGCCTTGCAGTTCTGCACACTCTACGAAATGGAGTCCTTCGCCGTGGAGAAAGCTGCCGAGGAGGCCGGCATTCCGTTTATGCATATCACCACCGACTACGCCGGCGAGGACGCGGGGCAATTGCAGACGCGCATTGAAGCTTTCTTGGAAACCATTTAGGGCTATTCGTCCCGGCGGCTTCCCCAGGCACCCGATCTTGCCGTTCAAACCGTCGCTTGCGTACCAAAGTACGC
>DBFZVF010000193.1:0-3308 GCA_048519165.1 Collinsella sp.
GCCTGTGCCGGCGCCCGAGCTTGATCCGGCGCCCGAGTCAAGTTCCGACGAGGACCCTCAGGACGAGTAGTCCTGCCGCCTGCCATTTGGGGACGGGGTAGAAATGGTAGAAATAACGCTTGACAGATGAGCGGGGGCGGACGTTTCGACGCGTCCGCCCCCGCTTTGCTTTAGCCAGGCTGTTATGGATGGGTGTGACGACTACTCGTCGTGTTTCTCCTCGCGGCGAGCGGCAGCGCGGGCTTCGTGGATGCCTTTGATTGCGGCATGGCGAGCCGTGCGGGCGTCGTGGATGGCGTCACGAGCCTCGGCGGTCGTCGCCTTGGCAGAGCGCAACTTGGCGGCCAGATCGGGGTTGGTTTCGGCGACCGCAGTGATCGCGGGGCCGTCGAGCTCCTCTTGCGTGGGCTCGGCCAAAAAGTCGATAGCATACTGGGCGGCCACCATGGAGCCCTTTGCCAGCACGGTCTCGTCGATCTTGTAAAAGCAGGAATGCTGGGCGTACGTGGCGCCAATCTTGGGGTTACGCGTACCTACAAAGGCGAGCACGCCCGGCACGCGGCGCAGGTACTCCGAAAAATCCTCGCCCGAGAGCGTGCCACGGTAATGGCCTTGACCGGTGGGGCCCAGGCACTTGATTACGGCCTGACGGCAGCGCTCGCTCGAAGCTGCGTCGTTTTCGACCTTGTAGTTGGCGATGGTATAGTCGGTGAGCTCTGCCTCGGCGCCCAAGGCGGCCGCAGTATGCTCAACGATGCGGCGCATAAGCTCCGGCATTTCCTCATGGGTCGAATCGCCGTAGGTGCGCACCGTGCCGGCGAGGTAGGCCGTGCCGGCGATAACGTTGCGCGCGGTGCCGCCGTGCAGCTCGCCGACGGTGATGACAGCCGGCTCGTAGGGGCTGATCTCGCGCGAAACGATGGTCTGCAGGGCATTGACGATCTCGGCGGCCACCATGACGGCGTCGTGGCCGCGCTGGGGCATGGCGCCGTGGCACGAGGTGCCGCGGACATCGATGCGGAACCAGTCGGTATTGGCCATGCGCGGGCCGGGCTCGCAGCTTACGGTGCCGGCGTCGACCTCGCTCCAGATGTGTGCGGCGTAGGCACCATCGACGCCGTCGAGCACGCCCGTGCCGATCATGAGTTTGGCGCCCTGGCCGTTTTCCTCACTGGGCTGGAAGACGATGCGGACCTCGCCGTGGATGTCGTCTGTCATATGGCGCAGGATCTGCAGCGTGCCGAGCATCATGGCGATGTGGCAGTCGTGACCGCAGGCGTGCATGCAACCCTCGTTGACGCTGGCGAACTCCCCGCCGGTCTGCTCGGTGACGGGCAGGGCGTCGATATCGGCACGCAGCAGGATGCGGCGGCGCGGCGTGCCGTCCTCGCGATAGGCGTCGGGCGCGGTGCCGCGAAGGGTCGCCACCAGGCCCGTCTTAAGGGGACGCTCGTAGGGGATATTCATGGCGTCGAGCTGGTTGGCGATGTCAGAAGTCGTACGCTCTTCGGCGAGGCTCAGCTCCGGGTGCTTATGGAAGTGTCGGCGCTGCTTAATGATATAGGGCTCAAACTCGGCGGCGATATCTCGGATGGCCGCGGTGACGTCGTCTGCCGCGCGAACCTCGGTTGCCGCCATAATCTGCTGTGCCTTGGTCTTCGTCATGGTCGATTTGCTCCTTACTGGTTTATCGCAAAATCGTACAAGCTCTTTCCAGTATGCCACCTGCCACTTGGCCTGGCAAAGCTGCCGTTTGCCGCTTGGCATTTTGTAACCGAGGCGGGGGAGTACACTCGGGGGTGTTGAATTTCCTGCCAGAAATGGGGATGCCCATGCAACATATCGATCGGATTATCCGCTCCAAGAACGTCTTTACCGCGCAAGACGGCATCGATACCGCCCGCGAGCTGGCGATTGCCATCGCAGGCGACCGTATCGTTGCAGTCGGTGCGCCCGATGACGTGATTGCCGCCGCGCCTGCCGCCACGCCGGTTATCGACTACGGCGAGCAGTTTGTCTGCCCCGGTTTCCATGACGCTCATCTGCACTTCTTCCATACCTCGGTTGGCTCCTCGCCGTACATGCTCATGGATATGGGCACGTCCGAGGCGGCGCTGGTGCAGCACGCGCTCGAGTTTTCCCAGGACCTGCCCGATGACGCCTGGGTTGTGACGCAAGGCTGGCGCGACTACCGTTGGGACCCGCCCGAGCATCCTACCAAGGCGTCGCTCGATGCGGCATTCCCCGATCGTCCCTGCGTTATGTACTCGGGCGACGGGCACACGCTGTGGCTCAACAGCCGCGCACTCGAGGCGCTCGGCGTCACGCGCGACAGCGAGCCGCCAGCGGGCGGTAGCTACGACAAAGACGCAAACGGCGAACTCACGGGCATTGCTCACGAAGCGGCTGCCATGCAGCTGCTGCCGCGCTGTCTTGAGTGGCTGGGCGAAGATCGCATCGCAAGCGCTTACGCCGATCAAATGAGGCGCATGGCCGAGCAGGGTATTACCTCGATCTGCGATATGTCGCTCATGCCCATGCCGGGCTGCGATTTTATCCGCGACGATGTCTACGACAAACTGCAGACGGCCGGCAAGCTGGGCATTCGTGCCCATCTGTTCCCCACGCTGCTGGATGACCAGTCGCGTCTAGAAGAGCTCCAGGTACGTTACGCGAACAACGCGCTGCTTTCGGCGCCAGGTTTTAAGCAGTTCTTCGACGGCGTGTCGAGCGAACACACGGCATATCTCACTGAGCCCTATACCAATCCGCGCTTCCCGGGCGACCAGGGCCGTCTGACGGTCCCGGCCGAGCGCATGCGCAAGTTGGTTCTGGCGGCAGCCGAGCGTGGCCACACCGTGCGCATCCACGTTATCGGCGACGGTGCGATTCATGCCGCGCTGGATATCTTCGAGGAGGCAGCCGACCTGTACGGCCTGCCCCAGCACGGCCATAACACGCTCGAGCATCTGGAGAATTTGCTGCCTCAGGACATCGATCGTCTGCGCAAGCTCAACGTCATTGCCTCGAGCCAGCCTTGCCACATCACGCTCGACCCGGGTGGCCCGGAGCGCGATCTGGGCCTGGAGCGCAGCCGCATCATGTGGCCGTTCGCAACCTATAAGCAGCGCGGCATTCGCCAAGCCTTCGGTACCGACAGCCCTATCACGCCCGTTACCAGCATGAACGTGCTCTACACGGCTATCACGCGCCAGGACCCCAAAAGCCACTGGCCCGAGGGCGGCTGGTTGCCGAGCGAGCGCATCGATGCAGCAACGGCTCTGCGCAACTACACCCTGGGCAGCGCC
>DBFZVF010000194.1:0-10222 GCA_048519165.1 Collinsella sp.
CGTGGAGATGACCAGGATGTCCCGGATGCCCGCCAGCATGAGGGTGGACAGCGGGTAGTAGATCATGGGCTTGTCGTAGACCGGCAGCAGCTGCTTGGAGGTCACGAGCGTGAGCGGGTACAGGCGGGTGCCGGACCCGCCGGCGAGGATGATGCCTTTCATTGTGCTATTCCTTTCTAAGTTGAGTAATTGAGTATCTATTCCAGACCAGCCGCGCTATGCATCCGTTCATTTCCCTCGCGTAAGCACTCGCTTGGTCAAGGCAAGCATGTCTCGCGCCGAATGCCTGTTCAGTACCAAATAAGCTGCGTAAAGCGCCAAATACCCCAGGACGGCAACAAGCGCGGGCGCGCAAAGCGCTAGCGCCACAAACGCAGCTGTGAGCACGACCTCTTCGATGGGAGCGGGTGTTGTGGAAACCCCAATTTTCGCGTTCAAGTGCCGTTCCGACCAAAGGGAACGGCAAACGATGCATGCGACGGTGCCAAGCAGGACGGCATCGAGCGATCCGATCACGTAAACGCCAATGGTGCAAAGCGCTATGCTGCCCGCTAGCGTGCAAAGGTTCACCTTGAGGAGCGTCCGTTCCTCCCTCAGCACCTTAAAATACGTGGTGCAGCACAGGTTCATCTTCGTATCGAACACGCAGACGGGCAACAGAATCGCGAAATAGTGCATGGTGTCGGCGTATTGCGGAAGCCAGAGGGACAGCACCCATGCCATCGGGAAATACAGGAGGTAGACCACAGGAAACGTCACCTCCATCATGTCGCGAACGAAGCGGTAGAAAGCTCTTCGTTCTCCCTCGGTGCCCTGCCTAAGCGCCGGGAACAGCACCATGCTCGCCTGCGACACAAAGGTTATGAAGAAGTTCACCATCGAGAGCCAGAACGACACGCGCCCGAAGGCCTCAATTCCCCAGGCGTTGTCTACCAGCGCCCGCGCAACACCCAGGACGAGCATCGAGGCCACGTTCGATATCATCAGTGCGAAGCCGACCTTCATGCTCGAAAGGCTCAGCCTGGCGGCCTCCGTCAAGGGCAGCGCCCTGGCCGCGAAGAAATCACGGGAGCGAACGATGCAATAGGTCAGCGAACAGGCTTTCGAAATTAAAAAGGCGAAAACATAGGGCTCGAAATCAGGGACCCGAATAAATACCATCACGAGGATGATGGCCAGAAACACCAGGCGGTCGATCATGGTGGAATACGAGAAGAGCTTGGTCTCGTTCATCGACTGGAAGATATAGCCAAGGAATCCGGCAAGGTTACAGAGCACGGTGTAGAGGGCGAACGCCAGTAGGACGAATGAGCGCTGCGCCTCGGGCGCCCAAACAACGGCGATGATGGCGATGACGGCGGCCACGACGAGCTGGAATGCCATGCCGAAGCGAAACTGCGAGTTCACAGCTCGCTTGTCTATCTCGCCTCTCGTGTTACCGCCCTCGATGAGGTAGATACCGTCGTTGAGACCGAGCATGAAGAAGCCAGAGTAGCTAGCGTAAAAAATAAACAGCTGCCAATAGCCGTACGTCTCGACGCCGAGCACCTTCGGCACGAGAAGTGACATAGCGACGCTCGCCAAGAACGAGATACCCTGGGCCGCGAACGCGACAACCATGTTGCCCGCCAGAGACCTATAGTTCATGCCTGTCCCCTGGCTCATCTAGCAGCTCCCCAATGGAGCGCTCGTCCAGCGGACGATAGAGCTGTTCGATATGTGTCTCCATGAAACGCCTGTCCACCTTCGAGTAGTCGAGCGCAAGGAGCCGGTCGATGACGTCCTGGCTGAAGCGTTTCTTGACGGGTTTTGCCGGCACACCCTCAACGAGCGGGATACATGCCTAATTTTCAATCTGATTCCTAACATTTTAACTCCCGAGAAGAATTGTCTTGCTCTGTCTCAACGCGGCGCAAAACAAGATTGGTTCTAAATACAATAAGCCCCACAAAAAGAAGTTGCAGCCAAGTAGAAGCAAGCGAAAAATACTGATCTTGGAAGAACTGCATAAAGGCCGGATATAGAAGCAGACAGCTTAGGTATCCAAACAGTGCATCAACATTCTCTCGCTTGTAGCAAAAACCAGACATCAAGCCCAAAATCGCACTCATAATAATGCTGTATACGACGCCAAAATCATCGCAGTAATACTGGAACATGGTGTATACATTGCTGGATACGCCATTGGCAATATATATAAATTGCTGGACAAGTTCGTTCGCGCCATCGCCCAGGCCAAGGGCCACGTTAAACGCCGAAAAAAATCGAAGCGTGTTAGAGAACGTTCCACTCGGCTGATAAGAATCGAAAAATAGCTGGAAACAAACAAGGGGAGATGCAAGGTAGCTAATGAACTGATCAGAGAATAATTCACCGAAATTGAACGTGGAGTATCTATATCCATATTTAAGCCAGGCGAAACCGAAAAATATCACAAGGAAGGCGACCGAGCCAACAAGCAGCACATATACGCACTGCCTAAACGATAGTTTTTTGCCTTTTACAAACACAGCCACCAACGGCAGTAGGTACCACAAAAAACCATTTCTGCTTAATTTTAAAAAACAACATGCAAGCCCTAAAATCACCTGCAATACAACAAGCTTTGCATTTTGCCTTCTGATCGTCTCGTCGCACTTGAAGTACGAAAACAGGATAGCAATCGAGAATCCTTCGATAATATTTTCCGCATATCCCATCCAAGACGGCATCTTCAACGCACTGTCCGAATCTCCCGATTTCATAGTAGTAAGCAGAGTCGTAATTTGTTCGACCTGTGGCACTTGTGTCAAAAAGCAAGCGAATACAACCGCAACGACCAATACCTCAATCACAAGTATTTTCTTCAAGTTCTCATTGTCCAAAGAGAATAGTGCCTCGTGTCCGTGGGCCTCATGTTCTTTTCTGGAACCAGCTGAGAATAAAAAGAAGAATTGAAACGCAAGTATTCCAATAACTAAAACAAGATAGGCCGGACTGTTTTCATCAATCCTATATCCGCAATTTACTAGAGAGAAAAACGCCATCACCCACGCTAAGAGAGACAACGCGTTATGTGCAAATAAATCTCGCGTAATCAAAATTACGAGGCCAAGCATTATGAGCAGTGTTAAAGAATATAGATATAGCACGGCAACCTTCCGATACGTCGCTCTAGTTCGCTTTACGCGATAGTCCGTCATGAACTCCACGAATGATTGCGACAACTTTCGACATACGGTTTTGTTCAAATAGGATCTTAATAGCTTCCTGCACTTCCTCTTTGAGACATACAGGAAGAGCAATCTCGCTTTTTCTAAAGAGAAGAATTTTATTTCTGGCTATGTAGTACTTGCGAAAACTGCTGTGGTTGGTGACGTGAATTACCTTGCCGAGAATCCGGACGCAGCGCATGTCTCCAAGTTCATGGGACAGCGAAGTCGCAGGGTCAATGACCACGCGATAGCCGGCTCTACGAAGTCGAATGCAGAAATCGCGATCAACGCTGTCGATGAACAATGTCTCATCGAAACCACCGATCTTCCTCCAGGCGTCAAGGCTCGTCAACGACGCGCTAGTTATCGTCCATTCGACCTCGTAGGGCCCATCTTGCGGCAATTCGTAATATTCCTCGTTGCCCGCGTAAGAAATCCAAGGTGCCGCAACCCCAACGTCTTTGGTCAAATGCGCCGCCAGCTTCTCCACCAAGTCATCTTCACATACCGAGTCCTGGTCGAGCGTCAATACGGCGGTGCAGCGCTTCTCGTCTGCGGCAGCACATCCCATGTTGAGGGCGGCAGCAATGCCTTTATTCTCCCCCAGGGGAACGAAAATTGCATTGTCATATTCACGGCAGAGCGCTTTCACCCCACCCGTCTCGTTTGAGCCGTTGTCCACGACAAAAACGTGTTCCACCTGTTCGGCTACGGCGGACAGACATTCCGAAAAGCGCGCAAGCTCCGGGTTGTAGGTAACGATGCAGGCCGCAATGCCCCTCATCAATGTCTCCTTAGGGCGACAATGAGGTTCACAAGGCTAATTTTCTCGTTGGCCATCGGCCCCTTCTTAATCAATTGCGCTATAAGCGGAAGCGGCTTTCGCTCCTCCATGGCTTTGACGGCAATCTCACGTGCCGCAATCTCCTCATCGAGTCGATCGAGCGTACCGGAATCCAGCTCGTTGGCGCAGTACTTTCTACACGCCTTGATATGCTTGAGCTGATGCTTTCTGCCTTTAATGTGCTGTTCGGGGTTTGACAGTCTCGACTTCAGAGAATAGGTGGGCGCGGATGCGTTGCTCCTGTGAACCCTGTGCAGGACAAGTGCCTCTCCGCCGACGCGGTAGAATCCACCCTTGGCCGCCGCGAAGAGCCCGAGCGGCGAATCGTACACGAGGTCCTCGCGCTCGATGATGGGAGTCATCTCATCCATAAAGGAGTGCTTCACGCCAAGCGTCAGGCCGCTACTGAGCATAGATGAGACCTGCTGGTCGAAGTCAACCTTCCATACTCCCTCCCCCGTGCGCCTAAGCGAGGTCTGGAATGTGTTGTCGGGCCTGTCGTCCTGGTCGATGATCGTCGTGTCGCACGATACTACGAGCGCGTCTTCGTGCCTCTCAAACACGGACATCATCTTGGAAATCTTGTCATCCGCCCAAACGTCGTCTTGGTCGGAGAAAAAGACGACGTCACCCTTCGCGAGCGAGCATCCCTTGAGGTAGTTGCCAACGAACCCAAGGTTCTTCTCGTTGCGATAGATCCTCCATGTGTCCGTCAGGCCGTGCTCATCAATGTACGCATCGATGTACTCCGGCGTGCCATCGCTCGAACAGTCGTCGACGATCACCACCTCGTCAGCCTGTCGCCCCTGCGAAACAATCGAGTCAAGCTGCTCCCGAAGGAACTGCCTTCCGTTGTACGTCGCCATGACGATGGTGGCCGTCATTCCTCTATGGATGACGCCATCCATATTAGCCATCAGCAGCCCCGAACTTCTGTGGTGCGCCGATGCAAGATCAAGGAATCGCTGGAAAACTCGCCTTTCACGATGCTCCCCGCCGAGACCACCGAGACCACCGAGACCACCGAGTTCGCCTCGATTTTCATTCCTCGAAGGATTATCGTTCCCGCGCCTATCCAACAGTTCTCTCCAATCTCCACCGGTACGCATACGAAGAAGCCCTCTTTGAGGACCCCTCCATGAAGGTATGGTCATGTTCGTAAACGAGGACATTTGGTCCGAACTCTGTGCCTGCGCCGATAGTTACCGCGTCATGGCAGATGTCCATGCGGTTATAGTTGATGCGGAAGTTGCCGTCGATTGTAGAGTTCGAGCCTTTTCTCTCCTTAATCTTGCTTCCGCTGAGGATTCGGACGGTGCACCCGATATTGACTTTCGAGCCCTCATTGAAATTACAAATCTCATTGTGTGAAATCCTTTGGATCGCGCCTTTGAGGTGAAGGCTTCCCATCAGCCCGATTTTCCAAACGGCCATCCTTAAAAATGTCCATGTAGCGCTGATAACGTTATTCACCGCCCCCCTCAACGGCGCGCCTCCTTCGCTTCTTCTATAACCGCCATTTCCTTCAGGTAGCGCTCGACAATTATCTGCCTGTCGAACTCCCTCTCGACCTTTCTCCTGCCGTTCAGGCCCATCTCCCTTTTCTCGGCATAGGACAGGGCAAGAAAATTCTCGATTTTTGAGATAAGGTCTTCCGCGTCTCTCTGCTTTACGACGAAGCCATTGACGCCGTCATCCACGACCTCCCTGCACCCAGGCCGGTTCGTCGTAATGATCGGTCTGCCGCAGGCGCAGCTCTCCAGCAGGACATTCGACATACCCTCCGGATAGAAAGTGGGATGCACCGTGCAGCTTGACAGGGCATGCATCTCTCGCACGTCTTTGACGCTTCCGTGGTAGATGACGACGCCGTCCTTCTCGCAAGCCTCGAGGGAACCTCTGTATTCTTCCTCACAGCTGCCGCAGACATGAAACTCTGTATTTGGGTGCCTTCCTCGAATCTGCCTAGCAGCTTCGAGGAATTCTTCGATGCCTTTTTCACGCATTACTCGAGCGAAGAAAAAGAAACGAATAACCCCATCGTCTTTTGGATAGTCCAAAAGACGAAATCGCTGAAGATTAACTCCGGAGCCAGGCAACAGATCGCAACGATTCCCTACGATCCCCCTGGATAGCATAAAATCCCTGTTCGCCTCGTTTTGGAAAAAAACGACCTGTGCCCTCTTCAGCCCTAGCTTATAAAGCCCGAGTGTTAACTTCTGAAGCGGTCCATCATTCTCGACCGCAGTACCCAATCCTGTAATATTAACAAGGTAGGGAATACCGAACTTACCGCAGAGAATACCACCATACACGTTTGGTTTAATTGTATATGTAAACACAATGTCGGGTTGGATCCTTTTAAGCACCTTACGATAAAAACGAATCAGTTGGACATCGTCCACTGGATTCGTGCCACGCCGAATTAGAAAAGGGTTATCAATGAATGAGGCCCCGAGTTTTTCAATCTCAGGAACCAGCTCGCCGCTTGGTATGCAGAAAATAACCTCATGCCCAGCTTTAACGAGTTCCGCGATCAGTTCACCCCTAAAATGAAGCAAGCCTCCATCATTATTGGCAAGGATCAGCACCTTCATCGAGTCTCAACCTTTCCATCTGATGGCGTACCTGTGAACGCTTCCATAGTCACCGAGGTGCCACTGCTAATTCCACTTCGGCTGAAAATTACCTTGAACGTTGTTAAGAACACTTTTAGGTCCATAGTGAAAGTGCAATTGCGAGCGTATTCCACGTCATAGGCGAACTTCTGCTCCCAGCTAAGAGCGTTGCGCCCGTTCACCTGCGCCCAACCCGTCATACCTGGCCGCACATCATGGCGGTGGCGCTGTTCCTCGTTGTAGAGGGGCAGGTACTGTACCAGAAGCGGCCTAGGTCCAATCAGGCTCATGTCGCCCTTTAAGATGTTGAACACTTCGGGCAACTCGTCTAAGCTTGTGGAACGCAAGGCGCTGCCGAATTTAGTCAGGCGCACCTCGTCAGGCAGCAGTTCGCCGTTCGCATCGCACTCGTCAGTCATTGTGCGGAACTTATACATCTTGAAGATGTTTTCACCCTTGCCAGGTCGCTCCTGAGTGAACAGCACAGGAGTACCCAACTTGATCCTAACCAAGATGGCCAGGATAGCGTACATCCACCAGAACAGCACTATAAAAGCAAGAGCGATGATAAAATCGAGCGCTCGCTTCACGCAGCGCTCGTAAAAGTTAGCTTTGTGGACGGCTTGCGCCATTACGCGAAGCACCCCTTGATGACCTCGATAATGCGGTCCTGCTGTTCGGGCGTCATCTTATTGTCAGAGGGCAGACATAAACCACGCTGGAAGATGTCGGCGCCTACATCCAAAGGCAAGCCATCTGCACCCGTTGCACCGCCAGAGATATAGGCGTTTGTCTTAGCCCTACCATTTCCTTCGCGTGTCACAAATGCGTTCATGCGATAGATTGGCTGCATATGCATAGGCTTCCAAATGGGACGGCCTTCTGCATTGATGGCGGCGATAGCCTCAAGAATTTCGGTGGGGCAGCTCTTACCAGACTCGCTTACGTAAAGAGCCTCACTCTCACCGCGAACCTGTTTACACATGGCATCAGAATCAATAAGCATGCAGGAAAGCCAGAAATTCGGCTCGCAAACGCTGGAGTCATAGGGGTTCATGCTCACCGGCAGCCCCTTGAAGCCCTCCTTGTACCGCATGTAAATAGCCTTCTTTTGGGCAATATGCTCCTCCAGATAGGGAATCTGGCCACGCACTACGCCTGCAATCACGTTGCTCATGCGATAGTTGTAACCCAGCTCTTCGTGCTGGTACCACGGAGCAGCTTCGCGCGACTGAGTTGACCATTTGCGCGCTTTATCGGCTTCTTCTTTGCTGTCCGTTAAGAGCATACCGCCGGCAGAACCGGTAATGATTTTATTGCCGTTAAAGCTGATAGCACTGACATCGCCGAAGGTGCCAGTTTGAGCGCCCTTATAGGTGGCACCCAACGACTCGGCAGCATCTTCAACAAGGATTGCTCCGTGTGCATCGCAAATGGTTCGAAGCTCATCTACCTTACCGGGCGTGCCGTAAAGATGCGCAGCTACAACAACCTTAGCGGTCGGATGCAGCTCAAAAGCCTTCTCAAGAGCGACGGGATCCA
The DNA here is from genome assembly GCA_048519165.1 of Collinsella sp. GTDB lineage: Bacteria > Actinomycetota > Coriobacteriia > Coriobacteriales > Coriobacteriaceae > Collinsella. The sequence goes on from DBFZVF010000194.1 coordinate 8,199, forward strand.
TGTTCCAGGTATCGCGCTCCGTATCGATAAATACAGGAACACCACCCTCGTAAACAACTGGGTTCACCGTAGCGTCGAAAGTCATATCACTGCAAAGAACCTTATCACCAGACTTAATTCCAGCGAGTTTCATGGCAAGATGCAGCGCAGAAGTACCGCAAGAAAGGGCAACGGCATAGCCGCAACCAATCTTTTCGGCCATTTGGCGCTCGACCTCATTTATGTTCTCGCCTACCGTCGACATCCAGTTAGTCTCGTAGGCTTCGGTGATGTATTTAAGCTCATCACCATGCATGGTCGGCGAGCTAAGCCAAACCTTATTCTCGAAGGGTTTAATGTCCATCTCGGCTCCTTATCCCTAATCGTTAAACTGCGGATGATATGTAGGTACAACCTCAGCAAGAACGGACTTAACCGTGTCGTTATCCTTGTCGAGGCAGTCATGAAGCTTCTCGAGCTTGTTTTTGATCTCTTCCATCTTGTCGGCCTCGGCTGTGGAAATGCGAATCTCGGAATGCTCGGTAGGCAGGAGCTGCTCGTTGTCCATAAGGAGCTCCTCGTACATCTTTTCGCCAGGACGCAGGCCGACCTCTTTGATCTGGATATCTTTGCCAGGCTTAAGACCGCTCAGCGTAATAAGGTTGATAGCAAGGTCGTAGATCTTGACCGGTGCGCCCATGTCCAATACAAAAATCTCGCCGCCATGCGCCAAAGCGCCGGCAGTAATGACAAGCTTGCTGGCCTCCGGGATGGTCATGAAGTAACGCGTGATGTCCTTGTGCGTAATGGTAATAGGGCCACCCTCACGAAGCTGGCGCTTAAACAGCGGGATGACCGATCCGTGACTACCCAGAACATTGCCAAAGCGTACAGCCGTAAAGATGGTCTTACTGTTTGCCGCGTAATACTGAACGATCATCTCGTCCATACGCTTGGTGGCGCCCATTACGTTCGTGGGATTAACGGCCTTATCTGTAGAAATCTGCACGTAGTGGCTGCACTGGTACTTGTCGGCAAGGCGTACGACATTGAGCGTGCCAAAGACGTTATTCTCAATTGCCTCGCGGGCGTTGTGTTCCATAAGAGGAACGTGTTTGTGGGCTGCAGCGTGGAAAACAACTTGAGGATGGTACTTCTCAAAGACCTTGGTAATCGCTGGGAGATGCGTTATGGAGCCGATATAGACTTGAATATCAGTGCCTTGATCATGTGCGGTCTTGATGATGTCGTGATACAGCTCGTAGGTAGTGTTCTCGTAAATGTCGAACAACACGATTTGAGCAGGCTTTGCCGGAAGCAGCTGACGTACAAGCTCTGAGCCAATAGATCCGCCGCCGCCCGTGACCAAAATGCGCTTACCGGTAACATAGCCCATCTGGTTAAGGTCAAGCGACTTCTCCTCGCGAGAAAGCAAGTCGCTGATCTCGACCTCACGAAGGGCAACCCTGCCTACACCATTCTGTGGAATATCACGGACATTGGGGAGCGTGAGGACCCTAAGGCCTGTTTTCATGCACAGGTCATAGATACGCTGGCGCTCTTCATGCGTGGCACTCGGAATTGCTACGACGATCTGTTCCGCTTCACAATCGTGCGCAATAGTAGGGATATCGGCGCAAGTACCGCAGACCTTAACGTCATGAATACGCTGTTTTTGCTTATTAGGATCATCGTCGACAACGGCAACCGGATCACCGAGCATATCGGGGTCTCCGTTGAGCATACGTTTGATGGAAAGAGAGCCGGTCTCCCCTGCTCCTACGATGAGCGTACGCGGGAGATGCGCATCGGAATTGCTTTTAAAACGCCAGAGCTGGCTACCATAAATGGCACGAATGGCAAAGCGTCCGCCACCGCAAATGATGAGGACAACAGCCCATGCCATAACGTCCTCGCGAAGGGTCATGCCCTTGCCAAATAACACGTTAAAGATAACGTCGCCAATTACTGAGCCCACCGTTACAGCAGCAACAATACGTCCAGCCTCGGAAATGCTCGCATAGCGCCACAAGCTGCTATACATG
>DBFZVF010000195.1:0-6752 GCA_048519165.1 Collinsella sp.
CCGGCATGAGCCGTCTGAACGAGGCCAACGTGCTGGCCATGTCCGGCCGCGCCATCGAGGCCGCCGGCGACGTCGACATCCTCATGCTCGACAAGACCGGCACCATCACCCTGGGTAACCGCCAAGCCGCCGAGTTCATCCCGGTCGACGGCATCGATCCCGCGGAGCTGGCCGATGCCGCCCAGCTTTCCTCGCTGGCCGACGAGACCCCCGAAGGCCGTTCCATCGTCGTGCTCGCCAAGGAGCAGTTCGGTCTGCGCGGCCGCACACTCGAGGATAAGGGTATGGAGTTCATCCCCTTCACCGCGGCGACCCGCATGTCCGGTGTGAACTACGAGGGCAATGAGATCCGCAAGGGCGCTGCCGATTCCGTGCGCACCTATGTGGAGGCAGCCGGCGGCGTGTTCTCAAAGGAGTGCGACGAGGCCGTCGAACACATCGCCAAGGCCGGCGGCACCCCGCTGGTCGTGACCAAGAACTGCCGCGTGCTGGGCGTTGTGTACCTCAAGGACATCATCAAGTCCGGCGTTAAGGAGAAGTTCGCCGACCTGCGCAAGATGGGCATCAAGACCATCATGGTGACGGGCGACAACCCGCTTACCGCCGCGGCAATCGCCGCCGAGGCCGGCGTTGACGACTTCCTGGCCGAGGCCACCCCTGAAGGCAAGCTCGAGAAGATCCGCGAGTTCCAGCGTGAGGGGCACCTGGTCGCCATGACCGGCGACGGCACCAACGACGCGCCCGCTCTGGCCCAGGCCGACGTCGCCGTGGCCATGAACACGGGCACCCAGGCTGCCAAGGAGGCCGGCAACATGGTCGACCTCGACTCCAGCCCCACCAAGCTCATCGAGGTCGTGCGTATCGGCAAGCAGCTGCTCATGACCCGCGGTTCGCTCACGACCTTCTCGGTGGCCAACGACATGGCGAAGTACTTCGCTATCATCCCGGCCCTGTTCTCGCCGATCTACCCCGGGTTGGACGCCCTCAACATCCTCGGTCTGGCAAGCCCGCTGTCCGCGGTTCTTTCGGCCATCATCTATAACGCGCTCGTTATCGTCGCGCTGATCCCGGCCGCGCTGAAGGGCGTTAAGTATCGCGAGGTCCCGTCCGGACAGCTGCTGACCCACAACCTGCTCGTGTGGGGTCTGGGCGGCATCGTTGCCCCGTTCGTATTCATCAAGCTCATCGACATGCTGCTCGCGTTCTGCGGCATTATGTAAGTGGAGGTTTGTATGTTCAAAGGTGTTGCATCGCGCGCACTGGGCGTGTTCGCGCTGTTTACCGTTGTCTGCGGCCTGGGCTATACGCTTGTCGTGACCGGCATTGCCCAGGTTGCGTTCCCGTATCAGGCGAACGGTTCGCTCATTACGGTCGACGGCAAGGTTGTGGGTTCCGAGCTCATCGGCCAGAACTTCGAGGATGAGGACCACATGTGGGGCCGCATCCAGAACGTGTCAATTTTCGAAGGCGAAGATGGCGAGCTCATGGCGTATGGTGCCCCATCCAACCTGTCCCCGGCGAGTGAGGAGTATCGGCAGCTTGTGGATGCGCGCGTGAAGAAGATCCGCGCCGCCAACCCCGATGCCGATATGGATGCTGTGCCCGTCGACCTGGTGACGTGTTCCGGCTCAGGGCTCGACCCCGAGATCTCTCCCGATGCCGCCGAGTACCAGGTCCCGCGCCTTGCCAAGGCCACGGGCAAAAGTGAGGACGAGGTGCGCGACATCATTGCCGCGTGCACCAAGGGCCGTTTCCTCGGCGTGTTCGGCGAGCCCACGGTCAACGTGCTCAAGGTGAACCTTATGCTGGACGGCGTGCTGTAGGTGAAGGAGCGGCGGATGAGGGCATGACTGACTATCTGAGCCCTCAATTCCACCCCGCCCATCAGTTGCGGTGAAATACGGACTGTCTTGGCTGTCAAAGGCCTTATCTACTCCGTATTCCACCGCAACTTTTTGTGGGTCGATACGTAGGCAGGGGAGTGCGTGCGGTCGGGTACCGTGCGGTTGCTGGTACGATAGATAAGTCAGCAACTGCCGCCGAGCGGCTCAAATGAAAGGAACCCTGTATGGAGTCCTCTGCCTATCCAATGCTCTTTAGCCCGATCAAGGTCGGTACGACCGAGGTCAAGAACCGCGTCTTTATGCCGCCGGTGTCCACCAACCTGGCCGATCATGGCTATGTGACCGACGACTTGGTCGATCATTACCGTGCCCGCGCCAAGGGCGGCGTGGGCCTCATCATCACCGAGGTCGTGACGGTCGAGCCTACCTATACCTATCTGCCGGGTGACATGTGCTGCTACGACGACACGTTTATCCCTGGCTGGGAAAAGCTCGCCGCGGCCGTCCACGAGTATGGCTGCAAGATCATGCCGCAGCTCTTCCACCCCGCCTACATGGCCTTTAACATTCCGGGCACGCCGCGCCTGATCGCTCCGTCCTTCGTGGGACCGTCCTATGCCCGTGAGGCACCGCGTCCTATCACGGTCGACGAGATTCACGAGCTCACGCATCAGTTTGGCGACGCCGCTGTGCGTATGCAAAAGGCTGGCGTCGATGGCGTCGAGGTCCATGCGGCGCATGCCCACGGCATGCTTGGCGGCTTTTTGACCCCGCTCTACAACAAGCGTACCGATGAGTACGGCGGCTCGCTCGACGCCCGCATGCGCTTCTTGCTCGAGGTCATCGCCGAGATTCGCGAGCGCTGCGGCAAGGACTTTATCATCGACGTCCGCATCTCGGGCGATGAGTACACCGATGGCGGTCTGACCCTCAACGACATGATCTACGCCTCCCGTCGCCTGGAGAAGGCCGGCGTCGACATGATTCATGTGTCGGGTGGTACCACCATCAAGCGCGGCTCCGCAATTCCCGCCGCCGGTACTCAGCAGGCCTCGCATGCCGCCTGCTCGCGCGAGATCAAAAAGCACGTCAACATTCCCGTCGCCACTGTCGGACGTATTAACGAGGCCTGGATCGCCGAGGAGCTGATCGAGGACGGCGCTGCCGACATCTGCATGATGGGCCGCGCCAATCTGTGCGATGCCGAGTTCTGCAACAAGGCCGCTGCCGGCAACGCCGACGACATCCGTCCCTGCATCGGTTGCCTGCGCTGCCTGAACGGCATTATGTTCGGCAAGCGCATCTCCTGCACCGTCAACCCGGACGTGGAGCGCGACGAGGCTGGTTACGAGCCTGCCGCCGAGGCTAAGAACGTGCTCGTTGTGGGCGCTGGTCCTGCGGGTATGGAGGCTGCCTATATTGCCGCCAAGCGCGGACACAACGTGGTGCTCGTGGATAAGCAGGATGAGCCGGGCGGTGAGATGCGCATCGCAGCCGTTCCGCCGGCAAAGCAGGAACTCACCCGCGTGATCAAGTATCAGTATCGTCGTCTGGCCGAGGCCGGCGTGAAGTGCGCATTTGGCACCGAGCTTACTGCCGAGGACATTCAACGCGACTACGCGGGCTACGAGGTTGTCCTGGCTTATGGCGCCGAGCCCATCGCCCCGGCCTTCATGCAGGGATTTAAGCAGGTCATGACGGCTGACGACCTGTTGGGCGGCAAGGCTTTCCCGGGCAAGAAGATTGTCATCGTGGGCGGCGGCACCGTCGGTTGCGAGACGGCTGACTACCTGGCCCCGTTGGTCAACGATCTGTCGCCGGCCAATCGCGACGTCACCGTCATCGAGATGACCAAGACGCTCGCCGCCAACGAGGGCGGCGCCGGTCGCGCGGTGCTCATCACGCGCATGCTCTCCAAGGGCGTTCACGTGCTGACCGAGGCCAAGGTGACCGAGATTACCGAGGATGCCATCAGCTACGAAAAGGACGGCGAGATCCACACCATCGCCGATGCCGATACGCTGGTACTTGCCATGGGCTATCGTCCCAATACCAAGTTGGCCGACGACCTTGCTGCAGCCGGCGTTACCACCCACGTGTTGGGCGATGCCAACAAGTGCGGCAACATCCGCGACGCCATCGGCGATGGCTACAAGGTTGCTTGCGAGCTCTAGTCAACCCCTTGGTGCATGTGAGGCCTATCCCCGCGGCGTCAGTCGGTAGATAGCAAAAAGCGGCGGTCGTCCCGTACATGGGACGACCGCCGCTTGCGTTAGCTGCAATGAGTCGTGCGATTAGAGGCCCAGGATCTCCTTGACCTTGGCGATGATGGCCTCGTCGGTTGCGTTGGCAAAGAAGTACTCCTGGAAGTGTTCGCCGGCAAGTGCGCCCTTCACCAGGTCCTGATCGATCTCGCCCAGAACGTCGACGAGCGGACGCATAGTCACAGCGCGGACGCCGTCGAGGATCTTCTTGTTGCGCTGCTCGGGCTCAACACGCTCGGCAGGATAGCCGTTGCCCGAACCAAAGCCAAAGAGCTTCTCAAAGGTGTACTCGAGGTTGAGCTCCTGGCCCCAGCCGTTCTTGAGGGCGAAGGGCATGGCGACGGCGTTGCCATCGTTGACCTGGGCAAAGGTGTAGGCGTCGAGCGGGTCGGCAACGTGGCCGCACAGCACGCCGGGGAAGGAGTTGCAGGCGAGCATGGCGCCCTCGCCGGTGCCGCAGCCGGTCACGACGTAGTCGGCAGCGCCGGAGTTGAGCAGCACGGCGGCCAGGATGCCGTTCTGCACATAGGTGAGGGGCTTGGAGTCGGCGTCGGCATACATGCCATAGTTAAAGACGGTGTGGCCCATGGGCTCGACAACCTTCTTAAGGGCAGCCTCGATCATAGGGTTCTTGGAGTTCTGAGAGTTCTCATTGATCAGAGCGATTTTCATTGCGAATTACCTTCCTATTTCTAACTTGCGGTGGAATAGTTCCTATTTATCCTGATAGATGGCCTATACAGGAACTATTTCACCGCAACTATTACATTGGCCTTAATGTGGGCGTGCGGTGAGCGAGCGGGCTTGAGGCGGAGCAGGTTGCCTTGAAAGAGGAGGGAAGCGTACTTGGGTACGCGACCGACGATTGAAAGGCAAGATACCCGTCTCAAGCCCGCGCAGCGCCTAAGCAGGTTGCTTGCCGATGTAAGCCAGAATGCCGCCGTCGACGTAGAGGATGTGGCCGTTGACGAAGTTCGATGCATCGGAAGCCAAGAACACGGCGGGGCCCTTCAGGTCCTCGGGCGTGCCCCAACGGGCGGCCGGCGTCTTGGCAATGATGAACTGGTCAAACGGGTGACGGCTGCCGTCGGGCTGCGTCTCGCGCAGCGGCGCGGTCTGCGGCGTGGCGATGTAGCCGGGCCCAATGCCGTTGCACTGGATGTTGGCCTCGCCAAACTCGGAGCAGATGTTCTTGGTGAGCATCTTCAGGCCGCCCTTGGCCGCGGCATAGCCGGCGATGGTCTCGCGGCCCAGCTCACTCATCATCGAGCAGATGTTGATGATCTTGCCGTGGCCCTTGGCGATCATGCCGGGCAGGCAGGCCTTGGACACGATAAACGGTGCGTTGAGGTCAATATCGACGACGCGGCGGAAGTCCTCGGCGCTCATGTCGAGCATCGGGGTACGCTGGATGACGCCGGCGTTGTTGACCAGGATGTCGGGTGTGGTGCCAAAGTCGGCCTCGATCTTGGCGATGAGCTCGGCAACGACGGCCTCGTCGGTGACGTCGGCAACATAGCCGTGAGCGTCAAAACCCAGCTCACGGTAGTGCTTCTCGGCCTCGGCTACTTTGTCGGCGTGACGGGCGTTAAAGGCGATTTTGGCGCCGGCCTCTCCGAGCGCCTCGGCAATGGCCATGCCAATGCCGTAGGTGGCGCCGGTCACGAGCGCGACCTTGCCATCCAGGCGGAAGCTGTCCATAAGATCAGACATAGCGATCCTTTCAAAAGAAACGTTCATCTATAAAAGTCATGCTTCTCATACAAGGTCAGTATAGGTGAAGCGGCGTAATAGCCACCCCTTATTTCCTAAAATCAGGTGAACGTTCACTTTTAAAAGGCGAACGGCAGTCTTGTCCTTGCCGCACGGACGTTTATTCGCCCTGTTCCTGCATGCCCTCTGCGATCATGTTGCGGTTGTACACCAGATGCAAATACATCGCATCGTGCGCTGCGGTGGGATTGCGCGCGGCGATGGCGTCGGCCACGCCACGGTGGGTGCGGATGGTCTCCTCAACCAGCTTTTTGCCGGTCACGTCGATAAAGAGGGGGACGGATGCCTTGAGCACGCCCATCAGGCGGGGAACGACGAGGTTTCCGGAGCTTTCGGCAATGGCATTGTGGAACGCGGTGTCGGCGGCGGAGTAATCCTCACCGGCCTCGGCCAGGCGCTCGGATTCGTCGCAGAGATCTTTGATACAGACGACCTGGTCGTTGGTTGCGTGCTCGGCCGCCATGCGTGCCATCTGCGGCTCGATCATAAAGCGCACCTCGAGTAGGTCGCGCGCCAGACGCTGCTTGTCGTTGATAAAGGTAAAGCCCAGCGGGTCGTCGGCAACGCCGGGGTTTGACGCCACATAGGTGCCCGAACCTTGCTTAATGCGCACGATATTGCGCGACTGCAGCAACTTCATGGCCTCGCGCACAGTGCTCCTGCCGGCGCCCAAGCGCTCGACCAGCACGGTTTCCTTGGGCAGGCGATCGCCTTGCTCAAGGTGTTCATCCAGAATCAATTGAATGATTTTCTCCGATATTTGCTCGGGGAGTCCCGATTCGGCGCGGGCCATAGCTATACCTTTCATTACAAAATTCATCTGAGCTATTTTAGCGCACCACGGATGCGATATTGGCCGCTGGATTAGAGT
>DBFZVF010000196.1:0-18385 GCA_048519165.1 Collinsella sp.
AGTCCACAGAGTCCAAGAACGTGCTTGAGCAGCTTGCCGACGGTGCCTCAAGCCTGGTCACGTCGGTAACCAGTGGTGCCAAGCAGATGACCGACGAGATCGTGCAGCAGGTGACCGACCTTATCGAAGGCGTCATCGTGATGATCGTGACCTCGTGCGTGATTCCATTGCTGGTGCTCGCGGCGTTTTTGTGGCTGGGGCACACCCTGCTGGGGATTGATATTTCCGGCCCGGCGAACTATTTGACGGGTCGCTTTCTGAGCGCTCCGTCCAAGCACGCCAAAAAGGGCGGGCAGTCCGAGTAGCTAAAACAGCTGTATATACCGGGGAATACCGCCGAAGGGCGGCCGAGACACGTTCTCGGCCGCCCTTTTGTTTGTTGAATACGTGGCAGGGTGGGCTTTCCCCGATTCCAAACGGTCAGCAATCATCCGCGAACGGTATTTGTTCAAAAAAGAACAAAGACAAACAAATAATTCTTGCAGTTGATGTTCGAATGTGTTCAAATAAACATGAACAGTGAAGAACCGCACATTCAGATGCCCGGACCTGAACGCGATTCAACACTTCCAAACAGAAACTACGCACCTGCGTATCTCTCAAGGAGGATGTCATGAGGGTTGTAATCGCTTCCGATGCCGACGGTATGTCGATGAAGGAGTCCATCAAGGAGATGCTCATCGCCGACGGTCACGAGGTCGTCGACTATTCCGAGACCCCTGCCGCGGACTTTGTCGATTCCGCGACCGCCGTTGCCAAGGACCTGCTGGAGCACAAGGATTCCCAGGGCTTCGCATTCGATAAGTACGGCGTCGGCTCCTATATGGCCGCCGTCAAGATCAAGGGCATGGTCGTCGCCAACATTTCCGACGAGCGTTCCGCTTACATGACCCGCGAGCACAACGGCTCGCGCATGGTCACCATGGGCCCGGGCGTTGTGGGCACCGAGGTCGCCAAGAAGATCGCCCGCGAGTTCCTGCGTGCCCAGTACGCCGGCGGCCGTCACCAGATCCGTGTCGACATGCTCAACAAGATGGCCTAACGAGAGCCACCGAGAACTCGAACTTCTACCTCAACTTGTGAATTCAGACGAAAGGACGTTCTGATGAAGAAGACCATCGCAATCGGTTGCGACCATATCGTTACGGACGAGAAGATCTATCTGGCCGACCGCCTGGAGCAGGCTGGCTACAAGGTGCTCGACTGCGGCACCTACAGCCACACCCGTACGCACTATCCCATCTACGGTAAGGCCGTGGGCGAGGCTGTCGCCAGCGGCAAGGCCGATTTTGGCGTGGCCCTGTGCGGCACCGGCATCGGCATCACCAACGCCGTCAACAAGGTTCCCGGCGCCCGCTGCGCCCTGGTCCGCGATATGACCTCTGCCCTGTATGCCCGTCGCGAGCTCAACGCCAACATCGTGGGCTTTGGCGGCAAGATCACCGGCGAGTTCCTGATGGCCGATATCATGCTTGCCTTCCTGGAGGAGCCCTACGAGAAGACCCCCGAGCACGATGCCCTGATCGCCAAGATCGATGCCTGCAATAAGGCCGATGCCGAGGCTCAGGCTGACCCGCACTTCTTTGACGAGTTCCTCGAGAAGTGGGACCGCGGCGAATACCACGATTAGCGGGTATCCGGCGTAATTAACTAGCCCGTTGACGGCTCGCGTTTCTGTGAGGGGGCGCGAGCCGGTTTTCTATCAGCCCTATTGACTTGGCGGGCTGTCGTAAGAAAGGGAAGGCTCCTATGGAGTTTGTTCTTGATAACGGTTCTGTTCGCGTGGTACTGAGCACGGCTGGCGGATCGTTCACTTCGATTAAAGCCAACGGTCGCGAGTACCTGTGGCAGGGCGATCCTTCGGTCTGGTCGGGCCAGGCACCCATTTGCTTCCCGATCTGCGGCGGCCTTCGTGATGGTCACGCAATGACCATGGGCGGCCGCGAGGTAAAGTTCGCCCGCCACGGCTTTGCGCGCAAACAGGAGTGGAAGCTCGAGGAGCAGAGCGACAACATGGTTGCGCTGAGTCTAAGCTCTGCCGACCATGCCGAGTTGCTCGAGCAGTACCCGTATCCGTTTAAGATCGTTGCTCGTTACACGATCGATGCGGAGAAGGTGGCCGTGTCGTACGAGGTGACCAATGAGGGCACCGAGGACATGCCGTTCTTTGTGGGCGGTCACCCTGGCTTTAAGTGCCCGCTTGACGAGGGCGAGTCCTATGACGACTACGAGCTCCGTTTTGAGCAGCGCGAGGCCGCCGAGCTCTGTACTGCCGTTCCCTCGACGGGCCTGATTGATGTTGAGCATCGCAGCAAGAACCCGATGGTTGGCCATGACCTGCCGCTGACCCACGAACTCTTTGACTTCGCGGAGACCATCTTTGACGTGCTCGAGAGCCGCGTGGTTACGCTGACCAAGAAGACCGAGGACAAGGGCGTGCGACTGACGTTCCCCGATATGCCGTACCTGATTGTGTGGAGCAAGCCCGAGGGTGACTTTGTGGCCGTGGAACCGTGGGGCGGCCTGTCCACCTGCTCCGACGAGGACGATATCCTGGAGCACAAGCGCGGCTGCCTGGTGGCCAAGCCGGGGGAGACCGTTACCCGCGGCTTTGAGATCGAGATCCTTTAACGAGCTATCGTATGTTTGGGGCCGCGCGTGTCGTGCCCCGGAAACAGGAGTTCAATATGATTCTGACCGTTACCATGAACCCGTCGATTGATACGCGCTATCAGCTCGACAAGCTGATCATCGACGATGTTAACCGTGTGACGCCCGAAAAGACCGCTGGCGGCAAGGGCCTCAACGTGAGCCGTGTGCTGCTGCAGTTGGGCGACGATGTGCTCGCGACCGGTCTGCTCGGCGGCCACATGGGTGCCTATATGGCCGAGCTTATGGATGCCGACGGCGTCAAGAACGACTTTGTGCCCATCGCCGGCGAGACGCGCATTTGCCTGAATATCCTGCACGAGGGCAATCAGACCGAGCTGCTGGAGAGCGGCCCGCAGATCGCCCCGGCCGAGCTCGAGGCCTTTACGGCCAAGTTCGCCGAGCTTGCAGCGAAGGCGGACGTTGTGACGCTTTCGGGCTCGCTGCCGCGTGGCGTCGATGCCGGCTACTATGCCGAGCTCGTCAAGATCGCCGAGGAGGCGGGCGCCAAGGTGCTGCTCGACACCTCGGGTGCATCGCTGGAGGCCGCGCTGGAGTCCGACGCAAAGCCCGAGCTCGTAAAGCCCAATCTGACCGAGATTAACGGCCTGCTGGGTACGTCCTTTACGACCGATGATGTCGATGCCCTGCGCGAGGCGCTTGCCGCCGATGACCGTTTTGCCGGTATCCCCTGGGTTGTCGTTTCGATGGGCGCTGCCGGTTCGGTGGGCTTCCATGAGGGCCGCGCGTTCCGCGCCAAGACGCCCGCGATTGCGGCTGTGAACGCGACGGGTTCCGGCGACTCGACCATCGCCGGCTTTGCGCATGCCATTGCTGCTGGTGCCGACGACGTCACGGTGCTCAAGACCGCCAATACCTGCGGCAAGCTCAACGCCATGGATCCCAAGACCGGCCACCTGGTCATGGACCGCTGGGACGAGATCTACAACAACGTTGAAGTAACGGAGCTTTAGGGTTGCGCGGTTTTCCAAACCGCGCAACGGCTCGACGCTGCAAACGCCCCTAAGCGGCAATCTGACGTTCAATCGTCGGGCATGACCAAAAGGTCAATGCCCTCCTCTTTCACGTCACCTTGCTCGCTTAGGGGCGTTTTCGCTGACAATGCCAAAACATCGACGTTGCCCTGGTCGCAAGTAGTCGTTGGGGACGTTCTTAAATGACTAGTCAAACAAGAACGTCCCGAACGACTAGTCGTTTAAGAAAGTCCCCAACGACTAGCCAATAAAACGGCGCCCGTCGGCGATGTTGCCGGCGGGCGCCGTTGTCGTGTGGGTGTCTATGCTGTGCGGGCTGCCGTTGAGCGACCGGGTCTGTGCTCTACAGCGAGTCGATAAAGCGCTGCTGGGCGGCACGTCCCGCCTCGTCCCACTTAAAGACGCCGGCGTTGTCGAGCACGTGGCCAAACACCACGCCGACCTCCTCGTGCAGGATATCGATGGCGTTGTCGGCCGTAAGCTCGTCGGCGCGGCGGGCATAGACATCCTCGGCCCATGCGGCGTGGCTGCGGCAAAGGTCGTCGCCCTCGAGCGCGCCAGCAAGGTCGTAGCTGGCATCGACCTTGCTGGCCAGCAGGTGCTCGCGGACGGCGCCGAGCTCGGGAACTAGGCGTGGCGGCAAAATGGCCAGGCCCATGACCTCGATCAGGCCGATGTTCTCCTTCTTAATGTGGTGGTACTCGGCATGCGGGTGGAATACGCCCAGCGGATGCTCGTCAGTCGTGATGTTGCAGCGAAGCGCCAGGTAGGCCTCGTAGATTTCGCCGCCGGCATTGCCGCGGGAGTCGACGCGGCGGATGACGGGGGTCACGGTGTTGTGCGCCACGCCATCGGCTGTGTGCGCGACGACGCCAACCGACTCATCGGTCCACTCGCGCCAGGCAAGGATAATCTTCTCGGCGGCGTCGAGCAGCTGGGCGCGGTCGTGCGAACGCAGTCGCAGCACCGAGAGCGGCCACTGCAACACGGTACCGCTGACCTGGTCAAAGCCGGGCACGCTAAACTGCGAGACCTCAGCGGCGTGCATCATGGGGAACTCGTGTGCGCCGCCCTGGAAGTGGTCGTGCGACAAGATCGAGCCGCCCACGATGGGCAGGTCGGCGTTGGAGCCAATAAAGTAGTGCGGGAACAGGTCCACAAAATCGAGCAGGCAGGTCAGACCCTTGCGGTCGACGTGCATCGGACGATGCTCGGAGCTCATAGCAATGCAGTGCTCGTTAAAGTACGCGTACGGGCTGTACTGGAAGCCCCAGCGCTCGCCGTCGAGCTGGATAGGGATAACTCGCAGGTTCTGACGGGCGGGATGGGCACCGCCGTCGGCTGCGGCGGAGCGTCCAGGGTAGCCCTCGTTCTCGATGCACAGCTGACAGGCGGGATACTTCTCGCTCGTGTTTTTGGCGGCACCGGCCGCGGCAATATCGCGCGGGTCCTTCTCAGGCTTGGACAGGTTGATGGTGATCTCCAGGTCGCCCCAGTTGGTGGGGGTGCTCCATTTGATATTGCGCGCGATGGCGGCGCGGCGCACGTAGCCGGCGTCGCAGCATAGACCGTAGAACCAGTCGGTTGCGGCGCGGGGCTCCTTGACACCAATGCGGCCGTTGAATTCCTCGTTTACAACCGAAGGCCTCGGCATCAGCACGCCCATGATGCGCATGGCGATGCGATCGCGGCCCGATGCCGTGTCCTCGGCGGCGCCGTTGGCAACGGCAGCCTCGGAAAGCGCGGCAAGCGTGCCTTCAAGGTCAAAGTTGGGGAGTGTATCGGGGTGCAAGAGCGAAATCTTCTCGGTCTTGAGCGCCCAGGCCATGTCGAGCGCCGGACCCGTGGCGCCGATGCACTCGAGAATGGTGTTGTAGGCCCAGATGCGATCGTCCTGGCCGATCATCGATCGATGGATGGCATACTCAATCAAGCCCTGCGCAGCCTCGCGCACGTCGGTCATTACAGCCATGCCGCGTAAGCCCCCTTGTCAGTAATTGCGTAGTGGCGGGCAGAGCCTTCGCCCAGCCAGCTGTTCATCTTAGTGATAAAGGTGTCGACGAGCTCGAGCGGCACGAAGGCCTGGATGGTACCGCCAAAGCCGCCGCCGTGAATACGAACGGCGCCACGGCCGTCGAGCACATGCTCGGCAAGAGCAAGCGCGTACATGGAAGGCTGCTCGGCACCCAGTTTGGCGACGACATTCTGCAGGTACATGGCAGAGCTGGCGCCGGACTCGCGCGTGAGGACCAGGAACTGGTCGATGTCGCCGGCGTTGAGAGCTGCCCAGCGCTTGTCGACCAGGCCGTTCTCGTACCAGTAGTGAACGGCGCGCAGGCACGCGCGGTCACCCAGCTTGGCGCGCAGCTCGGGCAGCTTGGCATCAAAGTCGGCAACGTTGACTTCGCACAGGCGTGCCTTGCCAAACTCGGCGGCAACATCCTGCATCTCGCGCGGAACGGCGGCGTAGTCGTCGGTAGCGGCCACGTGGTCGGCACCGACCTTAACGAGCACGAGCGCATAGCCGTGATCCTCAAAGTTGAGCTCGAGCTTCTGGGTTTTAGGCTGAGCCTGGTCCTCAAAGTCCATGTAGGCAAGGCCGCCCAGGCACACAGCGGCCTGGTCCATCAGACCGCAGGGCTTGCCGTAGTAGTTGTTCTCGGTGCGCTGGCTCATCTGAGCGAGCGTGACGGGCTCAATGGCGGGCGCCCCCCAGAGCGTCTCCATGGCACGACCGTACGCGGCCTCGACGGCGGCAGAGCTGGAAAGGCCGCCGCCCGAGGGGACGGAGCAGGTGAAGGCGAAGTCGAAGCCTTTGGGCTCAACACCAAGCGCTGCGATTTCGTGGGCCATACCGCGCACGAGGCTTGCGGACGTGCCCTTCTCGGACTCCTGAACATCTAACGTGTCGAGTGCGATTTCAAACGTGGGGTAGCCCTCGTCGGCAACGCGGACCTTGTTGGAGTCGGTTGCCACGGCGATACCGTCAACGGCGACATCGAGCGAGCCGGCGATGACGTGGCCGCCCTCGTGGTCGGTGTGGTTGCCGCTGATCTCGGAACGGCCGGGCGCGTGCACGTAGAGCACCTGGCGGTCGCCGATGGGGCCAAACTCCTCCTCAAATAGCTTGGTGAGCGTGGCGAATGTCTTTTCGTCGGGGGTGGTCATGGGAGTCCTTTCCTTGGCGCGCACGGGGAGTTTTGCGTCGTTATGAGTACGTTAACAACTTGAAGCGGAATGAACCAAGTGTTCACGATGCCGCACGTTGTGGGCTATGTTAACGTACTCATAACACAACGTTTGTCACTTTTTGAGAATCTGGTAATCGGTAGAAAAACAGCCGTGAACGGTACTGCTGTATGGACTTATAAAGCAGAAGAGATGCAGGTCGAAAAAGTAGAGTACGTTAACATGCGTCCGACGATAGCAGGCCTCGGCGCGGGATGTATTTCTGCCCGGGCCGGCATGCACGCTATTCAGATCTCGCAAGGGTGAAGGTGATCCTGTGGCAAGGCGCCCGTCCAACGATGCAGGTACGCGTCCGGTCTCCATGGCCGACGTCGCCCGCGCTGCCGGCGTTTCGCAGCAGACGGTTTCGCGCGTCGCCAACGGCTTGCCCAACGTTAACGAGCAGACGCGCCAGCGCGTGCAGGCCGCTATGCAAGAGCTCGGCTTTCGTCCGAGTTATGCCGGTCGCTCGCTGCGCGACGGCCGTTACCATTCGGTCGGCCTATGCATCAACGATGTCACCAAGTTTGGCAACCTCTCAATGATCGACGGCATCGCCAGCACTGCTCGCGAGCATAATTGCGCCATCACGCTGGTCGAGATGTCCAAGACCGAGGAGTTTTCGCTTGCCGAGGCCACGCGTCGTATGGCCGCGCTGCCCGTGGACGGCATCATCATCGGCATGAGTCGCATGGCGCCCGATTTTGAGACGTTTGATCCACTGCCGGGCATTGGCACGGTCATCGTTACCATGTATGCGCATCCGCGGGTGACCACGGTCGATTCCGACCATTACGGCTGCTCGCTATTGCTTGTGGATCACCTGTTTGAGCTGGGGCACGAGCAAATTCGCTATATTGGCGGCCCGTCGTTCTCGGTCGACGAGCAATTTCGTCGCGCCGGTTGGCAGGATGCGCTCGAGCGTAAACACATCGAGCCGGTAGAGCCGCTCGAGGGCGACTGGTCTGCCAACAGCGGTTACGAGGCCGGCAGGTACCTGGCCGAGCATGATCGCACCATGACGGCGATTTACGCGGCAAACGACCAGATGGCAAATGGCGCGATTGCCGCGCTGCGCGATAGCGGTCTGCGCGTGCCCGAGGACGTGAGCGTGGTGGGTGTCGACGATTCGCTCGATGATTTTGTGGCACACAACGAGCTTACGACCGTGCGATTCGATTTGCATCAGCGTGGACGCGAGGTGTTCGAGCACGCGGTTCCCAAGGCGGGGGCAACGGGCAAAAACGTTGCCATTCGTATTCCCGGTCAGCTCATCGTTCGACATAGTACGGCGGCACCGCGCGCATAGTTTTCGCAGGTCAACGGTGATATGTTGAACATCAATAACAATCAGTAAGGATGTCGGTAGATAGCTGTTGGGATGTAGCCGAGTGCTATGATAGACGGGCTCTTTTGTCTATCTAGGAGGCTTTGCCTGATGGAGATCACCAAGGATATCCGCTACATTGGCGTCGACGATCACGACATTGACCTGTTCGAGGGCCAGTACGACGTGTCCGAGAACGGTATGGCATATAACAGCTACGTTATCTTGGGCGACAAGATCGCTGTCGCCGATTCGGTCGACGCCGGCTTTGTCGACGAGTGGCTCGGCAACCTCGAGGCCGTGCTTGATGGCCGTACGCCCGACTACCTGGTTGTTCATCACATGGAGCCCGATCACTCCGCCGGTATCGCCGCCTTTATGGAGCGCTATCCCCAGGCACAGATTGTGGCCAGCATGGGCGCTTTCCGCATGATGGTCAACTACTTTGGCACCGACTACCCCGAGCGCAAGATGGTCGTCAAAGAGGGCGACGTGCTCGATCTGGGCGGTCACAGCCTAACGTTTGTCGGCGCCCCCAACGTGCACTGGCCCGAGGTGATCTTCTCCTACGAGTCCACCGACAAGGTGCTCTTTAGTGCCGACGGCTTTGGCAAGTTTGGTGCTAACGACATCGAGGACCCGGAAGGCTGGGCTTGCGAAGCTCGCCGCTACTACTTTGGCATCGTGGGAAAGTTCGGCAAGTTTGTGCAGGCCGTGCTTAAGAAGGCTGCCGATCTGGATATCCAGATCATCTGCCCGCTCCATGGTCCTGTTCTTACCGAGAATCTGGGCTACTACCTCGACACCTATAACACCTGGTCGAGCTATCAGCCCGAGGACGAGGGCATCACGATTGCCTATGCGAGCGTGTATGGCCATCTGAAGGCTGCCGTCGAGGAGCTCGCATCTGCGCTCGAGGCCCGCGGCCAGAAGGTTTCCGTCTTTGACCTGGCTCGCGACGACATGGCCGAGGCCGTTGAGGATGCGTTCCGCTATGACCGCCTGGTGCTCGCTTCCATCACCTATCAGGGCGAGATCTTCCCGTTCATGAGCACCTTTATCCATACGCTTGCCGGGCACGCCTACCAGAACCGTACCGTGGCGCTTGTCGAGGCCGGTTCCTGGGCGCCTGCAGCTGCCAAGGTTATGACCAAGGAGCTCGAGGGCATGAAGGATATCACCCTGGCGCAGAACAAGGTGACCGTCCTGGGTTCGCTCAACGACGCCTCGCGCGCTCAGATCGAGGCCCTCGCCGACGAGCTTTCCAAGTAGCGACACGTTCACTTTTGACGCTCAACCATCACAACCACCACAAAGGGGACAAGCACCTTTGTGGTGGTTTTTGTTTAAGCGCCGGCGATGACGAGATTTGGGCGGGCGTCGTCGGCGGTCTCGGCGATTGAGGTGGCGACGGCGCCATCGGGATCACGGTCCATCACGATGGTGTCGACATCGGTCAGCTCGGCAAAGCGGTACATGCCGCGTCCGTTAACCTTGCTGGCGTCCATGAGGGCGACGCTTTGACGGGCGGTGCCGACCATAGCCGCTTTGGTCTCGGCCATCTGCGGAAAGTCGGTCGTAAAGCCGCAGCTGGGAACAAAAGCTCCGGGGCACATGACGGCAAGGTCGGCGTGGACCATTTGGAGCGCCTGCATGGTAAGTGGGCCGTACAGATAGCGATGACCTTTGCGCAGTGCCCCGCCCAGCATGACGACATCGACCGAGGGCATGCTCTCGTCAATATAATCGGCGATGGTAATGTCGGCCGTGATAACGGTGATGCCGTTGCGCTGATCGAGGAGCCGGACGAACTCGAGCGCCGTGGTGCCCGAGTCGACGAGCAGCGTGTCGCCGTCATTGACGAGCTCGATGGCGTTTTGCGCGATGGCCTGCTTGGCGGCGACATTGACATTGATGCGGCGATCCTGCGTGGAGACGGTCAGGCGTTTATGGAGCGATACGGCACCACCATGTGTGCGGCGCAGCTTGCCTGCTTCGGCGAGCGCGTCCAGGTCGGCGCGGGCGGTGACGGAGGACACGCCAAAGGTCTGGGCGATTTCTGCTACCTGTACCGAGGCGTTATGCTCAAGCATCTCCATGATGGCGGCACGACGCTCATCGGCGAAGGCTCGGGTTGTTACATGGGCCATAGCTGCTCCGTTCTCAACATAAATTTGCAGGAATTGTGTTGAATCCATTTTCGTTCATTTTCTTTTTTAGTAAGAAAACGCCTTTCGATTACTTATCTTTTCTATAAAAGAAAGATGATTCGCTTGAAAACTTCAATGTCGTATAGAGGAATCCGGTGCGAATCTCTTCCGTTTGCTTTTCAAAAACGAGTGTCTTGACCTGTGTGCCGGTGATATCTCATGCGTGCGACACCATCGATTTTCATACAATGAGCGCAGTAAAACGCAAGGTAAAACGCCTTGTGAACAACTACGCCCGATGTCCAGATGCGGGCGAGGGAGAGGAGCAAACGCTCATGGCACTTGTTACCACCGAAAAGATGCTCAAGGACGCTCAGGCCGGCCACTACGCCGTCGGCGCGTTCAACGTCGAGAACCTCGAGTTTGTTATGGCCGTTCTGGCCGCTGCCGAGGAGACCAAGTCCCCCGTCATCATGCAGACCACCCCGGGCACCATCAAGACCGCTGGTCTGGACTACTTCTACGGCATGGTCAAGGCTGCCGCCGAGCGCGCTTCCGTGCCCGTCGCTCTGCACCTCGATCACGGCGATGGCTATGACCGCTGCATGCAGGCTTTCCGCACTGGCTACACCTCCGTCATGATCGATGGCTCGCACGAGTCCTTCGAGGACAACATCGCCCTGACCAAGTCCGTCGCCGACGCTGGCCGCGCCATGGGCGTGCCTGTCGAGGCCGAGCTCGGCAAGGTCGGCGGCAAGGAGGACGACGGCCCCGCGGTTGAGGGCGAGAGCCCCTACACCGATCCTGCCGAGGCTAAGGAGTTCGTCGAGCGCACTGGCTGCACCTCCCTCGCTATTGGCGTTGGCACCAGCCACGGTGTGTACACGAGCGATCCGCACATCGAGCAGTCCGTGGTCAAGGCCATCCGCGACGCCGTCGACGTGCCGCTGGTCCTGCACGGCACCTCCGGTGTGCCCGATGAGCAGGTCGCCGAGGCTGTGAAGAACGGCATCTGCAAGGTTAACTACGCTACCGAGTTGCGTCAGGCCTACACCAAGGGCTTCATGGCCTACATGGCCGAGAACCCCGCCTGCTTCGATCCCAAGAAGCCGGCCAAGGAGGGCATGCGCGAGATCACCGAACTGGTTAAGATCCGCATGACCAACCTCAACTCCGTGGGCAAAGCAGAGTAACAGCAAGGGTACTTCGACTCGCTACATATCCCGGGGAGGGACGAGGGCTTAGTTCCCCAATCGTCCTCGGGCATGCAAAAAGCCTCGCTGCGCACTTCGTGCGGCGAGGCTTTTTGCCCCCTGCGGAAAGATTGGGGAACTAAGCCCTCGTCCCTCCCAGCTTGACCTACTCGAGGCCGTCGCCCTTGTGGCGTTAGGTCTGAAAATAATAAGAAGCGTTGGCAACGGGGGCCTTCGCGCTGCGGAATGATTTTGGAAACTAAGTACGGGACCCGCCCAAACCGTCCTGCTCAATCGCCCTTGTGGCGTTGGGGCGGAAAGGATGGGGCGCGCGGGGCGCTTTGTTGATGGGGGGTTAGTATGCCCTTGCTTGGTTGGGGAATGTTTTGTCTAGCGACGCTTGGAGCTTTTTCAATGAGGCCTGCAGGTTGAGGCTTTGATCGGTTGAGCGTTTTTGCTGTGGGGTTGGGGAGTCGAGGAGGCCGTTTCTCTGTGTCGGGGGGAAGGAGAAAAGGTCTGCATGTTTTAGGGATGGCTGCTGTGCTGCGTCATTGGAAGAATGCATGCTTATGCGGCCTCCTCGATGTCCACCAAAAGGTTGCGCACGGGGTGTGCTGCTAGGTCCCGTGCGTTGGCAGTATTATGCCGCGGCTGCTGCAAAGAAGCGCTAAAGAAAGGCTTAACCCGGTTTGGTGTTACGATGAAACTGCAGGTCAGAGGTATCGAGTAACACTCTTGAAAGGTTTTGAGCTTAAGGGCTTTCTAAGGTTTGTGGCGCGGATGTGGCTCGCCTGTGTTGGGCGTGTGGACGGCTCGTTCCTAACGCTGCGGCTCTGCGGCGCGCACCTGCTCGATGACCTTTTCCATCGTGGCGTCGATACGGTCTTTTTTGAGCTCGCATTCCCAGATGGTTATGGGTGTCCAGCCCATTTGAGTGAGTGCTGTCACGGCAGCGCGGTCGCGCTCGACGTTGCGACGGAACTTTGCCTCCCAAAATTCAACATTGCGCTTGGGCTGGCTCGGATTGCATTTGGGACAGCGATGCCAAAAGCAGCCGTTGACGAAGATGGCGATCTTGCGTCCGGGGAAGGCGATATCGGGTTTGCCGGGAACCTTCCATTCCAAGCGATAGCCCGTAAGGCCCGCGGCGCGCAGGCGCTGGCGAACGAGCAGCTCGGGCTTGGTGTTGGCGCGCTTGTTGCCCTTCATGGACTTTTTGATGGCGGCGCGACGGCGGACCAGTTCGCGCTCGTCAGCGGAGAGGTCCGAGGTATCGATGCCGTCGAGCAGACCGGGCTTGGGGCGCTTTTTGCTGCGGCGCTTAGGTGCGCGCTTGGGCTTGGTGGCGGGCTCGTCGGTCGCGATGGCCTCGGCGTTGTTGGCAGTGCCGTTGGCCTCAAGCCGATCTTCCTTCAACTCAATCAGAGCATCGATAAGCCCTTTGTCGGCGGGCATCCACTCCACCGTGGCAAGCGAGGTGCGCGGAATCCAGCGGATATCGAGCTGGCGGTCGTGCTTCTGAGGCTCATCGGATTCATCGGCGAGCGAGCAGTAGTAGCACTCCATGGAGAGATGAAAATCGGGGTAGTCATACTCAACGGTATAGAAATCGCGCAGGTTGGTGACTTTTACCTGCAGCTCCTCCATGAGCTCGCGGCGTACGGCGTCCTCGGGCGACTCGCCGCGCATAAGCTTGCCACCGGGAAACTCCCAAAGTCCCTGCATGTCGCCATAGCCGCGCTGCACGGCAAGCAGCTCGTCAGATCCTTCCTTGCGAACGATCCCAGCGGCAACATGAACAGTCTTCAACAGGAGTCCTCCCTCAACATCAACACATAACAGGGCGGCTACCCGTACCTTACACAACGGTAAGGCAAGCGTAAGCCATATCGATGGTAGCCGACTCGCCTTCTTGCGACTATAGATGCCGTAGACTAATTGCAAGAAAGGACTCGGTATGCAAACCACGCACATGACGACCCCGGTACTGGAGGTCGCGCATCTCGAAAAGGTATATGGAGCGCTGGGCAACGTGACCCGTGCGCTCAACGACGTCAGCTTTACCGTCAACCGCGGCGAATTCGTGGGCATCATGGGCGCTTCGGGCTCGGGCAAGTCGACGTTGCTCAACTGCGTGTCGACCATCGATAGCGCCACAAGTGGCACGATCCGCATCAACGGCCAGGACGTGACGCGCATGAAGCAGGCCAAGCTCTCGCAGTTCCGCCGCGAGGAGCTGGGCTTTATCTTCCAGGACTCCAACCTGCTCGATACGCTCACGGCACGCGAGAACATCGCTCTGCCGCTCACCATCGCCCGCACAAACTCGGCAGAGATCTCGACCCGCGTGCAGGATGTGGCAGCGCGCCTGTCTATCAGTCAGGTGCTCGACAAGTATCCCTACCAGATGTCCGGCGGTCAGCAGCAGCGCGTTGCCGCGGCTCGCGCGCTCGTTACCGACCCCACCATGATCATGGCCGACGAGCCCACCGGCGCCCTCGATTCCAAAAGCGCTCGCCTGCTGCTCGAGAGCCTGGAGGCCCTCAATCGCCGCCTACGCGCGACCGTGCTCATGGTCACGCACGACAGCTTTGCCGCCAGCTACACGAGCCGTGTGCTGTTTATTCGCGACGGCAAGATCTTCACCGAGCTGCGCCGCGGCGACACCGACCGCCGAGAATTCTTCGACCGCATTATGGAGGTCGTTGCCATGATGGGCGGTGAGGGCTCCGATGCTCTGTAAACTCGCTTGGGGCAACGTCCGCCGCGCCGGCCGCGATTACCTTGTCTACCTTTTGACGCTCACCCTGGGCGTCACGGTCTTCTATGCCTTTAACACCATCTCGATGCAGGTCGACATCGCCGGTATCGATGAAGAGGGCTTGGCGCAGGTTATGGGCAGCATGCTCGGCTACCTGACGTACTTTTTGGCCGGTGTCATGGCCTTTTTGATGGTGTATGCCAATAACTTCATCATGAAACGCCGCAAGAAGGAGTTTGGCCTGTACCAGGTGCTCGGCATGGGGCGCGGGCGCGTCGCTACGATCATGGCGCTCGAGACCGTGATAGTATCGGTCGTGGCCTTTGTCGCCGGCATTGTGCTGGGTGTGGGACTCTCCCAGCTCATGACGTTCTTTACGGCCTCGCTCTTTAAGACACAGATCGCCAATTTCCACTTCTTTTTCTCGGTGCATGCGTTCAATCTGACCCTTGCCTGCATGCTCGTAATGTTTGTGCTCACGCTACTGCTGAACCTTCGCGCCGTGCGTCGTACCAAACTCATCGAGCTTATGGGTGCCGAGCGTCGTAACGAGCGCATCAAGACACGCAACCCCTGGATCGCGATTGCCATCTTTGCCGTGGGCGTGGTGTTTGTGGGCGCGGCCTATTACCGTCTGCTACGTGATGGGTTCCCGCTAACCGCGACGGACAGCGAGCTGCAAGAGGCCATGAACCAGTTTGGTATTACGACCGCTATGGTTACCGTGGGCACCTTTGCCCTGTTCTGGGGACTCTCGGGCATGCTCATCAAGTTGCTGCAGAGCCTGCGCAGCGTGTATTGGCGCGGCCTCAATATGTTTACCGTGCGTCAGCTTTTGGCCAAGGTCAATACGGTGTGCTTTTCGATGGGCGTCATCGCGATGATTCTGTTCCTCGCCATCACCTCGGTGACCTGCGGTATGTCGATCGCCAACGTGATGAATGAGAATCTGGAGCGCTGTACGCCGGCCGATATGTCGCAGACGTATATCTATTACACGCCCGAAACGCTCGACTACTACAAGGAGTATGTCAATCCGTCTGAGGCCGATCGCATGGTGCTGGCCGATACAACGGTCGATTTGTACGCTGCATGGCACGGCAGGGGCAAGTCGGCGGACAACAACGACGAGACCGGCAAGAAGGTCAGTATCGCCGATGTTGCCGGTGAGCATGTGCAGATCGATTCGTATCTGAGTTACCCGCTTGGCGGCTCGGATCCTTCGGTGACTCCAAGTGAGATGTGCAAGACCATGGGCGAAAAGCTTCCCAGGGCGTTCGGGGGTAGCAATGCCGATACGATGGGCCTGTTTGTGACGCCGGCGAGCCAGTACAACAAACTGCGCCAGATGATGGGCGAGGAGCCGGTGAGCATTGGCCTCGACCAGTACTTGCTTACGTGTGATATGGGCGGTGATCTGGGCGACCTGTACACCAAATACATGGCCGGCGGCCATACCCTCACCTTGGGCGGGCATGAGCTCAAGCCCGCAACCGATAAGTCGGACAAGGACACGGCGGCCATCGCCAACTCGGCGATGAGCAGCAATCCCGGTACCGTGGTCGTAGCCGACGAGCTGTTGTCCCAGCTTAATCTGCAGCCGTATTCCAGTAGCCTGCTCGTTAACTACAAACAGGGGATGGATACGACCGAGGCAGACGAGAGCATTAAATACACGGTGCTCGACAATCTGCTCGTTGACGGCAAGGAGCCGGGGTCGTGGGGAATCTTCATCACACGTTCCGAGATGTACACGCAAGCAGCGCAAATGAACGGCATGATTAGCTATCTGGCTATCTACATTGGCTTTGTTCTGGTCGTTGCGTGCGCGGCGATACTGTCGATCCAGCAGCTCTCCAATGTGGCCGACGGCAGCCGCAACTATCGTGTGCTGGCACAGATCGGCTGTGACGACCGTCAGATTCGCCATTCGGTGATGGCGCAGCAAGCGGTATTCTATTTGTTCCCGCTGGCAGTGGGGCTGGCTCACTCCTGTGTGGCGCTCAAGGTGATCATCGAGCTGGTGAGCACGTTCGGCAACATGAGCATAGGCGGCACCGTGGGCCTCACCTGCGCGATCTTCCTGGCAGCATACGGCGGCTACTTCCTGGTGACGTACCTCATGAGCGCTGGCATGGTGCGAGCCGCCATCGCCACCCGTTATAGCGAATAACTCGTTCAGCTCGGAATTATCGTAAGTTGAGCATAAGTCAGCGAAAGCGCCCCTAGGTGAGCAAGGTGACGTGAAAGAGGAGGGAAGCGTACTTTTGGTACGCGACCGACGATTGAACGTCAGATTGCCGCCTAGGGGCGCTTGCAGCGTCGAGCCGTTACGCGGTTTGGTAAAACCGCGTAACCTCAACATTTCCAAAAATGCAGGATGAGCGTGGTGCGGTTTTGCTGCTCGGTTTTGACCAGGATGTTGTGGATGTGGGTCTTGACGGTGCCCACGGCAAGGAATAGCTCGTCAGCGATCTCTTGGTTCGACTTGCCCAGCACAACCAAGCGCATGACTTCGGTCTCGCGGTTGGAGAGCTTGTAAGCGTTGCGATAGAAGGGCATCTGCTCTTCGATATGCCGGTCAAGATCGCTGACGTTCTTTTCCTCGGGCGCCTCCTGCATGCGGATTGAAAGCACGTGGTAGGAGTAGATAATCAGCAGAATCGCAAAGTAGCACGCAAAGAAGTTCTCGCTGAAGTTGCGCTCGGATAGATACAGCTGCAGCCAAGAGGGCGCCAGACTCATGGGGACAATCAGAATGTTGTAGAAGTCCTCGGCAACGATGCAACCGACCAGAATAGCGCCGATAATCAGGTGCTTTCGTTGGTTGTTAACGCGTGCCTTCAGCTCAACTTTTGTACTCTTATGAGCCGTCCAAAAGATATACAGTCCCACAAAGACAAGGAATACCTGACGCATCGTGTAGTAGAGCCACTGATGCATGGGGCCGGAGGGGACAGCGACGATAATCAGCGACTCGCACAGCAAAAACGTCAAGACGGGGATAGCGAACTGCTTTTTAGAATGTTTGTCGAGCAGGTCCATGGCAATCAGCCAAAAAAAAGCCTGCGAAGCGGTCGCCACAAGGGTCCGCATTACAGGCATGGTAATTGAGTAATAGTCGCTGGCCGGAAAACTCTGGTTTTGCAATGTGTATTCAAAAAAGAAGATCTCGGTCATCTCGATGGCATAGCAGATAAATACGCCGCTGCCATAGATAAAGAAGCGTCGACGAGACGAGGCATAGGCGGCAAGCGAAAGCACTGCCGTCACAATACAGATTACGAGTATTGCTAGGGTATAGAAGAACATCAGAGTGTTCATCTGTCACCGTCCCATCTCATTTAATCTATGGCCGAATCCTGTATATCCTGTGGGGTATAGACGTCTCGACCCTTCGTTCCATTGCAGATTAGACGCCGAGATACAGGATAGCTGTATACCGTTCGCGGTTCTAGATAGTAAACCCCCTGTAAACTCTTGACCTGCGGTTTTATATTGGATTAGAGAGGGTGTAACTCCGTGAACGGTCTTTAATCCCGAATAAACTAGGTAAAAATTGCATACGGGTGAATGATAGTCTTGTCAACACGAGGCGTGATGTTCGAGCGCCTCATAGTAATAGTCGGCAAGACCGACGGAAAGGAAATCGACATGGCACTGCCTAAGGATTTCATCGACACCAACGAGTTCACCAAAGAGCAGATTCTGGCTATCGAGGATCTTGGCCTGGCAATGAAGAAGGCCATCAAGGTTGACGGTTATTATCCGCACCTGCTCCGCAACAAGAGCCTTGGCATGATCTTCCAGCAGGTCTCCACCCGCACTCGTCTTTCCTTCGAGACCGCTATGACCGACCTTGGCGGCCATGCTCAGTTCTATGGCCCTGGCACCATCCAGCTCGGCGGTCACGAGTCCCTGGGCGACACCGCTCGCGTCATGGGCTCCCTGCTCGACATCATGATGGCCCGTGTTGACCGTCACAAGGACGTCGTAGGCCTCGCCGAGGGCTCCGCTGTGCCCGTCATCAACGGCATGTCCGAGTTCAACCATCCCACGCAGGAGATGGGCGACCTCATGAC
>DBFZVF010000197.1:0-10119 GCA_048519165.1 Collinsella sp.
CGCCATCAATGTGATCCACCGCCGAAAGAAGTAAATCCACATTGGTATGATATTCATCCAGTTATCGACTCTCCCGTTGTTTATGCAAATCCTAAACAGCGGGAGAGTTTTCTTTTTTGAGCATTGTCTGGCGCTTTATTCAGCTACAGTAAATGCAGGGTGCCTTTATTTAACTAAAGCAATAAAATGAGTATTATTATCCGCTCATCGTATATTTCTTCACGCTCATCGAGTAAAAGCTGTTGTCGAATGAATACTCTTTACACTTCCTTTAGGCTAGTAGATGTATTTATTAGCTGAAACTCCGTACGGTTTCGCGAGGTTTCAACAGTTGGAAGGGATCATGAGGTTTACTCATCCTGTCAACACGCTCAAGAAGCTCGGCTGCGGCCTTGCATTTGGAGCAGCGGCCATTATGGCCATGCCGACTTCGGCGCTCGCTTGCACCCAGATCTACATGGGCAGCCAGCTCACGGCAGACGGCAACACGTACTACGGACGCTCCGAGGACTTCGGCCCTCGCTACATCAAGCACTTTGGCATCGAGCCCGCACACAAGGACGGCAGCAAGTACACCTCGGTCGAGTCCGGCTTTGAGTACAAGTCCAAGGGCGCAACCTACCGCTACACCTTCGTTCGCGACAACCCCTCTCAGTGGGAAGATCGTTACGACGCATATTCCGAGGCTGGCATCAACGAAAAGGGCGTTTCCTGCTCTGCCACGCTGAGCACCTCCTATAACGAGAAGGCAGAGGAAGCCGACCCCGTCACCGAGGAGACCGGCATCGGCGAGTACAACTACGCCAGCGTCATTCTGGGCGAGAGCGCCACGGCCCGTGAGGGTGTCGAGCTCCTCGGCAGCCTGATTGACGAGCAGGGCGTCTGCTCCAACGACCAGATTATCATTGCCGACAACAACGAGACCTGGTTGTTTGCAGCGCTTTCCGGCCACCAGTGGATCGCTATGAGGCTCACCGACGATATTGCCTCACTCAACCCCAACATCGGCAACCTCACCTATGACGTCGACCTCGACGACACCGAGAACTGCCTCCACTCCGAGGGCATCGAGTCCATGCCTAAGGAGAAGGGCTTTGCCGAGTACACCGACGGCAAGTTCGACGTCGCCAAGACCTACGGCGAGGAGATTAGCGAGGCCGGTATGCACCAGTGGTCGCGCTATGTCCAGGGCCGCGATTACTTCATGGCTCCGCTTGCTGAGGGCACCGACTATGAGATCGTCAAGGACGAGCGCGAAGATGCTCGTGCGACGACCGGCGCCCTGGTCCACGAGATGCAGCCGCTGTTCTTCCAGCCCGGCAAGTCCGACTGGAACACCTTTGAGATGATTCGTTCCTTCGCCGCTCGCGGCGAGAATGTCACCGGCCTCAACGCCAACACCGACGGCGCCTATGCCATCGGCTCCAACCGCAACACCGAGATCCACACCTTCCAGATCCGTCACGGCATGGACCCCGAAATCGCGACCATCCAGTGGGAGATGCTCTCCAACGCCGAGTTCTCCGTCGCTATCCCCCTCTATTCCGCACTGCTCACCGAGGTCAGCCCCTACTTCAGCGATCAGGATGTCTCCTTCGATCACTGTGAAGAGGAAGACGTCGTGAACAACGAGGAGCCCAAGAACTCCATCAACTACGTCCTCATGGACATCAACACGCTCGCCTATGAGAACCGCGACAGCTGCGCCACCGGCGTCCGCGCCTATCTCGACGCCCTGCAGAAGGAGCTCATCGAGCAGAACCTAACCGTCGACGAGGCCATGCAGGCCGCCGAGGACACCGAGGCCCGCACCGCCCTGGCCAACAAGGCCGGCAAGGCAGCGACCAAGAACACCTACGTCAAGTGCAAGGCCATGCTCGAGGAGATGCGCGACTACCTCAAGGA
Organism: Collinsella sp.; assembly: GCA_048519165.1. GTDB lineage: Bacteria > Actinomycetota > Coriobacteriia > Coriobacteriales > Coriobacteriaceae > Collinsella. Next base: position 1,906 of record DBFZVF010000197.1, read on the forward strand.
GGGCGATTTCTCCGAGGAGTTCGTCCCGAGTGACTACGATGCCGACAACGACTGCCTGGTCGAGTCCATCACCTACGCCGACGAGGCTCTCTCCGATAAGGACGTTGCCGAGCCCGAGGCTGAGGAAGAGGCGACCGAGGAGAAGTCCGAGGGCAACAACATGGCCGCCATGGCCGTTGGCGCCGTCGTCATCATCGGTGTCTGCGGCTTCGTGCTTTATCGTCGCAAGAAGGCCTAAGGCCCTTGCGTTCCAAGAGACGGGCGGGGTCGCATGAGTCATCCCGCCCGCTCAGCCTGCCCTTTTGACCGGCAGGAAACGCCGCCGAAATCTTTTCAAAAAAGATTTCCCCGCACACACTTCGCTGTGCTATAGTGCAGCGCAACAGCAACGAGGTGCGACCGCGCCAAGGCATCACGAAAGGAGCCACCAAGATGATGAACACGATGAAGTCTCTCAACAACTGGTGGTGGCGTGATGCGAATACGATCGGTCGAAAGTGAGTCCCTCACGCCTGTTTTGCGCTCTAGGTGATTGGAAGGCCTCCGGTTTCGACCGGGGGCCTTTTTCTATCTCGAGCCCGATCGCATTCGCATCACGCGCCTCCGTTTTTCTCTTACACTCCCCTTTTTGAAAGGACTTTCACCATGTCTCAGAACACCACCGCCACCGCCCAGCCCCGCACCGTCCAGACCGCCGACCGCGGTAAACTCGATATTCGCGCCCTTGTCCTGCTCGCCATTCTGCTTGCCGCCGGCTTCATCCTCAACTTCACCGTCGGCAAGGCAATCTCGGGCATCTCGGGCGGTATGATCAGCCCCGAGTTCATTATCTCGGCCTTCTGCCTCACCATCCTGGTCATTCGTCCCAACATTGGCCAGACGCTCGTCATTGGTCTCATCTCGGCGGCCGTAATCCAGATCACTACCACCTCGCCGTTTGTCGATTTTGCCGCCGAGGGTATCGCCGCCATGCTCATGGCCGTCATTGTCAACGCCGCCGCCAAGGACGGCCAGGTTAAGCCCGTCGTCGCCATCGTCGCAACATTCGTGACCACCTTTGTCTCGGGCGTCATCTTCATGGTCATCAAGATGGCCATGCTCGGCGTGGTGGGCGAGCTCGCCGCAGCCATGCTACCCGTCGTCGCCATGACCGCCGTATTTAACGCCATTCTGGTCGGCGCCCTCTACCTGCCCATCCAGAAGGCCCTGAAGCTCAACTAACCCGCTCGGCTTTACGAGCCACCCCATCTTGGCGTTCATTCGTCGCTCGCATACCCAAGTACGCTTCGCTCCTCTTTCGCGCCAACCTGGGGCACCTCGTAAAGCCGTATCCGTGCTTCACCGCCAAAGACTGTCCCAAACAACGAGCTTTTGGGGACGTTCTTAAACGACTAGTCATGTAAGAACGTCCCCAATGATTATGAAAGGTATCCATGGAAACGATCATCAACGTCGACGATGTCTCGTTCTCCTATGGCACGCAAACCGAGCAGGCGCTCAGCCACGTTTCGCTTAGCGTGAACAAGGGAGATTTCATCGGCATCATCGGGCCCTCGGGTGCCGGTAAGTCCACACTTGCCGCCTGCCTGTCGGGCGCCGTGCCTCACCACTACACCGGCGCCTTTTATGGCTCCGTGTTAGTTGACGGCCACGACACCTGCGAGGTCTCGCTCACCGACATATCGCAGATCGTCGGCAGCGTGTTGCAGGACATCGATACCCAGATGGTCGCTTCGGTCGTTGAGGACGAAATGCTCTTTGGTCTCGAGAACTTTGGCGTTCCGCATGACCAGATCGAGCAGCGCTTGTGCGAGACGCTTAAGACCGTCGGCATTAGCGACCTGCGCGACCGCGAGATCGCCACCCTCTCGGGCGGCCAAAAGCAAAAGGTAGCTATCGCCGCCATCCTCGCCATGCGTCCGCGCGTCTTAGTGCTCGATGAGCCAACCGCAGCACTCGACCCCGCCAGTTCCACCTTGGTCTTCGAGACGCTGCGCGAGGCAAACCGCGCGCTCGGCATCACCATCGTCGTCGTTGAGCAAAAGGTCGCTCTGCTTTCGGAGTACTGCAACCGTGTGTTGGTGCTCGATCACGGCCAGATCGCGCTGCAAGGTGAGCCGCACGAGGTCTTCGCGCACACCGACGAGCTTCGCGCCATCGGCGTCGATTGCCCGCGTGTCACGCGCATTTTCAACAGCCTCGAAGCCGATGGCTTGGTAAGCGGCACGCCCTGTCTGGATGTCGACGAGGCAGAACGCCTGATCACGGAAATCGTCGACCCCGACCGTGCGACAAGCGATACCCAGGCGCCCGCAGGCTCCCCGCACGCGCCGTCGCTGCGCCCGCATGCGAAAGACGCCGAGCCGGTGCTCACCTTTGACCATGTCGAGTTTTCTTACCCCCATGGAGGCGCCGCCGTCCACGACCTCAACTTGACGCTCTACCCCGGCGAGCTCGTGGGCATTGTCGGCCAAAACGGAGCCGGAAAAACCACGCTCACCAAACTGCTCACGGGTTTGCTCAAGCCCGCATCGGGCAGCGTACGCGTTACGGGCTTGGACACGGCATCGGTTCCCACGAGCCGCATCGCACACGAAGTGGCAACGCTTTTCCAGAACCCCGACCGCCAAATCTGCAAAGACACCGTGTTCGACGAGGTCGCCTTTGGTCTAGAACTTGCCGGCATCGACCGCGCCGAAGCCCTGCGTCGCGCCCAGCTGGTCATCGACCGCTTTGGTCTGCCCGCCGACGAGGCACCGTTCTCACTGTCGCGCGGCCAACGCCAGATGGTGGCGCTGGCCTCCGTTGTGGTGATCGAGCCCAAGATCGTGGTGCTCGACGAACCCACGAGCGGCCTGGACTACCGCGAGTGCATGACCGTGATGGAAACGGTGCGCACCATGGCAGAGCGCGGTTGCGCCGTCATCATGGTCTGTCACGACATGGAAGTCGTTTCCGACTTTGCCGAGCGCATCGTGGTGATGGCCAACGGTCGCATCCTCGACCGCGGCCGCACGCACGAGCTGTTCTCGAACATCGAACTCATGCAGCGTGCCTACGTTGAGCCGCCCCAGGTCATCGAACTCTCGCGCCGTCTGGCATCCACCGTCTCGCCCGCCTTTACGCAGGTGAGTGAGGTCACTGATATCGTTCGCATTACCGAGGAGATGGTCCGCCGTGGTTAACGTCATCGACTACATGCCGGGCGACACGCTGCTACACCGCCTGAACCCCGTCATCAAACTGGGCCTCGCCGCCGCCATCATCATCGGCATTTTCTTGTCCGACACCTATGTGGCACTGCTGGGCTTTCTGGCACTCACGCTCGCGCTGGGAGCCTACGCCGGCGTCGTCGACCGCCTGCTCGCGCTGCTCAAGCTACTGATTCCACTCGCGCTCATCATGCTGGTGCTGCAGCTGGCTTTTATGCGCGATGGCAACGTGGTGTGGAGCTTTGTCACCGATGAAGGCCTCATCACCGGAACAAAGGCCTGTCTGCGTCTGCTGGGCGTGGCGCTACCGCTTATTCTGATGCTCATGGTGACCAAGCTCAACGACCTTGCCAACGCCTGCGTCGAGGTGTTGCACGTTCCGTATCGTTACGCCTTCACCTTTACCACGGCGCTGCGCTTTGTGCCAGTGTTTGGCCAGGAAATGAACGCCATCATGGAGGCGCAGACCGCACGCGGCATCGAGTATGACACCAAGAACCCCATCAAGAAGCTTCAGCTCATGCTGCCGTTGTGCGTGCCGCTACTGATCTCGAGCGTGGGTAAAACCGATGCCACGGCCTTGGCGGCCGAGCAGCGCGGCTTCTACCTGCGCACGCGCGCGAGCTCGTACAAGCGCTACCCCATCAAGGGCCAGGACATTGCCATGCTTATTGTTAGCATTGCCCTCATTGTCCTCGGCTTCCTGTTCTAACCCATCGCCACCGCCAACCGATAAATTCAAAAGGCCTCGGCTCGCACCAAACGAGTCGAGGCCTTACTGTTCCCCCAGATAAAACCTACCAAAATAAACCTGTCCCTTTTTGGCAGGTCGAGGGCTACAGGCGGTAGGGGGCGCCGCTGCGGATGATGGATTCGCGCACCAGGACATCCATGGCGTCGAGGGTGATCTCGGGCATCTCTCGGTACTTCTGCAGCACCGAGAGCTCGGTGCAGGCCAGAATGACGCGGTCGCAGCCGCTACTGGCAAACTCCCACATCACGCGGTCGAACTTATCCATATCGGGCTCACGCCCGGCCTTCACATCGTCGTAGATGAGCGACATCACGTCGGCCTGACGTTTTTCGCTGGGATAGACGACCTCGACGCCCGCGGTCTCACATTCACGCCCATAGACGCCTGCGCCCACGGTGCCGTCGGTGCCCATAATGCCAATCTTGTGCACCGGCTCGGCCGGCATACTCAGGTTGGGGTCGAACTCGCACTCCCCCATCACCGCGCCGGCCAGAGCATAGCGCACCGACTCGCGCGGCATGTGAATAATCGGCACCTTGGTGAACGACTGAATCTGGTCGTAGAAGTAGTGCGACGTGTTGCAGGGAATGGCGATATGAGCACAGCCCAGTCCCTCGAGCGCCCGTGCACATTCCTTCATGGTCGCCAGCAGCTCGGCATGCTCGCCGGTCTTGATGGCCAGCGTACGGTCGGGCATGGTCGACTTGGAAAGTACCACCATGTCGATATGCTCCTGATCACAGGTAGCAGCCGTATGACGCACGACCTGGTCGTAGTAATACGACGTGGCCTCAGCGCCCATGCCGCCGATAACTCCCAGCTTTTCCATCGCCGCCTCCTTGGTGACGCCCATGCAATTGCTCGTATCATGCCCGCGCCCGTCCGATGCAAACCGGGCGGGCGCCGCGCTCATCTACTTGTAATACGTCTTGAACAGCTTAAAGTGACGCAGCTTGGTGTGCCACATGCGCAACCAGCGGTTAAAGACAAAATCGCCCTTCATAAACGAAGGATCGGCGGCCTTGCCCTCCTTGGCCAGACGATGCGCCTTCGCACGCAGCTCGGGGTCCTTGACATACTTGTCAACGACGCCCATGGGGACGACCATCCACAGCGCCTCGTCCTGCGCCGTCACAAATTCCGGCTCAAACGGACGGTTATAGACGTACTCATCCACCACGTATTTAGCAACGTTAAAGCCGCTGTTGGTGACGTAGTAGTTACTGCGGCCCTGACGCGTGTTGAAGTCGAAGAACTTAAACGAACCATCGCGTTGGTCGTACTTGACGTCGAAGTTGGAGAAGCCCGTGAACTTAAGGTCCTCAAGCAGCTTGCGCACGCCACCCATGAGCTCGTCGTTGGGCTCGGTGATGATGCAGGCGTGGTTGCCGACACCATGGGGCTGATGCTCCTCGAGCAGCACGTGACCCAGGCACATCATGCGAACCTTGCCGTTGCGGTCGGAATAACTGGTAAGCACGCGCATGTACTCGTCGTTGCCGGGCACGCGGTCCTGCAAGATGAGGTCATCGGTGTAGCCACTGGCGTACACATCGCGAATGACCTGCTCCAGCTCGGCGCGATCGGCAATCTCGTAGGCCTTCTTCTGGCCCTCGAACTCGTGCTCCCACCACATGATGCCGTCAGAGGGCTTCAGAATCATCGGGAAGGGAAAGTCGATCTGGTCGAGCGCCTCGGCGGAAGCCTCGCCCTGGGCGTTGAGCATCGCCATGGTAAAGGTAAACGTGTGCGGATAGGGTACACCGTGCTTCTCGCACAGCTCGTAGAAGATCTCCTTCTTCTGGCACTGCTCGAGCATACTGTAGGACGCATAGGGCGCGATGACGTTGGAGGCAAGCTGGCCGGCATCCTGAGCCTGTGCGGCAAGCGCGACGTAGTTATCGCCGCAGCCCATGAGGATAATCTTCTTATCGGGATTGGCCTGTGCAATGCCGTTGACGGTCTCGATCATGACCGGCATAGTGTCGATATCCACATTGGGCGTATAGTCGATAATCTGGCTGCGGTATGCAGGACCCGTCTGATACTTGCCAAAGACCAGGCTCTTGACCTGATACTCCTCGTAGAAGGCGCGCGCCACCGAATAGGCGTTGATATCGCCGCCGAGCAGCACGGGTATAAACTCGCGCTCTGTAAACTGCAATGCCATGGAAACTTCCTATCATCAACTGCCCGTACGATGGGCGGTCTTTATGCAACTGGTTTATTCTAGCGTGCCAAACCGTCGCTTCCCAAAGTTCCACCATATCTATGGCAAGCAGGCGCTTATGATCGAGCCCGCAGGGTTCCGTAACGTTAAAGTTGAACTCTATGGTTTCTTAACAATTCACTATAACTGCAGGTCAAGGCCAAAACCTCAAGTTCAACTTGACCCTTTAGAACCTTTAAGGTTCAAGTTGAAGTCGAAAGCAGTAGTAGAATACCTTTCGAACTATAACCTACGATTGATTGCAGAGGGACTGGATGCAGCATTCGAACCATCGCACCGCAGCGCTCATCGCGTCGAAGCCGGCTCGTATCATCACGAGCGCCGCGCTTGCCGTTACACTGACGGCCGCGCCGATGCTCTCCCCCGTCGCAGCCTATGCCGCCTCGCAGGCAACGCAGGATCAGCTTTCCGCTGCCCAGCAGAAAATCGAAACCGCCACGAGTGCCTACAACGAAGCCCGCACCAAGCTCGAGGATCTGCAGAAGCAAATCGACACTAACGAGGCAAGCATCGAGAAGATCGAAGCCGAACTTCCCGATCAACAGGCCAAGGCGAGCTCCGCCATGCGCGATCTGTATAAGTACCAGAAGGGCACCAACCCCATCGTGAGCTTCCTGGTCAACGCGCAGAGCCTGGGCGAGTTCATCACCACCTGCAAGTACACCAACCAGATCACGAGCTCGAGCGTCGACGAGATCGAAGAGCTCAACAAGATGCAGACCGAGCTCGAGCAGAACAAGACCGAGCTCGAGCAGGCGAAGTCCCAACTCGAGACCGAGCAGAAAACCGCCGAGGACGCACTGGCACAGGCCCAGCAGCTTCGCAGCGAAGCCCAGGCAAAGGCCGAGCAGGAGAATGCCGCAGAGCTGGCCAAGCTCGAGGCCGACAAGGCCGCTGCCGCCGAGAAGCTCTCGGGCGAGGGCGTGAGCGGCAACAACTCCAACAGCCAGGCCAATAACGCCAACACCACTATCGACACCACGGTGAACAACTCCAATACCGGCAACTCCGATTACGACTCGTTTATCAACGAGTGGACGAGTCGCATCGACAACTACCTCGCCGGCTCCCCCATGGCAGGCCAGGGTTACAACTTTGCCGTGGCAGCCTGGAACACCGGTGTTGACCCTCGCTGGTCTCCCGCCATCGCCTGCATCGAGAGCAGCAAGGGCCTCTATTGTGCCGGCTCCTATAACGCCTGGGGCTGGAGCGCCCGCGGCGGCGGCTGGCGGAGCTTTGGTAGCTGGAGCGAGGGCGTCTCTGCCCACGTTGCCTACCTGGGCGCCAACTATGGCTCCACGCTTACCCCGGCAGCCGCCAAAAAGTACTGCCCGCCCACGTGGCAGGACTGGTACAACAAGGTTGCAACCCAGATGAACCGCATCTAAGATCAACGTCAAAGGGCCCCAATTGGGGCCCTTTTTCTTTTACGCGACGGAGGTATCGACGACGCCAGTCGCGTTTGCAATGGCAACAATGATAATCATTACCAACAAGAGCACACCCATAGCCTTGAGCCAGAGCTTTGCAAGCTTTTTACCGCGGTATCTATCGAGTAGCTCAAACCGCCGGCGAAGGCGGCGTTTGTCGAGCATCACAAAATGGATGAGCACTACGAGACCGTCGACGAAGATAAAATACTCAATCGCGAGAAACCACATCGGGTAGTTTTGGTTGGCGCCCGTAGGATGAAAAACGGCAAAATGGCTTCCGGCAAAGAAAACAAGTAGCGAAAGATAGACGAATGCGTTCCAAATGCGCCCAACGGTGTCGGGAATGCGGGAGAGTAAATTCGGGCGCTCAGGCACCAACGGCAATCCGCCCTGAGACTGATCCGTGGGGAGCACGGGCGCAGGGCACACGGCTCGCCGCTCCGGAGGCTCTTGGAAGGAAGCAGCATTCGGCGCGGACGACGGCGTCGGTGCGGACAACGCATAAGATGCACGCGCAGCGTGCCCTAGCGCCTTCGCGCTTGCAAAGCGCTTGTCCGGATCGAGCGCCATCGCCATGCAAATAAC
>DBFZVF010000198.1:0-2991 GCA_048519165.1 Collinsella sp.
TCAACGCGCTTTCTGTCTTTCCGCTTCGTGCTGCAAAGAAGGCGGGCGTACCTGTGCGTATAGCCCACAGCCACTCTACGAGCGGTAAGGGCGAGTTTGCTAAAAACGTTGTCAAAGGCTTTTTGAAGCTTTTCTCAACAAGGTATCCGACTAATTTGGCCGCCTGCACCGAGCATGCTGGAAAATGGCTATTCGGCTCATCCCGTTTTACTGTTTTTAATAATGCTATCGATCTGAACGTCTTTTCTTTCAATAGATCGATTAGGGATGAGCGACGTACTGAGCTTGGAGCGAAGGACGATACGCTGGTATTGGGAAATATCGGTAGGTTCATCTCCCAGAAGAATCAGTTGTTTTTGCTTGATGTTTTCAAGGCGGTGCATGCTCAGAATCCCGACTCCATTCTTGTTATTTGTGGCGATGGAAAGCTGCGACCGCAGGCGGAGGAAAAAGCGTGCTCACTGGGCATTGCCTCGGCGGTGCATTTTCTCGGCCAAATCTCTGATGTACAGGACATCTATCAGGCGCTTGATTTATTCGTACTCCCCAGTCTGTACGAGGGTCTCGGAATGGTCGCGATTGAGGCTCAGGCTTCCGGCCTCCCGTGCATCTGCTCTGAGAGGGTCCCCAACGAGGTTGCGTTATCTAGTCGGTGCAGCTTTGTTCCGTTGAGCACGGGCGTCAAGGGCTGGTCCGACGCGATTCTTGCCGCTCACAGGGATGTTGTTGATCGCTCCGACCCTCATACATCTCGGGCGTTTGAATCTTATGACATCTTTAAAGCAGCGCCCAAGCTTGAAAAGTACTACCTGAAGCTATCAAAGACGGTGAATTAATGAAAATTTGTATTTTAACGTGGCTGCATAATCAAAATTTCGGCACGCTGCTTCAGGCTTATGCCCTGCAGCGCTTTTTGAAGTTCGAAGGGCATGACGTTGTTGACGCTGACTATCTTCCCAGCGTCAAAGAAAAGCTTTTGAACTGGGCTATCAACCGGAACTCCTTTGATTTGTTTGCCGGTAAGGCACACGAGCTGCTCAATCGTAAGAAGGAGCACGACGACTTCGGCTCCTCGACGGCTGACGTTTTCAGTCGCTTTTTGAGTCAGAATATCGAGACCACTGACAGGATTACCGATACAGACGGGCTGGTCGGTTTGCGGGGTAAATACGATGCGTATGTCTGTGGATCGGATCAGATTTGGTCGCCTTATCTTTTGAACAGGAATTTCTATCTCTCCTTTTTGGGCGACAGTGATAAGCGAATCGCGTATGCGCCCAGCTTCGGTGTCACTAGTACCACACAGAGGAAGAAAAAGATCATTACCGATCTGATTAAAACGTTCAGCTCCGTGTCTGTTCGTGAAGATGCAGGTGCGGATTTCGTCGAATCCCTCGGTCTCGAGCGCCCTTCACAAGTTGTGGACCCTGTCCTGCTCCTGTCGAAAGAGGACTGGGCCCCGCTCATCAACGGTAAATGTCCTGAGCCCGGAAAAATCGTCTGCTATTTCCTTGGGAATAGGCCGTTTTACAGGAAAGCTGTCGATTCGATTTCAAAAGAGCTCGGCTGCGAGGTCGTGACGCTTGTCGGTTCAGGTAAAAATGCTGTCGACGAGCAGCTCAATCCGCGTTACGGGCTTGGTCCCGATGAATGGCTCGCGTATCTGGCGAGCGCGCGGTTCGTGTTAACCGATTCGCTGCACGGTACGCTGTTTTCTCAAATTTTCCGCAAAGACTATTACTGCTTCAAGAGATTTGAGGAGACCGACAAACGCTCTCAAAACTCTCGAGTTGAGAGCCTCTCGAGGCTCTCGAATACCGAGGATCGTCTGCTAGATGGCTATGACAGCCACATGAACGCTACGGAAATCGAGGGCTATGAGAAGCGACTGTCCGACGTGGAGTCGCTCATCACGTTTTCGAAAAAATGGCTCTTGGATGCTCTTGAGCAATAGGGGGAAGTTAGCTTGAGCAAGAACATCGACACAGTTTCTCACCGGGCCTGCTTTGGTTGCGGAGCTTGCGCGGCCAAATGCCCTTTTTCCGCTATTACTATGCGTACCTCGCCCGATGGTTTCGAATACCCCGTGGTGGAAGCAGCGAGATGCACCTCCTGCGGTCTTTGCCTGCGTACCTGTCCGGCGGAAAACCAAGTCGACGCGGACTCGGAGACCATTCGCGCCGCTGTCTTGCAGAGCGATGACCCGGGCGAGCTCGCGCAAAGTTCGTCCGGCGGTGTCTTCTCCCTTCTTGCGAAACGGATACTTTCGGACGGCGGGCGCGTTTACGGCGCCGCCTGGGATGGCGTCGATCACGTCAGGCATATCGGTATATCCGAGCTTGCCGATATCGCGCTCCTGCAAAAGTCCAAATATGTCCAGAGCGATGCTAGCGAATCGTATCCCGAAGTGCTCAGCGATCTCAAATCCGGCAAGCATGTACTGTTTAGCGGTACTCCTTGCCAGGTTTCGGCACTGCGTCTCTATTTGGGTAAACCGATGGATGGGCTGACAACCGTCAGCGTTGTTTGCCACGGTGTACCAAGCTCTTCCATGTTCCGTTCCTATGTTGACTGGCTCGAGCTTCGTGAGAAGTCCGATGTCACCGCACTGACTTTTAGAGATAAATCGAAATTCGGTTGGGGCCATAACATAAAGATTGAGTTGTCCGACGGCAGGATTATAAAGAGGCCCGCCGCATTCGACCCGTTTTATGGGTCCTATATCAAAGGCATGATCAGCAGATCGTCTTGCTATAGTTGTCCCTTCAGAGGGTGCGAAAGCCCCGCTGACCTTATTCTCGGTGATTCCTGGCGTTCTGATTCCGCCAAAGACTGCGCACATCCTGAGAAGGGCATCTCAGCCGTTATCGTGAAGACCGAGCGCGGTGCCAAGCTGATTGATGAGATAGGCGATTGCGCTGCCTATTCTAACAACGACGTTGCAGCGAATGACGTGCTCCTGCATGAAGACCCTAATAAGCGCTCAGGCCT
>DBFZVF010000199.1:0-6782 GCA_048519165.1 Collinsella sp.
GTTGGTGAGGGCCTTCCCATAGAGCTGGTCGACGACCTACGCGAGTGGCATTTGGGTTCGTTGGAGGGCACATCAAACCGCGAGATGCCGGCGCAACCCTGGGGCGATTATCCGGTTGCCTTTGGCGGTGAGTCGGAGGGCGAGCTACGGGCGCGCATGGTTGCGGCGCTGTCTCGTATTATGGCCCGGCCTCGGCACGACTGCGTGTTGGCCGTTTCCCACGGCTCTGCCTGTCAGGAGTTTCTTGAGTATGTGGCCGGCGGGGGAGGACAGCCCGACAACGGTGCCGTGCTTCATTTTGGCTATTGCGACGGGGCGTTTTCGCTCCTTGACTGGTAACGAACGAAAGGACCCCTATGAATAAAGACCTGTATCTGGTCCGTCATGGACAGACGATATTTAACCTCAAGCGCATTATTCAGGGCTGGAGTGATTCGCCGCTCACGCAGTTGGGCCGCGAGCAGGCGGCGCGCGCTGGCATGTTCTTGCGAGCGCGTGGCATCGAGCCCGACCACGCCTACACCTCGACGCTGCATCGCACCGAGCAGACTATCGCCAACCTGTGGCCGGGCCTTGCCTACGAGCGTCTGGACGGTCTGTGCGAGTGGTTCTTTGGCGATTTTGAGGCCGAGCGCGTGATGCTCATGCCCGAGCGTCCGTGGCGTGACTTCTACCGCCAATTTGGCGGCGAGGGGCAGATGCAGGTGCGCGAGCGCATGGTGGCGACGTTGACCGATCTTATGCGACGTCCGGACCACGAGTGCGTGCTCGCGGTGAGCCACGCCTCGTCCATCAAGGAATTTTTGGACCACGTGAGGGGAGCGGCGGCCGACGAGCGCGAGCGCGTTCCGGGCAACTGCTCGGTGCTGCATTTTGCGTTTGACGATGCGACGGATACGTTTGAACTGGTCGAAGTCTTTACGCAAGAAGATTATGCGCGCGAGCTGGGTCTTGAGCCGCTCGTGGCGGCAGCGGGTCCGCAGCGCGGGTAGCGCGGGCGTGGCGATGCGGATTGCCGACATCATTGCTCGATGCGAAAGGGGCGGGGATGCATGCGCATGCATCCCCGCCCCTTGTTTGTCGAGCTGCCGAGTCTTTGTGCCGGGCGTTTAGGCCCTGTTAGAACCGTGCGATCTGGTGGGTCAGCAAACCCGTCGGAACCTGCGGTGCGCCGCCGGCAACCTGCGCGGCGGGGAATAACGTGGCAACGGTAAAGTTGAACGGTTCTTTGCCCGTGTAGGTGCCGGCTGTGCGGGCCTCGTCCGCCAGGAGCTGCGCCGCCCCTGCCAGCGCGGCGGCATAGGTGGGGTCGTCAGCCGGCGCCGGCTCTGGTGCCTGGTCGAGCATGGCTCGGATGGCGGCAACGGCGTCCTCGCGCTTGACCTCCCACACGCGGTGCGTAATGCCGGCGGGGTCGGTGACGGCATAGAGCGACGCGCCCTCTTTGGCGGCGCCGAGGATGATATCCATGACGGGTGATGCTTCGTAGACGAGCGTTACAGGGCGGGGCTGCACCTTAAGCGCGGCGATTGCACGGGCGGCTGCAGCTGTACCCGCGGAGGGCGCGTCGTCGCACGCCAGCACGCCGACCGGGCAAATCGCCACAACGCCCGTCACGCGCCCCGGCTCTCCGGAGCATTCGTACGCGTAATACGCCGCGCCCGGATCTTTGAGCATAAGCCCGTCGGCGATGGCGTCGCGCAGGGCGTCGTTGCTGCTCAGGATACCGCCCATCTGCGGCAGCGCTTCGAGCACGCGGTCCTGAGCTGGGCGGATGCAGGGAAACGGAAGTGCTTTCATGGGCGGTCCTAACGCGCGAGTCGGTTTGTTCGCGGCTTATTATGCCCCAACTTGGACGCTCGCGTCCCAGAGCGTGTTGTCAACAAGCGCGATGAGCACGTTCTGGCAGCGAACGATATCGGCATGGGCCCCGGCTCGTTGGGCTTATGCGCGAGCACCAACGAGCCGGGGCCGTAGCTCATGCAATTGCGGTTACCCGTCTTGCCGGCAATGACGGCGGTATCGGTGCAGCCGGTAAAGAAGCTGGCGGGCACGTCCGCGTCTGTCACGTCATCGGCGGCGCGCTTGAGCGCAGCTAGAAGGGGAGAGTTCGGGTCGCGCTCGATGGCGGGGCGATCGCCCGTCACGGCGAAACTGCCATGGCAACCGGGAACCGCGGCCTCGGCGGTGGCAGTGGCCTGCTCGATCATGTTGATCGCGGCGGCCGTATCGGTCGGCGGCGTCAGGCGCATGTCGACCCAGACCTTGGCGTGGTCGGGCACGATAAAGGGGCGATAGCCGCCCTCGTCATCATCAACCATATGTAACCTTACAATCAGTTTGCTTTGCAAACCGATTGTAAGTCACCTGCAGATTCGCGACGCGCGCGTAGCAGCATTTACCGTTCGCAGGCCGAGCCATCGCGTTTGCCGTCCGGGCGGGTTTACAAACGACGCGGTGGGTACGTACCCTTCATGGACGACATGCTGTGCGACATATCTGCCTTTCGGTATCACCGGATACCTCCACAGGTCTTGGCAATAATGCCGGACCTGCCCGATTCTGCGGACGATCCGCGCAGGGAGCGCCTTTGTGAGCATCCGCTTGTCAAGCATTTCCTGGGCACCCCGTTACACGTGTTGGCGCAGGGCGGCTGCGGACGTAAAGGCGGTCGCATTGTCAGACATGTTTGGAACGGGGGGAGGCCGTTTGGCTCCGTGCGGCAGACAGAGTTTGGCCTTGATGTCGCGTCCCCGCTCTTTACCCTGCTGACCCTGGCTTCCTCGGTCTCAAACGAGCGTCTGATTATGTGCATGTATGAGATGTGCGGCACCTTTGCCGTGTGCAAGATTGCGCTTCAGGTAAAGTTGGCCCTTGAGCAGGCATATGGGGACCGGTGGGGTGACGCGCGGTTGGGCTGGGAAAACGTAAGGGACGCCTCGGGGAATCCAACGGACTTGTGGAAACGGCCTCCCTTGATCGAGCTCTCTGAACTTACGGAGTTCGCCAATAAGATCCAGGGACTCCGCGGTGCTAAATCGTTCACACGTGCCGCGAAATGCATTACGGGGGTTGTGGTATCGCCGCTTGAGGTCCAAGCTTCGATGCTGTTTGGCCTTTCGAGGCTGCGCGGCGGCGAAGGGCTGCGCCTTACCAATAATGTTGAGATTCGCATGACGCGCAGCGCCCGCCTGATTTCGGGGCTTGATAGGCGCTACGCCGATATCTTGCTGTCAAATAAGGACGGCAGCCGGGAGTGCCTGGTTGAATGTCAAGGTAAAGCCATTCACGGATCCATAGAATCCAAGATCTCGGACTCCGATCGAACGACGGCCCTTCAGACGATGGGATATCCCGTCGTTCTGATGACCTATGGTCAGCTAGTCGACTCCGATGCCTTCCGCGTGGTGATGGAACTCATCATGTCCTATCTCGATGTGCCGTTGAAAGACAAGACGTCGCGGCAGCAGGAGCTCGAACGGCGACTTCGTGAGGAGATTTTTATCGATTGGACGGGAATGTAGCCGCGCGGGTGGAAAACGGTCGCGGAAGCTAGGGTTTTAGTTGCGAATAGCCTTCAATTGCTCCTTGGAATTGGCTTGAAAAGTGCTACCTAGAGCAAGTTATTTCGGAAAATGGACAGTCAACTTTAGTTTGGCATATAGAGATCGATTTTTACCTACTAAAACCCCTGATAAAGCTGTTTGTAAAAGCAGTTGTGCTTAGCGACTAGGGCCTCACTGTCGATTATCCGAAAAAACTTATTATGGGTAGCATTTTCAAAACCAGCCGGAGCAACGAAATCGGCCCCCGTTTCGTGAAAACGGGGGCCGAATGGGCTTCATGGTCTGCCTGGCAGGCTTGGCGCCGGCGCTATTTGATCACGCGCACGCGATACATCGACGGAATTTGCTTGAGCGCCTCGATGGTGCTGCTGTCCAGGTGCTCGTCGGTGTCGAACATGGTGTAGGCGTTCTCGCCAGCGGACTCGTTGGTCATACGCTGCACGTTGGCGTTGTCCTTGGCGAGAATGGCCGTGATCTGGCCGATCATGTTGGGCACGTTGGCGTGCAGGCAGGCGATGCGGCTCGCGGCGCGCGCCTTGCCCATGCTGCAGGCGGGGTAGTTGACGCTGTGCGCGATATTGCCGTTTTCCAGGTAATCCTTGAGCTCGCTGATCGCCATGTCGGCGCAGTTGGCCTCGGCCTCGCCGGTGCCGGCGCCCGAGTGCGTGGTGATAAACGTATTGGGCATCTTGACGGTCTTGGGCGTGGCAAAGTCGCAGCTAAACCAGCTAAGCTTGCCCTCGCGCAGGGCGGCGTCGACGGCGTCCTCGTCAATGATGGTCTCGCGCGCGTAGTTGATGAGCACGGCGTCGGGTGCCAGCAGGTTGATTTGCTCGGTACTGATCATGCCGATGGTGTCGGCCTTGCTGGGCACGTGCACGGTGAGGTAGTCGCAGCCGCGGCAGAGGTCCTCGAGCGTGCCCACGCGCTGCACCTCGCGGCTCAGCACCCACGCGTGCTCGACGGAAATGAACGGATCGTAGCCGTAGACATCCATGCCCAGATCGACGCAGGCGTTGGCGACCTTGGAGCCCACGTTGCCCAGACCGATAACGCCGATGCGCTTGCCCTTGAGCTCGCGGCCCACAAAGGCCTTCTTGGCCTTTTCGGCGTCGACCTGAATCTCGGGGTCGTCGGCGTTGTCGCGTACCCAGTTCATCGATTGCACCACGCCACGGCTCGAAAGCACCAGCATGCCCAGGACGAGCTCCTTGACGGCGTTGCTGTTGGCACCGGGGGAGTTAAAGACGACGACGCCCTTTTTGGCGTACTCCTCGATGGGGATATTGTTGACGCCTGCGCCGCAGCGGGCGATGGCACGGATGCCCTCGGGCAGCTCGTAGCCGTGCAGGTCGGTGGAGCGCATCAGGATAGCGTCGGCCTCCTCGGCGGTGCCCACAAACTCGTAGCCCTTGCCAAACTCGACCTTGCCGTCTTTGGTGATGTCGTCGATGGTCTTAATCTTACGCATGGAAAAACTCCTTAGCAGGTTTGTCTAAAACAGGTGGTTTGAAGTGGCTGGTCGGCCCGCGGGTTGCGGGCTAGTTAGATCGCGGACTCAAACTATGCTGCGCTTCGAAGTCCTTCATGTACGAGGCCAGCGCCTGCACGTCCTCCATGGTGACGGCGTTGTACACGCTGGCGCGCATGCCGCCGACGAGGCGATGGCCCCTGACGTTTTGAATCTGGTGTTCGGCCGCGCCTGCGACAAAGGCCGCATCGAGTCCGGCGTCGCCGGTGCGGAAGGTGACGTTGGCGATGGAGCGGCTGTCGGCTTGCGTGGTGCCATGGAAAAGCTTGCTGTGCTCGAGCAGGTCGTAGAGCAGGTTGGCCTTGGCCCAGTTGCGCTCGGCCATGGCGGCGAGTCCGCCGGTCTGCTCCACCCAATGGAACACCTTGCCGCACACGTAGATGCCAAAGGTGTTGGGCGTGTTGAGCATGGAGCCCTTGGCGGCCTGGGTCTTGAGGTCCAGGTACTGCGGCGTCTGCGCAAAGGCGGGGCCTTCGGCGATGAGGTCGTCGCGCACGATGACCACGGTCACGCCCGCGGCGCCGGCGTTTTTCTGCGCGCCGGCGTAAATGAGCCCGTATCGCTCGACGTCGAGCGGCTGCGACAGAAAGCAGCTCGAGACATCGGCGACCAGCGGCACATCGCCGCAATCGGGCAGCCCGTGGTACATGGTGCCAAAGATGGTGTTGTTCTGGCAGATGTAGACGTAGTCGAGCCCATCGCCCGCGGCCTCGGCGGCAATGCGCGTGTTGATATCGGTCATGGTGGGAATGCGGTCGAAATTGGTGTCTTCGGAGCTCGCGAGCAGCACGGTCTCGCCGTACTTGGCGGCCTCCTTGTACGCCTTGTTGGCAAAGTTGCCGGTCACGACGTAGCCGGCGCGGCCGCGGCGCATGAGGTTCATGGGGATGCCCGCAAACTGCAGCGTGGCGCCGCCCTGCAAAAACAGGACACGGTAGTTGTCGGGGATGCTCATCAGGCGGCGCAGGGTTGCCTCGGCGTCGTCGATGATCTGCTGGTACATGCTAGATCGATGGCTCATCTCGAGCACGGACATGCCGCAACCGCGGTAGTCCATCATCTCGTCGGCGATCTCGGCGAGCACGCTTGTAGGCAGCGCGGCCGGGCCAGCTGAGAAGTTGTGCACACGTGCCATCTTCTAGTTCCCCCTCGTAGTCGTTTGAACGTTCGGGATACTTTAGCACAGTGGAGCGCCAGGCGCGACCGCATCACGGTAAAACTCGAGTGCGCCGCTATGATTTGCAGGATGGTTACATGGGGGAGGGCGGTCGTTAGGTCTATATCACCGGGATATACCGTGACAAATACTCCTTGAGCGCCGTATTGCACACATAGAGATACGTTCCCAACATGCCGCGCGTCATGAGAACGTAGTAGGCGTTGACGATAATCTTTCGTAGGTCGTCGTCGCTTGCCTTTTTCTTTGCGACGGTATCTTTGAAGTTTGCCTTGTTAACGCAGACGCCCCCTTTGTCGTTGTCGTAGTAAATGTCTGGCCCCAGAATTACGAAGCCGTAGTTGAGGTCGTAGCCCTGTACCGTGTGGATGCATCCGACCTCGTTGACGGCGTTGGGGGAGTTAACCCAATCCTTTTGACTCGAGTTCCAACGTTTAGGGATGCCCTCAATGACGATGTCGAACGCGTCTTTGTGTTTCTTCGTTTCCCACTTCCACGCAAAACCTGC
>DBFZVF010000200.1:0-20137 GCA_048519165.1 Collinsella sp.
ACCTGTCCCTTTTTGGCAGGTTACTCGGCACTCTTGAGGGCGCCGACCATGTCGATCTTGTTGAGGGTACGATTGGTGGCGAGGTTGACGATAAACGTAAAGCCAAAGGAAAGCACCACGGCAAGCACGTAGCTCAGCGGCTCGACTTCGACGTCAAAGTACAGCGACGGCATCTGCAAAATGTACGTAAAACTCTCGGCCAGCAAGCCGCCCAGCGGCACGCCCAGCGCAGCGCCAATCGCCGTGAGGATCAACGTCTCCTTGTTGACGTAATGGTGCACCTCACCGCGACGGAAGCCCAACACCTTAATGGTCGCCAGCTCGCGCTCGCGCTCGGAGATATTCGTGTTGGACAGCGTAAACACCACCACAAACGATAGGCACGCCGCCATGAAGGTCACGAGCACCACGACCGAATTGATAATCGTAAAGTTCGCCTCATAGTTTTCCCAATGCTCGGCCGTACTCGAAATCGTAAGCCAACCGTCACTCTTAAGATTCTTGCTAAACGCAATCTGGTCGGCCGACGAGCCCTTAAGCAGCACAAAGACGCCGTTAAGACGTGCGCTTCGACCGAACGCACGCTCATAGGTGCCCTGCGTCATGTAAAGCGTGTTGCCCAGATAGTTAAGCGAAATGTCGCTGACTTTGACCTTGGCAACATTGAGCGACGAATCCTGGACGTGAGCCGTATCGCCCGGCTGAATCCCCAGCACCAGCTGTGAACTTTTGCTCAGATACACGTCTCCGTCACGCAAAGACAGCGGTTCTTTGGACTCATCCTCCAGGCGTACGTAATCGCCCAAGTCACTCGTGCGGTTATCGGGCACCACGATCAGCTGCACGGTCTCACTTTTGCCGCCAAACGTAAAGGTGACGTTGTCGGTCATAATCGGCAGGGTCGAGGTCACGGTCACGTTGGAATCATTGGACGCGCTGCGCCCATCCAATGCCGCGCACGTCTGTGAAAAATCGTCGGGATTGGCGACCGCCAGCAGGTCGTAGCGCGTGATATGCCCGTACTGCTTGGGCGAAAGCGCCACCGACGTATCGCGGATGCCCATACCGCAGATCACAAGCGCCGTACAGCCCGCGATACCGAAGATGGTCATAAAGGCGCGCTTTTTGTAGCGGAATAGGTTGCGTGCAGCGACCTTGTTTAAGAAGCCCATGCGGCGCCAGATAAAGCCGATATGCTCGAGCAGAATGCGCGAGCCGGCGCGCGGGGCCTTGGGACGCATGAGCGAGGCTGGGGTCTCGGCCATCTCGTGGCGGCAGGCGATAATCGTAGCGCCCACCACGCCCACGGCAAACAGCGCCACCGACACGAGTGAAGACACGATATCGTACGAAAGCAGCATCTGGGGCAGCGAGTACATGTCGTCGAACACCGTAAACAAGAACAGTGGCAGGCCCACAAAGCCGATGATGTTGCCGAGCACGCCGCCGATCAGACATGCCCACAGCGCATAGTCCACGTATTTGGACAGGATGCGCTCGCGTGAATAGCCAAGCGCCTTGTACAGGCCAATAAGCGTGCGCTCCTCCTCGACCATGCGCGTGGCGGTGGTGAGGCTGATGAGCACGGCGACGATAAAGAAGATAAACGGGAACACCGTGGCGATGGCCTCGATCGAAGAACTGTCGCTCTCGACGCTCGAGTAGCTTGCGATGTTACCGCGGTCCTGAATGTACCAAGTGCATTCACCCAGATTGGAAAGCTCAGCGCGGGCATCGGCGAATTGCTGATCGGCGGCGGCGCGGCGCTGGTCCAACTCGGCCTGAGCTTGGACGCGCTCCTCGCTGCCCTCGGCCATGCGGTTGATGCTATCCTGCTCAATCCCAAAGAGCATGGCGGCCTGGCGCTCAGCCGCATCCAAGCTTGCCGGCGTGTCAACCGTCAGCTCCTGGACGCGCGCCTTCTCACGCTCCTCGCGGATCTTCTCGATATTGCCCTTGACCTCATTGATCTTTGCCGTGTAGGCATCCGAGTAGGAGTTGAGGCTCTTGGCTCCCTCGACGATCACGTGGACAGCGGAGTAGGACGATGATGTCGCGGCATCCTCGCTCACATAGAACTTATAGTCCGCAGCCGAAGCGGCACGGAAGGCGTTGACTGTCGAGTCGGAGCTCACATCAGTGGGGTCGAGGACCTCGGCCGTAATGGTGTAATCGCCCGCGGCAAACTGATCCTTGGCACTTTGGTTGGACGAGCTCGCGTCATTGGCGGCAAAACTCACGGTATCGCCGAGCTTTTTGCCCGAAGCCTTCAGGAACTTCGAAGTTACCGCCACCTCATCGGCGCTCTCGGGCAAATCGCCGTTCACGAGCACTGGCTGATCGATGTTCTCCTTGGAGAGACTTTGCACGACCACGCGCTCGCGCGTTGTGCCCACGGCGGTGTAGGCGGTCTCGGTGTAGATACCCTCGGCCGTCTCGACCCCGTCGATCTCTTGGATAGCCGCGAGATCGTCGCGCGTAAGGCCACAGGTCGACTGCACGTTAATGTCATAGACATTCTGCTGGTCAAAATAGGCGTCGACCGAATCGCACAAATCCTCGCAGCCCGCCTTAAGGCCGCACATCACACTCACGCCGAGCGCGGTGATGACCACGATGGACAAGAAGCGCTTAAGACTGCCGCGGATTGTGCGGTAGATGCCACGGCGAAATACCGTCGGCACCATATCGTTTGAGCTTTGGGCGGTACGGTAGGTCGCGAACTCCCGGTCCCGACTCACGTGCTCCGTATCGTGGTTTTGGCTGTTTTGGCGGTCCTGGTCCATGGGCGCTACCACTCGATCGTCTCGATCGGCACGGGATTTTGCTGGACCGTCTCGCTCTCCACGCGACCGTTCTTAAAGCGAATCAAGCGATCGGCCATGGGCGCCAGCGCGGAGTTGTGGGTGATGATAATGACCGTGATGCCTTGCTTGCGGCAGGTATCCTGCAACAGCTGCAAAATCTGCTTACCGGTTTTGTAGTCGAGTGCACCCGTGGGCTCGTCGCACAGGAGCAGCTTGGGATTCTTGGCCAGTGCGCGTGCAATGGACACGCGCTGCTGCTCGCCGCCCGAAAGCTGCGCCGGAAAGTTGGCGAGGCGCCCGCCCAGGCCAACCTGGCGAAGCGTCTGTTCGGCATCGAGCGAATCGGGGCAAATCTGCGCCGCAAGCTCGACATTTTCGAGCGCCGTCAGGTTGGGGACCAGATTGTAGAACTGGAAGACAAAGCCGACGTCGGCACGGCGGTATTCCACGAGCTGCGCCTCGTTGGCGGAGCTCACGTCGCGCCCGTCCACCGTCACGGTGCCGGAGGTTACCGTATCCATGCCGCCCAGGATGTTGAGCGCCGTGGTCTTGCCGGCACCCGAGGCGCCCAGGATAATGGCGAGCTCACCGCGCTCAACGGTAAAGCTCGCGCCGTCGAGCGCGTGAATGCGGGCATCGCCCTCGCCGTACGCCTTGATGACGTCTTTGAATTCGATATAAGCCATCGATTAATTCCCATCTGGTCGGATAACTCTTTAGTATTACCCATTTCACGCCGACCAAAAAGGGACAGGTTCATTTTGGCAGGTTTTATATGGGGAAACGGGGAGCGCAGGCAAGCGCCGGGAAGGCAGAGAAATCATCGACGGGGTCAGGCCGACCGCCAAACACAACGCACGCATCTCTATCTGTCAGCATAATCATTCGAACAGCTGTTCGTTTCTATGATATGATTCCGTTATCTAAGCAGGCCAATACGCAGAAAGGCGGCCAACATGGCGTTCGACTTTAAGAAGGAATGCAAGGAGCTCTACAAACCTGCAAGCAAGCCGAGCATCGTAACTGTCCCGCCTATGAGCTACGTTGCCGTTCGCGGAAAGGGCGACCCAAATACCGAAGGTGGCGAGTATCAAAACGCCCTGCCGCTGCTTTACGGCATCGCCTATACCGTCAAGATGTCGAAGAAAGGCTCAAGGAGTATCAAGGGCTATTTCGACTTTGTGGTACCGCCGCTCGAGGGTTTCTGGTGGCAAGACTCCCCGAGCGGCGACATCGATTATGTACGCAAGGACGATTTCAACTTTATCTCGTGCATTCGCCTGCCCGATTTCGTCACCCGAGATGACTTTGACTGGGCA
Source organism: Collinsella sp. (assembly GCA_048519165.1). Classification (GTDB taxonomy): domain Bacteria; phylum Actinomycetota; class Coriobacteriia; order Coriobacteriales; family Coriobacteriaceae; genus Collinsella. Next base: position 4,127 of record DBFZVF010000200.1, read on the forward strand.
GTCGCGGAAGCCACGACCAAAAAGAAACTTGACTTTTCTGCCGTCGAGCTGCTTAAAGTTGACGAGGGCCTCTGCGTTCAATGCATGCACACCGGGCCCTACGACAACGAACCGGCGACCGTAGGCGCTATGAATGAATACACGACCGAGCAGGGCTATGTCCCCGACTTCTCAGACACCCGTTTCCATCACGAAATCTATCTCTCCGATCCACGCAAATGTGCACCGGAGAAACTTAAGACTGTGGTTCGTCATCCTATCAAGCGCGCTGAATAGCGTGGAGCGCCGTCCCGCGCATCAGGTTTTAGGCCAGGCAATCAGCCGCTCCAAGGTCATCTGGCAGCTTCCTTGACGCAGGTCATCGTATCTTATAATTTTATGTCTCTAAAGCTGGAAAGCCTCTCAACGATGCGCAACTCCAGCTCTTTTTATATCAAGAGGCTTAAATGAAATACCAGAAGTCGTGGATATCCATCAACGAACAGATAGTACTATTGACAGCTAACAAGGGTCTTAAGTGCTCTGATCAAAGCGAACTCGAGCGAGCTTTGGTCGAAGTCGGCTACTACAGGCAAAGTGTTCAAGCGTTACTCCTCGTACGCGCCCTCAAGCCGAAGCAGCCACTCCTTGCGGTCAAGTCCGCCGGCATATCCGTTGAGCGAACCGTCGGCGGCAACCACGCGATGGCACGGCACAATGATCGAAATGGGATTTCGCGCGACCGCGGCCCCCACGGCACGGGGAGACACAACGGGTGCTTCGTTTCCCGGTACACGATGTCGAGCCGCAACACGCTGGGCGATCTCACCATACGTAGCGACCTCGCCACGCGGAATAGAAAGCAGCTCGCACCAAACTTCACGTTGAAACGCCGTGCCAATCATATGCAACGGCGGCGTAAACCGAGGTTCCTGCCCTGCAAAATAAGCATTCAGCCAAGCCCAGGAACGCTCAAGCACCGAAGAGGCCGCACCATTTGCCGGACTCACCGGCGACATGCCACCAATACCGGAAACCGCATCGGCACCTTCAACGTGCTCCGCATCTTCTTTGAGCAGCGTAGAGCCAAAGTGCTCCTGCCCCTCAAACCAAAGTCCCGTCAGACCGCGGCCATCAGCGGCAAGCAAGATTTCGCCCAAAGGCGAAGCAAACGTCGTCGTGACCACCAGCGGCTCCTTTCAAAACTCCGCACCATAATACCGCGAATTGTGCAGACAACCCCAATCGACCCCAAAGTCACCCAAGGCAGCAGGCGCAACGCGCCGCAGCTGCCGGCCGCGCCCCCAAAGTCACCCCAGGCAGCAGGCGCAAAGCGCCGAGGACGCCGCCGAGACCAGGGTCCGCAACGGCCACGTGCCCTCACATCAGCCCAGCGGCCCCAACCAACAACGGCCCCATCGCAGGCCGCTTGCAGCAGCGTCACCGCAGGCGGGGGCCGGGCTAGTTTTCAGAACACTCCGCAGACCAGTGTGGCGCCTTGTCCGCGGCTCCGAAGGAACAGGACAAGGCGCCACACATGGTCGAGGACGTTCTGAAAACTAAGCCCGGCCCCGCCGGACAGGTCACACTACTTGCAGAGCAGCTTAGCGATCTGGACGGCGTTGGTTGCCGCGCCCTTACGGATTTGGTCGCCGCAGCACCAGAAGGTGATGCCACGCGCGGCCTCGGGGTTCGAGATGTCGCGGCGCACGCGACCGACCCAAATCAGGTCCTGGTCGGAGGTGTCCATCGGCATGGGGAAGCGGTCGTGCGCATCCTCGGCGCCCATGTCGTCAACCAGCTTGACGCCCGGCGCGGCAGCCAGCGCAGCACGGGCCTCGTCAACCGTGATGTCACGCTCGAACTCGAGTGTAATGCTCTCGGAGTGCGAGCGCAGCACGGGCACGCGCACGCAGGTGCAGTTCACGCGCAGCTCGGGCAGGTGCATGATCTTGCGGCCCTCGTTTTGCAGCTTCATCTCCTCGGAGGTAAAGCCCTCCTCCTTGACGCCGCCAATCTGCGGAATCAGGTTGCTCGCCAGCTGGGCGGCAAATGCGCGCGGCTCGGGAATCTCCTCGCCGCGGCCCAGGGCGGCCAGCTGAGCCTCGAGCTCGGCCATACCGGGAGCGCCGGCACCCGAAGCCGCCTGATACGTGGAGACGATCATGCGCTTCACGCCGGCGAGCTGATGCAGCGGCCAGGTGGGAACCAGGCCGATAATGGTCGCGCAGTTGGGATTGGCGATAAGGCCGTGATGCCACTTGATATCGTCGGCATTGATCTCGGGCACAACCAGCGGCACCTCGGGATCCATGCGGAAGGCATGGCTGTTGTCGACCACGACGGCGCCGCGTTTGACGGCCTCGGGCAGCAGCTCCTTCGCGATATCGTCGCCGGCGGCTCCAAGCACAATGTCACAGCCCTCAAAGGCCTCGGGGCAAGCCTCTTCGATCACGATCTGCTCGCCGCGGAACTCAACGGTCTTACCCGCGGAGCGTGCACTTGCCAACAGTTTGAGCTTGCCGACCGGGAACTCCTGCTCATTGAGGCACTCGAGCATCTGGGTGCCCACGGCTCCCGTCGCGCCCAAAATAGCAACCGTGTACTGTTTCATGCTTCCCCCTTTAAAGGTTATGGCTTTTGCCCGCACGCCGAGCAGGCCGATTATTGTTGCCAGTGTATACAAGAACGAGGCGGGCACGAAACCCGCCCCGTCGAAACGAAACCGAAACGAAACGCCCCGCCGTAGATTTTTGAGACATGACCAAAAAATCTACCGAGCAGTCGCTACTTTTTGAGCGCGGCCAGGGCGGGATCGACCGGTGCGGGGACCTCCAGGTCGGAGACCTTCACAATGCCGTTCTCATCGGAGAAGGCACGGTAGATGGTCTGAATCGCCAGGTCGAAGTCCTTCTCCTCGACACCGATGATGATGTTGATCTCGTCGCAGCTCTGCGAAATCATACGCACGCTCACGCCGGCCTGGCCAAGCATGCCAAACAGATGGCCCGAGATGCCTGCGCGGCCGCGCAGGTTACGGCCGACGGTTGCGATGAGCGCCAAGCCCTCGACAACCTCGATCTCGAGCGGCTCGACCTCCTGCTGGATGTCGCCCACGAGCGAGTACAGCGAATCGTGCACATCCTTCTCCTGCACCACGGCGCCAAAGCGGTCGACACCGGTGGGCATGTGCTCGACGGAAACGTCATAGCGCTCGAACACCGAAAGTGCGCGGCGCATAAAGCCGACACGGGGCTTGGTACGGTCACGAGCCACGTTGATGGCGACAAAACCGCGCTTGCCGGTCACGCCGGTAATGATGGGCTCGGCCTCGCCCTCATCGGCCGTCTCGCTAATGATGGTACCGGGGTCCTGCGGCGCATTGGTGTTCTTGATGACCAGCGGAATGCCTGCCTCGCGCACGGGGAACACGGCCTCCTCGTGCAGGACGCTCGCACCCATGTACGAAAGCTCGCGCAGCTCCTCGTAGGTAACGCGCGCAATGGGCTGAGCCTCGGGAACAATACGCGGATCGGCAGAATAGAAACCCGAAACGTCGGTCCAGTTCTCGTACAGATCGGCGCCCAGGCACTTGGCCAGGATCGAGCCCGAGATATCGCCGCCGCCACGGTCGAGCAGCTTGATCTGGCCCTCTCGCGTCGCGCCGTAGAAACCAGGCATAACAAAGCCGCCCTGTTGACCGTACTCCTGCACCAGCTCGGAGGTGCGATTCATGCTGAGCGTACCGTCGTGATGGAACGCCACAACCGTCGCGGCGTCCAAGAACGGCAGGCCCAGGTACTCCGCCATCAGGCGAGCGGTGAAGTACTCGCCACGGCTCACGAGCTCCTCGGTAGAGTAGCCGCCCGAGCGGGCGCGCTCGGCAAAGGCCGCGAACTCCTCGCGGATGGGATAGGTGAGCTCCAACTCGTCAGCGATATCAAAATAGCGCTGGCCGATGTCCTCGAGTAGTTCCTCGCACGACACGTGATACTTAACGTGCGCGTTAACCAGGTAGAGCAGGTCGGTTACCTTAGTGTCGCCCTTAAAGCGGCGGCCGCAGGCGGAAACCACCACAAAACGGCGGGCAGGGTCGGCATCGACGATGGCCTTGATCTTCTTGAAGTGTTCGGCGTCGGCGACCGACGAGCCGCCAAACTTGGCAATCTTAATCATGGGCTTGAGGTTACCTTTCTAAAAGCCTCTGCAAACCTGTTTTGCGCGCTCTGATACCATGGTTTCACCGATTGGGACCAAGGCATCCGAGGAGCAGTGTTATATGGGAACTTATCATAGTACACGAGGACGCACTTTATCGTGCTCAAGTAAGGTGGCAATCCGCACCGGCATCGCTCCCGACGGGGGTTTGTTTGTCTCGGACGAGCTCGGCACCCAGCAGGTCGATATCAGCTCGCTTGCAGATAAATCGTACTTTGAAATCGCTCAAGATGTGTTGGGAATGTTACTGAATGATTACACGGCCGAAGAAATTTCGGCGTGTGTCGACGAGGCATACCGCGGCACGTTCGCGAGTGAAGAGGTTACGCCGCTCGTCAAACTCGACGCTGCACTGGGCGCCGACGCCCCTCAGACCTATGTGATGGAGCTCTTTGGCGGCCCCACAAGCGCCTTCAAGGACGTCGCTCTTCAGATGCTCCCCCGCCTCATGGCCCGCACTTCCGCCAAGGACGGCGGCGCTGAGCGCATCATGATCGTCACCGCCACGTCGGGCGACACGGGCAAGGCCGCACTCGCCGGTTTTGCCGACGCTCCGGGCACGGGCATCACCGTCTTTTATCCCGAGGGCAAGGTCAGCCGCGTCCAGAACCTGCAGATGTCCACGCAGGAGGGCGACAACGTCGCCGTCTGCGGCATCCGCGGCAACTTTGACGACGCCCAGAGCGCCGTCAAGCGCATCTTTGCCGATAAGGAGCTTGCCGAGCGTCTGGAGGCCGCCGGCACGGTGCTTTCGAGCGCCAACTCCATCAACGTCGGCCGCCTGGTACCGCAGGTCGTCTACTACTTTGCCGCCTATGCGCAGCTGCTGCGCGCCGGCGCCATCGAGGCCGGCGACGCCGTGGAGTTCTGCGTACCGACCGGCAACTTTGGCGACATCCTGGCCGGCTACTATGCCAAGCGCATGGGTCTGCCCGTCGCCAAACTCGTCGTGGCCAGCGACAAGAACAACGTGCTCGCTGACTTCCTGACCACCGGCGTTTACGACCGTAACCGCCCGTTCTTCACGACCATCTCGCCGTCGATGGACATCCTCATCAGCTCCAACCTCGAGCGCATGCTCTACTTCCTGTCCGACGGCGACTGCGAGCTCGTTGCCGGCCTTATGGAGCAGCTGGCACAGACTGGTCGCTACGAGGTTCCCGCCGACCTGCTGGCAAAAATTCAGAGCGTCTTTGGCTGCGGTTGGGCCAGCGAAGACGAGGTTCGCGCTGCCATCAAGAGCTGCTGGGACGCGAACGGCTACGTGATCGACCCGCACACCGCTTGCGGCTATCACGTCTTTGAAAAGGTCGCTCCCGCCGAGGGCGCCAAGGCTCGCGTGCTGCTTTCGACCGCCAGCCCCTACAAGTTCCCGCGCGCCTGCTGCGACGCTCTGGGCCTCGACGTTCCCGAGGATGATTTTGAGGCCATGGGTGTACTCGAGCAGGCCACCAACACGGTCGCCCCAACCCAGCTCGCCGAACTCGAATCCAAACCCATCCGCTTCGAAGACGTCTGCGACGTCGACGAGATGACCAGCTACGTCGAGTCTGCAGCAAAACGAATGAGCACCAACTAGATCCCTTATTAAGCGCCGGCGAAAGCCGGCGCACCTTCTTTTATCAGATACCCACCGGGATGATGACGAACTGACATGCGGGTCTGCCTGTTTAGTTCGTCGCGAGTTCCGCACGAGCCGGAAAGCACTTAATGTGCTTTCCGAGCGAGCCAGGACTGCCCGAGCAGCGAACTAAACAGACAGACCGCCCAGGAGATTCCCATGATCAAGATCACCGTCCCTGCAACAAGCGCAAACCTAGGCATCGGCTACGACACCCTCGGCATGGCCGTCAGCCTCTACTCACACTTTACCTTCGAGCGCGCCGACAAACTCACCATCACGGGCTGCCCCGAGGAATTCCAAAACGAGAACAACCTGGTCTACGTCAGCTTTGTCGATGCGCTGGCCGCATGGGGCGAGCCGGCCTTCCCCGTCGCTATCGACATCCAGACCGACGTGCCCGTCGCCCGCGGCCTGGGTTCCAGCTCCACCTGCGTCGTCGCCGGCATCATGGCTGCCGCCGCGTTGACGGGCCATACCGTCGACCGCGCCGAGCTCGTCCGCATCGCCACCGAGGTCGAGGGCCATCCCGATAACGTCGCCCCCGCTATCCTGGGCGGCGCCGTCTGCTCCTTTACGCCGACCGATTCGCTCCCCCAGTGCCTGCGCTACGAGGTGAGCGATCGCCTGCGTTTTATTACCGTGATTCCGCCCTACGAGGTACACACGAGCGAGGCGCGCAAGGTCGTGCCGCAGGAGATTCCGCTCTCCACCGCCGTGTGGCAGATGGGCCGCATCGCCGGCATGACGCGCGGCCTGGAGACCGGCGACCTTGACCTGATTGCCGCCGCCAACGACGACCGCATCCAGGAGCCCTATCGTCGCCGTCTGATTCCCGACTACAACGCCGTGCGCGACACCTGCCTTAACGGCGGCGCTAAGACCATCTGGATCAGCGGCTCGGGCTCGACCCTCATGGCTGTGACCGACGACACCATCGTGGCAAAGTTCCTGCAGGTCAAGCTGCGCGAGCAGTTCCCCAAGTGCGACACGCATATTCTGACGTGCGACACCGAGGGCGCTCAAATCGAGTACCTGTAGCGCCCTGCCTCATTGCTCTCACCGGCCCCCTTGGGGCTTCCCCTGAAAACGTCCTCGATCATGAATTGCCCCGTCGTGCGCTTCGCGCGACGGGGCAATTCGATCTGCGGATTGTTTTCAGGGGAAGCCCCAAGGGGGCCTGCGCAGCCTCGAAAGGATAATCGCATTCGCTGATTTAATCTTGTGCTCCAACGGAGCCACGGACGAGAGGCCTTCGCGCTGCGGAATAATTTTGAGGGGAACACCCCGACCATCCCTGCGTTTACCTTGCTGAGGATGTCTACAGGAACCCACGCTTTGAAGGGGCGCCGGGCAGATAGGGGCTTTTTAAGTTACATAATAAACTGTTTATCTATGCTACTATTTAACTAGGCATCGCAGTATGGAGGTGGTCAAAGAGTTACGCACACTCAAAGCTTCGTTTTTCCTCTCGATACTTTTGATATTACCGATATGTTTCTCGTTTAGCCCTTCGACTGCTTATGCTGCAGAAAGCGATGCTGTCGCAATTTCTGGCGCAACCCAAGATTTTGATTTAACGAAAGGTCCCGAGCAGTCTCATCAAATCAAGCTTAAGGATGGGACCGTTGCAGTAATAGGAATTAAAAAAACCAATGAGCCCAGCCTGATATGGGACAGTTACTACAACAACGCATCTGGAACTTGGACTATCTATTACAACAGTCCTTTTATTTATCGCGAATTCAAGATCAAGATAGCGAACTCGCTCATTACCAGCGCTTGGGGACAAAACTATACGACTATCGGCTGTACGGTAACTAACGAGTCCTTTATATGGAACTCGAAACAGGCGACATATCGACTCAACTATGAATCGATGGGGATGACGTCCGGTATCGCCGTGTTGCAAGCGACCATGGAAGGCAGCACGCTCCACACCTATGCAAACTAGACTCACATCAATTGAGGAAGTTCAATGATCCCAATTCCTGCACGCTCAGACATTATGATCGCTCTCGTTTGGATTCTCGTCGGAGTGCTTATTTGGCGTATCTGCAAATGGGTTAAAAACAAGAAATAGTTGATAAAACGTATATGCCATTTATGCGATGCTTGGGGCCGTTAAATCGGCCCCTATTTCTATAGCTTTTCAAGCAGCAGTCACCCATTTGGAAGTCGCAATGCCATTCATACGATTTCGGCCCTTTAAGCCGCTATCTATTGGTAGGGACTCTTGCTGGTAAGGAGCGCTTACTAGATACAAACCTTGGCAATATATTGGTTTAGGCGGCGCTGGTTTCTTTGTATTCGAAGACTGGCTCTAGGAGATCTTCGATGTTGCAGTGGAGGGCTTTTGCTATGGCTCTTACGCTTGTTACCGAAGCTTCATTGATGTTTCTCTGGCGCTGCTCGTACATTTGGATTGAGCGGAGTGACACACCCGATTCGTATGCCAGGTCTTGTTGGGTTTTCTTGAGCCTCTTTCTTGCTAGCGCCAGTTTGGTTTGGCGAGACGTTTTCTTCGCCATGTCGCAAACAAGACGCGCCACGCGCTCTTCCGAGGCTTCATGCCAGGGGTAATACATGCCGCAGAGCTCATCAAAGGGAACAACATGCAACAGGTCTTCGAACGACTCTCCTAGACGCCACTGCAGGTATGCCAATATCCAGCCTGCCCAGTATTCCGGCGTCTTCTCAAATCGATAGGCACGATCAGGCATCGACCCCGATTGATAGCCAGACCTTTCAGCAATGAGCGCAAACAACTCCACGCCCGATTTTCCCGATACTACCCATGCGTTACCACGCTCAAACTCGCGGGCTACGCCGCTCAGGCAAAAGAGTTCAGCGACTTCTGATCCTTCTGCTCCATAATCGTTCACGGCATAGTCGAAGCAGTCGCCGAGGTTGTTCATTGCGTCCTCAAGATAATAGACGGGATATGTTCTACTCGGCCCACAATCCGTTAACACTTGGATCATCTAAATCAACCCTCCCTGCCATTAAATCCCTAATGTAGACGCCCTCAGCGTCGAATCCATTTACTGTGTCCAAGTACTTGCATCGCGCGTTCTGCTCTCGCTTAAAACGCTTGGGATAGTATTCGGAGCCGGTTGCCTGCTTCCAATCGCAAAATGTAATTGCCGAAAACGCACTCTCGCTCATGAGCGCATATTGGATACCCAAATCTCCTAAAGCATAATGCGCTGCAGCTGCCTGAGCGAAATCATGCCGCTGACAAACTGTCTTGCGAACGAAAAATATGAGTCGTCAGCACGATAGCCCCGGATGATGTCATATGAAGAAATGTCAATCAGATAGTTATCGAGTAAATAACGAAGCCCTTCGCGCGCCAACGGCGTCGAGACATTGAATTCCCTGTTGTCGGCCAAAATCGCAAGCCAGTTGAGAATTGAATAATCGCCGGACTCCAAATCCAAAACTGAAAGGCCATCCGCATTGAGTTCGTATCGATTCGCAATGCCATCGGCCTCGGTCCGGCATGCCCATTCCATCGCCATTTCCTCATGTGGCGTGCAATAAAACCCACGACCATAGTCATTGAATTGTCTGCATTTATCCAACGACGGATGCTCGACAACAACCTCCGACCCGTGCCAAAGCTCCATTGTGACCTCCAAATACAAATATCACCCCAGTGATAGTGTACCAACAACTATCACTGGAGTGATATAGATAGATGCAAACTATTGCCTGCCAAGAGCCCTTACTAGAGGCAGGCCTCGGCGATGCGCTTTTTGAGTTCGTCGATGCCGGTACCGGTCTGGGAGCTTGTGATGATCACGTTTTCGGCCGGGACGTTGAGCTGCTTTTTGATGGCTGCTGCCTGGCGGGCCTGCTGGGTGCGGCTGAGCTTGTCGGCCTTGGTGAGGCAGACGATAAAGTTGAACTCGTTGCCCTGCAGGTAGTCGATCATGTCATGGTCGAGCTTGCTCGGGTCGTGACGAATATCCACCAGCGACACGACCAGGTTAAAGCTGCGCTCCGAGTCGAAGAAGTCGCCGATAAGCTCGGCCCAGCGGTCGCGCTCGGCCTTGGAACGACGGGCGAAACCATAGCCCGGCAGGTCGACGAAGTGCACGTCGTCGGCCTCAAAGAAGTTGATGTTGCTCGTCTTGCCCGGCGTGCTCGAAACCTTGACGAGATTCTTGCGGCCAAAAAGCTTGTTCATGATCGACGACTTGCCCACGTTGGAGCGGCCGACGAAGCTCACCTCGGGGCAGGTGGACTCGGGAATCTGCGAAACCTTGCCATAGCTGGCAACGAACTTGGCAAGCTGGTAGTTGATGGAATCGGCCATGGACACTCCTTGGTCGTAGGTTCTTACAAAAAGAGCGCGCTAATAGATAGCAGCGATACGGCGAACGATATCGAGCGTAATGCCACTCGCGGTACGGGCATACTCGAACAGGTCGAACTCGCGGTCGCAAATTGCATCGTACGCCTCGTCACAATTATCGCTGATAGCGCGCAGCACCAGGCAATCGACACCATTTTTAGTTGCGACATGAGCAATTGCCGCACCCTCCATGCCGACACAATCGGCGTGCGTCGCCTCGATAGCGTCGTTGCGCATGGCGGCGCCCGTCACAAAGCGGTTGCCCGTGGCAATCGTGCCGACCAGGAACTGCTTTGCGCCCTCGTTCGAGGCGGCCGCATTTGTCGAAGCATCAACAAACCCATGCTCAGCAAGTACATCGGCAGCGATATCGACCAGCGCAGACGTCGAGCCAAACTCCTCGAGCCCCGGTGCAGACTCGGCGATAAGCGCGGTATCGGTATCCAGATAGCGCAGGCACTTGCCAATGACGATATCGTCAATATGGAGCTTGGGATTCAGGCCACCTGCGATACCCGAAAGCACAACTGCCTGTGGAGCATACTTGCTAATGAGGTGCTGCGTCGCAGCAGCGGCGTTCACCGTGCCCATGCCCGCCGTTGTGGCGACAAGCGTCAGGCCGTCGAACTCACCGCTCACAACGGTCAAGCCTGCCTCCTGTGCCTCGCAAACGTCGCTCAGCTCTTCCTTAATCTGCATGATCTCTTTTTCGAGTGCACCGATAATCGCGATGGTAGCCATGCCATTCCCCAAACCTATACGAAATTCTCAACCACGGTATGGTACCAGCATTTTGTTTGACCTCGTCAAACGAACACGCTAGGCCAGCGCAGCTCGCGTATCAAACAGAGCCTTTGCAATCGCAGCCGTGACCTCGCTCGAGCGGTCGCTCCACGGCATCGATGTCATGATGCTCATGACATAGGTACGGCCATCGATGTCGATAAGGCCCGCATCGCATGTCGAATAGCAACCATCCTCGCTAATCCAGCCTGTCTTGTTGCGCACCAAGGCTTGGTCGTCCGCAATACCGTCACGGATAAACGATCGGGCCGTAGAGGCCAGAAGGCCCGACAGCCATTGCGATGTCTCGGTATCATGGCTCAGATACTCGCTCATCTCGCGCCACAACTTGGCCGAGGTGCGCGGGCAATAAGTGGGAAAATCACTCATCGGATCGAGTGCGGTATCGTAATCGATGCCAAGACCGACAATCCAATCCTCGTAACCGACACGGTCAAACGCCGCGCGTAACGCAATAAACGAATCGTTGTCCGAATTAACGACCGCGGCCTCGATCAGGTCGCGCACCGTCTGCCAGCCCATGTTGTAGCCGCCATAGGTGCCAAGGGAATCATCGAGTGAGACCTGACCCGTCTCGACCAGAGATTCGCAGACGTAGAGTACATAGAGCGCCTTATAACTGCTCGCACCGTACACCTCGGCGTCCGCGTTATACGTCACGCCCTTGCCACTTGACAGGTCGTAGAACACCACGCCCACATCGCCCAGCTCCTGCGCCTGACTCAGGGCATCTTGGAGCGCGGCGAGGCTCTCATCCTCCAAGGCGGGAATCTGGTCATCAACCAGTGAAAAGGTCTGCACGGTATCGCCTGAGGGAATATCGTTAAAGTCCGCCTTCGAAAGCCTCGTCTTGAGACTCGCTGTCGACAGGGTTTGGCTTGCGGTGGCTTTAGATTCAGAGACCTTTTTGTTTTGCGTCTGTACCGTTGACGCATCTGAGTGTGCCATTCGCTCCGACGCATAGGTTTTGGCGGTAATTCCGAGGATAATAACCGCCGACGTTAGCATCCCAATGGCGGCAATCTTCCTCACGCGGATGCGAGTGTCGGCAAGGCCACGCGAAGACGTGTCCTTCGTCTTATATCTGCTGCCATGCTGCGGCACATACTCGTCCCGCGATGCGATGTTTCGCACGTGGTCTCCTGACTGCTACCGTTTATATACGAGCAGCATGATACCGAGCAGGCATTTCTTTCCAAAGATATTCAGTGGCGTTTAAGGTGTCTTTAAAGAAACCACAAGCGTTTCTATGCATTTTTGCCAATTCTGTTGCACATCTCTACCCAAAACGCAGTTGCGGTGAAATAGTTCCTGTTTGGACGGCATAAGCCGAAAAACAAGAACTATTCCACCGCAACTTGACGGGGCTCTTTGGCAATCAACTTGGTGCCCAGGGGCACTCATTTAAGTCTGTCCCCAATGAGTGCCTTTGGGGAGCGAAAATGACTTGCTAGCCGATGGCGTTTTTTAGCTCCGCACGGCGCTCTTTCATGCCGGCCATAACGGCATTGCGCAACTCGGGCATGCGCGCGGTATCCATCTGGGGAACGCCCTCGAGCTTATAGGGAATCCCCAGCTGCTCATACTTGACGACGCCCATCGTGTGATACGGCAGCATCTCCAGGCCCACCACGTTATGCCACGGGGCAATCAGACGACCGAGTGCCTCGCACTCCTCAACCGTATCGGTAATGCCGGGCACCACCACATGGCGAATAACAACCTTAATCTTGCGACGCGCGAGCTCATCACCAAACGCCAGAATGCGTGCGGGATCGCAACCGGTCAGCTTTTTATGCTCGACGGGATCGGCGTGTTTAATGTCAAGCAGCACCATGTCGGTCTCGTTGAGTACGGCATCGAACTTCTCGGGATGCGCGGGATCGAACGCATAGCCGCAGCTATCCAAGCAGGTATGCACGCGACCATCGGGGTTATTGTGCATGGCGCGGAACAGGTCAGCTAAAAACGCGGGCTGCAGGAGCGGCTCGCCGCCGGACACCGTAATACCACCGCTGCGGTAAAACTCATGGTTGCTCTGGAACTCGTCCATCAGGTGCTCGACGGTCACCATGGTGCCGCCGTTAACCGACCAGGTATCGGGGTTGTGGCAATACGCACAGCGCATAGGACAGCCCTGAACAAACACCACAAAGCGGATGCCAGGTCCGTCGACAGTACCCATCGTTTCGATCGAATGTACGCGTCCCAGGGCAAACGCAGAGTCCTCGGGATGAGCGTCCACACCCTCGAGCGTCATCTCAGCCATTCCCGCTACCTTGCCTCTCATTGGTTTTAGCTACATAAATGCCAGAGCCATTCTAGCCCATACGTTTGCGTTTAAACGTCTCGGGCTAGAATGGCACGTTTTAATCTATCCCCCATTACCGTGACGGGAGCCCATGTCGAGATGTGAAGGCGAAGAATGCTCGCCTACAGCCTTTACGCCTTGAGCGTGAGCACCGCACCGAAGGCGGTCGGGCCGCAATGGCTCGAGATGACACCGCCGACCTGAGTCCAGGTAACGTCTTTAAAGCCCAGGTCGTGCGCATAGACTTCCATGTCGTCGCGCAGCTCCTGGGAAAGGCCTACCGAATACGCCAGGCCAATGTGCGAGTAGTCAATCTCGCCCTTCGCAACCATGTGGTCAATAAAGGCGCGGGCGCACTTGAGCATAGAGCCGCGGAACTTCTTGGTCGCCACAAACTTACCGCCCGTCACCTCAATGCAGGGCTTAATCTTGAGCAGGTGGGCGCCAAGGAATGCCACGTTGGACAGACGACCTCCCGCCTTAAGGAAGGCTAGGTCGGTAGGAACAAAGCCCAGCAGCACACGGTCCATCACCGAATTGGTGAAGGCGAAAATTTCGTCGACGGTGGCATCGGGGTGAGCCTCGATGTATTTGGCGGTCTCGACGGCAACGAGCGACTGGCCCACCGAGACAAAACGCGTATCCATGGAGAATACGTAGTCGCGGCCCTTAGCCGCAATCTTGGAGGACTGATGCGAGCAAGTCGTGACTTCGGAGTACGCAAGATGCAGAATGGTCGCATCGGGCTGCTCGGCATGGATACGGTCATATACGTGCGCAAAATCTGCAGGCGCGCAGCCGCTGGTCTTGGGCATTACGCCAAACTCGTTGCAGCGCGAGTAAATCTCGAGCGGATCGATGGAGCCGTCCTCGACGGTCTCGTCACCAATCGTGACATGCATGGGCACGCGCACGATGCCGTAGCGCTCGCAGAGCTCCGGCGTCACATCCGACCCAGACTCAACCACGATTACGTACTTGCCCATTATTATCACGACCCATCTCGACATTGGCTTTTCAATACATGGCACGCGCCGCCGCACTGTTGCACAACGGCGTCCAAGCGCCAAAGAGACGCCGCCCCTTGCGCACAACAAAGAACAGCGTCTCCCTGGAAAACTCCGTGCTAACCTGAGATTCTACACGGTTTATTACTAAGTGTTACTTACTCCGCAAACGGTCGCTATACGCGATAAACGGTAGTTGGCCGCGGCAACTGCGATTCATTTCGCCCAGCAAGTCCAATCGTGCCCCATGCACGGTTAATGCACGAGGCGGTAGAAATTCATCGATGCCGCACCCTCGGCATGCAACCCCATCGCCGAAACCGCCGGCGAATAGGTACGGCTCGTAAGTGCCGCCTCGCCGCCATTTGCAAAAATCTCGACCATCGTAGTGTCCGAAAGCACGCGCAGGTCGCGAAGCTCGCTGAACTCGATCGACCTCTGGTCGCGCCCATAGCCTTCGTCACCCATGTCGAGGGTAAGCATCCCGTCTGCATAGCGCACAAAGACACCCTTGCGAATCTCGAGCTCGACCATCTTGGCGCCCTCACAGGAAACCACAAGATCAAACAGGCGACCCGGCTCCTCAACGGTTTCACCGCCTGTCGCGCGAACGCAGTCGCCGCGCATCCTCTCAATCTCGTGCGCCGGCTGCTGGCAGAGCTTACCATCGCGCATGCTCAGCTCTCGCGGCACCGTCAACGCGCACTGCCACCCGCGCGCCACCGTCGGGTTTTCTGCCGTCGCATCGGGGCAACCCGACCATCCGATCATCAAACGCCGGCCTGCAGCATCCTCAAAGGACTGCGGAGCATAGAAATCAAAACCGGCATCGACCATCGGGGGCATGCCCTGCCCGACGATTTTAAAGCTCGGCGCCTCCCAATCGGCCTCGATAGGGAACCACACGCACTGATGCGGATTGCGGTAACGCCAACCATCGGCAGGCACACCCTGCGGACAGCAAACGAGAATAAGCTCGCCATCGAGCTCAAACAGATCGGGGCACTCCCACATAAAGCCAAAGTTCTCGTCCAGCTCAATGCGCGTCGCATAGCTCCAGACCCCTAAATCACGCGAAGTATAGACAAGCACGCAGCCACGGTCGTCTTTCGTACGAGCGCCCAGAACCATGTAGTAGATACCATCGTGCTCAAGGATCTTGGGGTCGCGCACGTGCGTACCGATATCGTCGGGGTAATCGACTGGTCCAACAGCCATGCGCTTCTCGCCCAATTCGTCGGGATTCTCGGCAACCATATGAATCTGGTTTTGCTCACGGCCCGTCAACACGTAGTCGTAATCATCGCGGTCAAAATGCTTGACGTTGCCGGTATAGAAGTAGTGAATCTTGCCATCACGTACAAAGGCAGAACCAGAATACGCTCCGCTCGAATCCAAATCGGAATCGGGGAACAGCACGGGGCCGTGATTCTCGTACGTCACAAAATCCTTTGTCGTCAGATGGTTCCAAAGCACTGGACCGCCATGCGCGGCATCGAAAGGATCGTATTGATGATAGATGTGATACGTATCACCAATCTGAACCAAACCGTTGGGGTCGTTGAGCCAGCCAAGCTCAGGCTCCACATGGAACAGAAGCCTATCGGGGTCGGACGCGATGCGAGCCGCCGTCTCATCCTGTCCGGCACGCCACTGCTCATAGTCCGCGCGTGTCACCTTGTTTTTTTGATTTAACATCGCCGTTGAC
>DBFZVF010000201.1:0-8180 GCA_048519165.1 Collinsella sp.
GCGTCCACCAGGGCAGCGAGCTCCTCCGCCGGCAGGGCGCGGTCGGAATCGGTCTGCGTCACGACCACACGGGGGAAGGCCGGAACAAGCACGTCGACGATGCCCGCCACGTCCTTGTCTGCCAGCGCGGCGCACAGCAGCGTGGGGCGATTCTCTACGCACGGGTCGATCTCGTCCAGCGCGCTCACAAAGTTCTCGCAGCTCTGGGGGTTATGGCAAGCGTCGATCAATTTGAGCGGATCGGTTCCCAGCACATCAAAGCGACCCGGCGTGGGGCAGCCCATAAGCGAAGCGTCGAGCGCATCGTGGTCGAGCTCACGACCCAGATAGCCCTCGCACAGCATAATCGCGCACGCGGCATTCTGCGGCTGATACGCCGGCTTAACCATCCTCGACGTATAAATCGCGCGCGGCGTGGTGCAGCTAAACTCCACCGTATCGCCCACGTGTGCCGGAAGTTTGGTCGTGGCGTGGCTGACCACCAGCGGCACCACACCGCACTCGCGGCAACGTGCATCCATCACACGCTGAACGCTCGCCTCATGGGTACCCTCGCCCAAAACAACCAAACGCCCAGGCTTAATAACCGCAGCCTTCTCCCCCGCAATGGCCTCGAGGGTATCGCCAAGGACCTTCGTATGGTCGAGTCCAATGCCCGTAATGGCGACGGCCACGGGATCGGTCGCACTCGTAGCATCCCATCGTCCGCCCATGCCAACCTCAAGCACGGCCACGTCCACGCAAGCCTCGGCAAACATAGTCAAACCAGCCACGGACAAAAGATCGAAGGGCGTAATAGAACGGAGCTCCTCGCCCGCCGCCTCACGACGTGCGTTGAGACGACGACCCGCCTCATACGCCGCAGAGACACCATGGGCAAAGACCTCGTCTGAGACGACCTTTCCGTCAATCTCCATACGCTCGGGATATCGCACCAGATGAGGCGACGTAAAGAGTGCCGTCTTAAGGCCCTCACCACGAAGAATGGCAGCCGAGAATCGCGTCGTCGAGGTCTTTCCGTTGGTACCGGCCATCTGGATGCAATCATAGAACTCGTCAGGACGACCAAGCTCATCGAGCATCTCGACGACGGTCTCGAGCAGCGGCGTGGAATAACGCGCAATCTTGCCCGTATCGGCCGCAAGTGCAACGGCCTCATCAAAAGAAAGCTCCGGAACCTCAAACGGCACCGAATACAACCCAGAACGCTTAGCCATAACTCAAAGTCCCCCATAACAGAAAAAGAGGCCCACCAAAAAGAATGAGCCCCTCACGTTGACAATATCAGCCTTTACCCGATTGCAGCGAGAACAAGGCCACAACCCAGTGGCCCTAACACACCAGATGCAAACAACCACGTAAACGAACTAGGAGCGGCCCGATGCTTTGCTCGCCGCAAGTTCCGCACGCAAAGGACAGCACTAAATGTGCTGTCCGTCTTGCGCAGGACTGTTCGCAGTAGCGAGCAAAGCGTCGGGACGCGCCCCCAGTAAGATCTACGAGAAGTCAGCAACCTGAGCAGTCAGCGCCGCCAGGATCTCCTTGAGCTCAGCTGCACGGTCCCTCTTCTTCTGGACCACCGCGGGCGCGGCCTTGGCCACAAAGCCCTCGTTGGCAAGCGTCTTCTCGCAGCCAGCGAGCTCCTTCTGGGCCGCAGCGATCTCCTTCTCCAGGCGCGCCTTCTCGGCCGAAAGATCAACCTTGCCCTCGAGCACCACAAAGACCTCGACGCCGCTGTCGACCACGGCAATGCTCGCAGTCGGCTTCTCGACGTCGGTACCCATGACCAGCGAAGCGGTGTTGGCCAGCGGCTCAATCGTGGAGCGCAGGCTCTCTAGCTTCTCGATATCCTCGGCACCGGCGCGCACGACCACGTCGAGCTCGGCCTTGGGGCTCAAGCGATAACGCGAACGCGTGGCGCGGGCGGCGGAAACGACGGCACGGCACAGCTCAAACGCGCGCTCGGCGTCCTCGTCAACATACTTAGCGTAGTCGGCGGGCTCGGGCCACTTGGCGATCATGAGTGCCTCGGCGCGGTTCACGTTGCCCTCGGCGTCCAGGTCGAGCACGCTCGCCGGCATGTTGTCCCAGATCTCCTCGGTGACAAACGGCATAAGCGGGTGCATCAGGCGAATGGAGGTGTCGAGCACAAAGATCAGGTTGCGCTGCGCCTGCAGACGGCCCTCGCCCTTCAGGCGGGCCTTGGTGACCTCGACGTACCAGTCGCAGACCTCGTTCCAGAAGAACTGCTGCACGCCGCGGGCCATGTCACCAAAGGTGTAGTTCTCGATACCCTCGGTGACCATCTTCACGGCCTTGGCCAGGCGGCTGAACATCCAGGCGTCGGCCGGCGTCTCAACGACGGGCTCGCCGGGCGTGTAGCCCTCCATGTTCATGAGCAAGAAGCGGCTGGCGTTCCAGATCTTGGTCACAAACGACTTGGCCTGGTCGGTACGCGGGCTGTCGATAAGCTTCTTGGTCTTCTTGTCGATGTTCGCATCGAACTTGACGTCCTGGTTGTTGGTGCACAGCGTGAGCAGGTTGTAGCGCATGGCATCGGCGCCGTACATGCCAATGAGGTCCATGGGGTCAACGCCGTTGCCCTTGGACTTGGACATGCGGCTGCCGTCCTTGGCAAGAATCGTCGGGTAGATGACGACGTCCTTAAACGGCACCTCGTCCAGGAAGTACAGCGAGCTCATGACCATGCGAGCGACCCACAGCGCGATGATGTCGCGCGCGGTGACGAGCGCCGTCGTGGGGTGATGGCCCTTGAGCAGCTCCGGCTTTTGCGGCCAGCCCTGCGTGGCAAAGGTCCACAGCTGCGAGCTGAACCAGGTGTCCAGCACGTTCTCGTCCTGATGCACGTGATGACCGCCGCACTTGGGGCACACGTCGGTGTCCTCGGTCAAGGCGTCCTCCCAGCCACAGTCCTCGCAGTAGAACACGGGGATGCGGTGGCCCCACCACAGCTGGCGCGAGATACACCAATCCTTGAGGTTCTCCATCCAGGTGGTGTAGGTCTGCGTCCAGCGCGCGGGGTGGAAGGTGACCTTGCCGGAGTTGACGGCGTCGAGCGCCGGCCCCTTGAGCTTATCGACGGCGACGAACCACTGCTCAGACAGCCACGGCTCAAGCGCGGCGTCGCAGCGGTAGCAGTGCATGACGGAGTGGTCGTGGTCCTCGACGTGATCGAGCAGGTCATGTTCCTCAAACCACTTGATGACGGCCTCGCGGCACTCCTCGCGGGTCATGCCGGT
Source organism: Collinsella sp. (assembly GCA_048519165.1). Classification (GTDB taxonomy): domain Bacteria; phylum Actinomycetota; class Coriobacteriia; order Coriobacteriales; family Coriobacteriaceae; genus Collinsella. The sequence goes on from DBFZVF010000201.1 coordinate 3,261, forward strand.
GAACTCGCCGTAGCCCTCGACGACTACCGCGTGCTCGTCAAAGATGTTGATCTGCGGCAGGTCGTGAGCCTGACCCATGGCGTAATCGTTGGGGTCGTGGGCCGGAGTGACCTTGACAAAGCCAGAGCCGAAGTTGGCGTCGACGTGCCAATCCTCAAAGATGGGGATCTCGCGGTCGACGATGGGGAGCTTGACGGTCTTACCCACAAAGGCGGCCTTCTCGGGGTCTTTCGGGGAGACGGCGACGCCCGTGTCGCCGAGCATGGTCTCGGGGCGCGTGGTGGCGACGACGATGTAGTCCTGGCCGTTGACCGGCTCGGTCAGCGGGTAGCGCAGGTGCCACAGATGGCCCTTCTCGTCCTTGTACTCGGCCTCGTCGTCCGAGATGGCGGTGGTGCAGTTGGGACACCAGTTGACGATGCGCTTGCCGCGGTAGATCAGGCCGTCGTGGTACCAGTCGCAGAACACCTTGCGCACGGCCTGGGCGTAGTCCTCGTCCATGGTAAAGCGCTCGTTATCAAAGTCGACGGAGCAGCCCATACGCTTGATCTGCTCGACGATGATGCCGCCGTACTCGTGGGTCCAATCCCAGCAGGCGTCGACAAACTTGTCGCGACCGATCTCCAGGCGGCTGATGCCCTCACTCTTAAGCTTCTTGTCGACCTTGGTCTGCGTGGCGATACCGGCGTGGTCGGTGCCGAGCACCCAGCGCGTGGACTTGCCGCGCATACGGGCCATACGGATGATGGCGTCCTGGATGGAGTCGTCGGTGGCGTGACCCATGTGGAGCTTGCCGGTCACGTTGGGAGGCGGAATGGTGACGGTGCAGTCGCCCACGCCCTCACGGCGCTTGTAGTAGCCGCCGTCGAGCCACTTCTGCAGGATCGCCGGCTCGTTGGTCGACGGATCGTAGTTCTTGGGCATTTCTTCCATATATCTCTCCCTTGCCCATCGGCGTGTCCGCCTGCTTGGTTTTCGCTCGGTCAGGTCCTGGCTCGCACGAAGAGCACATTTAGTGCTCTTCGGCTCGTGCGGAATCTACGAAAACCAAGCAGGCGGACACGCCTTAGGTATCGATTACTTCAGTCTGAAGGTACTAACTTGACAATCTCACAGAATAGCACAGGCATACCTGCCGAAAAGGGACAGGTTTATTTTGGTAGGTTTTATCAGGGGAAACGACATTTGCCCATATAAAACCGACCAAAATAAACCTGTCCCTAAATGGCAGGCCCCGCGGTGGTTGCCGCGGGGCCTGAATTCAAGCTATTTACCCGTAGATACGCTGGGGTTGTTCTTCGCCCTTGACGGAGGCTTCAGTCACGATGACCTTGGTGACGCCCTCCTCGCTGGGGAGGTCGAACATCGTCTGCTGCAGCACGTCCTCGCAGATGGCGCGTAGGCCGCGGGCGCCGGTCTTGCGGGCAAGCGCCATACGGGCGATCTCGTGCAGGGCGGCATCCTCAAACTCAAGCTCAACGTCCTCGAGCTGGAACATCTTGCGGTACTGACGCACCACGGCGTTCTTGGGCTCGGTCAGGATCGACACCAGGTCGTCCTCGTCGAGCGCCTGCGTCTGGGTGACGACAGGCGTACGGCCCACGAACTCGGGGATCATACCAAAGGCGTTGAGGTCCTGCGGGAGCACCTGGCGCAGCAGGTCGTTCTCGTCGACCGAGGTGGGGCCGGCGATCTCGGAGTTAAAGCCAACGCCCTTGTTGCCCACGCGATCGGCGATGATCTTATCCAGACCCACAAAGGCACCGCCGCAGATAAACAGGATGTTGGTCGTGTCGATCTGCAACAGCTCCTGCTGGGGATGCTTGCGGCCGCCGGTGGGCGGAACGCTTGCCACCGTGCCCTCAAGAATCTTAAGCAGCGCCTGCTGAACGCCCTCGCCCGAAACATCGCGGGTAATAGAGAGGTTCTCGGCTTTGCGGGCAATCTTGTCGATCTCGTCGACATAGATGATGCCGACCTGCGCGCGCTCAATATCGCCATCGGCAGCGTTGATGAGCTTGAGCAGGATGTTCTCAACATCCTCGCCCACGTAACCTGCCTCGGTAAGGGCGGTGGCGTCGGCGATGGCAAACGGCACCTCGAGGATGCGCGCAAGCGTCTGGGCGAGCAGGGTCTTGCCGGTACCGGTGGGACCGAGCAGCAAAATATTGGACTTGGCGAGCTCCACCTCGTCCATATCGTCGTAGAGGTGCGAGTCCAAGCCGTCATCAAAGGCAGACACCGCAGCACCGCCCTCGATCACGCGGCGGTAATGGTTGTACACGGCAACCGACATGGCACGCTTGGCGTCCTCCTGGCCCATAACATAGGCCGAAAGCTCGTCATAGATCTCGTGCGGCGTCGGCACATGCGTAATGACCTGGCGGGCGTCGTCCTCGAGCTCAAAGCCCTCGGCCTCGGGATCCACGGCAGGCTGGGACGCAGCCTGGCCGTGATCGTTGAGGAAGCCCGGCAGCTTACCGTTGCGGGCTGCGTCCATAAAGTCCGAAGCCAGCGACTCCTCAAGAATCTCGGAACAGGCAGCGACGCACTCGTCGCAGATAAAGATGTTGGTCGGGCCCTTTACGAGACGACGAACCTGGCCCTGCTCTTTTCCGCAGAAGGAGCAGCGGATGGGGTTGCCGTTCTCGTCGAAGTTGTCCTGCATGTTACCGGCCATCCTAGGCGTCCTTCGCGGCGAGGTCGCGCGAGGTGACGATACGGTCGATCAGGCCGTAGTCGAGGGCCTCGGCAGCGGACAGGTAGTTGTCGCGCTCGGTATCGGCCTGGACCTTCTCGATAGGCTGGCCCGAGGCGTCGGACAGGATCTGGTTGAGCTCGCGACGGGTCTTCTTGATCTCCTCGGCCACGATCTCGATCTCGGTCTGCTGACCCTGGGCACCGCCGCTGGGCTGGTGAATCATAACCTTGGAGTGCGGCAGGCAGAAGCGCTTGCCCTTGGCGCCAGCCGAAAGCAGCACGGCGGCCATAGACGCGGCCATACCGACACAAATAGTGGAGACCTGCGGCTTAATGAAATTCATAGTGTCAAGAATCGCCAGGCCGGAGTAAACCTCGCCACCGGGCGAATTGATGTAGAGCGAGATATCCTTCTCGGCATCCTGGCTCTCAAGATGCAGCAGCTGGGCAACGACCAGGTTGGCGCTGACGGAGTTGATCTCCTCGCCCAAGAAGATGATGCGGTCGTTGAGCAGGCGCGAATAGATATCGTAGCTGCGCTCGCCGCGCGGCGTCTGCTCGATAACGTATGGCACGAGGGCGGAATCGAACTTAGCGATCATACGCATCTCCATTTCTCTCTTGCGGACCAAATTGGTTCTAGATAAACGTACGGTGCCCGCATGCTATGCATTGGCTGGCACCGTACGAAGCAACCGGATAACCGGTGTATAACTTTACCCCATCACGGGCGCACGCATGCGCTCGTGGGTAAGGTGGCGAGAATTACTCGGCGTCCTTGGCGGTCTCGTCGACCTCGGTCACCTTGGCGTTCTCGACCAGGTGGTCGACGGCCTTGGAACGGCGGATGGACTCACGGACGGCAGGCATGCGGCCATCGGCGATGAACTCGGCCTTGGAAGCCTCGACGTCCTTGACGCCAGCCTTCTCGAACTCGGCGTTGACGTCGTCCTCGGTAACCTCAATCTTGAGCTCGCGGGCGAGGGCGTCCAGAGCCAGGGACTCACGGGCAACGTCGTTGGCCTGCTTGTGCAGGTCGCCGATGAACTGCTCCATGGTCAGACCGGAAGCGGGAAGCCAGGTGTCCAGGGTCATGCCGCGGGCAGCAAGGTTGGACAGGAAGTTCTGGCCAAGCTCCTCAAAGACGGACTGCTCGTAGTCGGCGTCCATCTCGTCGAGCTGCAGACGCTCAGCAAGAGCGGAGACGCAACGGTTCTCCTTCTCGGCCGGCAGGCGGGAAGCCTTGTCCTGCTCGATCTCGATCTTGATGGCGTCGCGCATAGCGTCGATGCTGTCAAAGCCAAAGTCGGACTTGACGAGCTCGTCGGTGAGCTCGGGGGTGTTGCGGACCTTGATGCCCTTGACGGTGACCTCGACGGTGTGGGTCTCGGCCTCCTCGCCCTCCTCGACCTCGTCGGTCCAGGTGACGGTCTTGACGTCGTCAACGTTAGCGCCGATCAGGGCCTCGTTGAACTCCTTGGGGTTGCTGTCGCTACCGGCGATGAGCATGCGGCCCTCGGCGGCAAAGTTGTCGGCGTTCTCGACGGCCTTGAGGTCGACGGTGACGTAGTCCTCGGCCTCGACGGCGCGACCCTCGACGTCCTCGAAGGTGGCGCGGTAGTTGAGGAGCATCTCGACCTGGTTGTTGATCTCGGACTCGGTGACCTCCGCAGGGGGCATCTCGATCTCAACGGCGTCGAAGGAGGAGAGCTCAGCGGCGGGACGCAGGGAGAACTCGACGGTGTAGGTGTAGTCCTCGTGATCCTTGGCGAGGTCGAGCTCCTTGTAGTCACCGCTCTTGGTAGGGACGATGTCCAGCTCGTTGAGGACGGCGGGCTCGTTGGCGGCGATCAGGTCGTTGGTGGCCTGAGCGAGGGTAGCCTCGGCGCCAAGTGCGGAGTCGATGACCGGACGGGGGGCCTTACCGGCGCGGAAGCCCGGGAAGCGGTACTTCTTGGCGGTGTCCTTGTAGGCCTTCTTGATCGCGGCGTCGACGTCGGCGGCCGGGATGGTGACCGTAGCGGTGAGCTTGGCGTCCTTGACGTCAGAAGCGGTGATGTTCAACACGTTCCTCCTCATACTGCCCAGCTTATCTGAGGTGCTGGTACCTTTATGCAACAAGCGTCGCGAGGGCATAAGCCGACGCGGGTGCGTTGGTGCGGGCGAAAGGACTCGAACCTTCACGGGTCTCCCCACTGGAACCTAAATCCAGCGCGTCTG
>DBFZVF010000202.1:0-3504 GCA_048519165.1 Collinsella sp.
GCGCTGTAGGTGATTACTCGCCCAGCAGGCTCTTGGTGATCGAAGCGGCGGCCTTCTTGCCGGCGCCCATCGCCAGAATGACCGTAGCGGCACCGGTGACGATGTCGCCGCCGGCCCAGATACGGGGATCGGTGGTCTGGCCGGTCTCCTCGTCGGCAACGATGTAGCCCCACTTGTTGAGCTCCATCTTGCCGCCGATCTTCTTTGCGAAGGGGTTGGCGTTGGTGCCGATAGCCGAGATCGCGACGTCGCAGGGGATCTCCTCGATGGCGCCCTCGATGGGCACCGGACGACGGCGGCCGGACTCGTCGGGCTCGCCGAGCTCCATCTTCTGGACCTTGACGGCGCACACGGAGCCGTCCTCGCCAGCGACAAACTCGAGCGGGGAGACGAGCGGCAGAACCTCGACGCCCTCGGCCTTGGCATGGTGCAGCTCGGCGCGACGGCAGGGCATCTCGTCCTCGGTACGACGGTAGGCGATGATGGCGTGCTCGGCGCCCAGGCGCTTGGCGGTACGGACGGCGTCCATAGCCACGTTGCCGCCACCAAAGACGACGACGTTCTTGCCATGCTTGGTGGGGGTGTCGTACTCGGGGAACTTGTTGGCCTTCATCAGGTTCACGCGGGTGAGGTACTCGTTCGCGAAGAAGACGTTGGGCAGGTTCTCGCCGGGGACGTTGAGGAACTTGGGCAGGCCAGCGCCGGTCGCCACGTAGATGGCGTCGAAGCCCTGCTCGAACAGCTCCTCGGCCGTGGCCATGTTGCCCACGACGGAGTTGTACTCAAACTTGACGCCCATGTCCTCCAGGCCGTCAATCTCGCGCTTGACGACTGCCTTGGGCAGACGGAACTCGGGGATGCCGTAGACCAGCACGCCGCCGCCGGTAAAGAAGGCCTCAAAGACGGTGACGTCAAAGCCGTTGCGGGCGAGCTCGCCGGCGCAGGTGATGCCGGACGGGCCAGAGCCGACGACGGCGACCTTCTTGCCGTTCTTGGGGGCCATCTTGGGCGTGGAGGCGAGCTCGGGGCGGTCACCCAGGAAGCGCTCGAGCTGGCCGATGGCCACGGGCTCGGACTTCTTACCACGGATGCACTTGCCCTCGCACTGGTTCTCCTGCGGGCAGACGCGACCGCAGATGGCGGGAAGCATGGAGTCCTCGCGGATGGTATCGAGGGCGCCGCCGAAGTCCTTCGCGCGGATTTGCTCGATAAAGCGGGGGATGTTGATGTTGACGGGGCAGCCCTCAACACAGAACGGCTTCTTGCAGTTGAGGCAGCGCTCGGCCTCGGCCAGCGCCATCTCCTCGGTGAAGCCCTTGTCGACGGGGCGGAAGTCGCAGGCGCGCTCGGCAGCCGGCTCCTCGTTATCGGGGGTGCGGGGCGACTTCATATCGGCAACGAAACGACCATTAACTAGTGGCATGCGCAGCTCTTTTCCTCATAGGCCTTGAGGGACTCGCCCTCTTCGGAACGGTAAGCGGCCTGGCGGGCACGAAGGTCATCCCAGTCGACCAGGGTGGCATCGAAGTCGGGGCCGTCGACGCAAGCGAACTTGGTCACGCCGCCCACCTCGACGCGGCAGCAGCCGCACATGCCGGTGCCGTCAACCATGATGGGGTTGAGCGACGCGGTGATGGGGGTGTCGTACTTCTGGGCGGTGAGGGTCGAGAACTTCATCATCGGAACGGGGCCGACGCAGAAGACCTGGCTCACGGCCTTGTCCTGCAGCAGGCGCTCCAGCGGAGCGGTGACAACGCCCTGCTCGCCGTAGGAACCGTCGTCGGTAGTGATGTGGATGTGGTCCTCGTCGAGGAGCTCGCGGAACTGGTCCTCCATGAGCAGGAGGTCCTTGGTGCGGGCGCCCATGATGGCGTGCACCTCGTGGCCGGTCTCGACCAGGTGCTTGGCGACCGGGAAGGCAATTGCCAGGCCGACGCCGCCGCCAATGACGGCGCAGGGGCCCTCGGCCATCTCGGTGGGAACGCCCAGCGGGCCCACGACGTCGCGCAGCGACTCGCCGGCCTCGTAGGTGGAAAGCATCTCGGTGGTCTTGCCGATCACCATGAAGATGAACTCGACCCAGCCCTCGTCACCGTTCCAGCCGGCCAGGGTAAACGGGACGCGCTCGCCCGTCTCGTTGGCGCGGACCATGAGGAACTGTCCAGCGTGCGCATGCTTGGCGATTGCGGGCGCCTCGATGCGGAACTTGAACACCTTCTCCGAGAACTGCGTCTTCTCCAGGATCTTATACATAGAACCCCTCTCTTGTTGGGGCTGCCGAACCGTGCCTCCACGGAAATGGACGGTAGCCCGAATAAAACCGTACGCGCACAGGCGTTGTGCAGACATACGGTGCAAATTATACCCTCATGGGCATGTCGCTTACGTGTATCTTTGGCAGGCGGGAAAAGTGACCTGCCAAAAAGGGACAGGTTTATTTTGGCAGGTTTTATCAGGCAAAACGGCAAAGGGGGCCGGTCTCGCGCATCGGTGAGGCCAGCCCCCTTTGGAGTACTGCATATGTATGCGGCGCAGGGTTTATTGCGACGCGGCCGCTGCGGCGTTTCCGCATATAAAACCTACCAAAATAAACCTGTCCCTAAATGGTAGGTTTTAGTGCTTGCCGTTGGCGGAGGCGGAGCCGTTTACGTGATCGCGGGCGTAGATCACGCCGTGCACGATTGCCAGGCCGGCGGCATCTGCGGCGCGGGCGCAGGTGTCCTGGAAATCCTCGGCCTCGCGGGCGCGTAGCTGCTTGAGCACGTAGTCGGCGACAGCCATCTTGCCGGGAGGGTTGCCGATGCCGGTGCGGATGCGGCTGAAGTCGCGGCTGCCCATCTTGTCGATGATGGAACGCAGGCCGTTGTGGCCAGCATGGCCGCCGCCCACCTTAACGCGCACGTCGCCGGCGGGAATATCGAGCTCGTCGTGGATTACGAGCAGCTCCTCGGCCTTGATCTTGTACTCGCGGCAGAGCTTGGAGATGGGACCGCCCGAGGTATTCATGTACGACTGCGGCTTGACCAGCACAATCTGACGCTTGCCGCCCTCTTCCTCGGGGTCGTTGATGTTGATGAGCGCGACCTCGGCGCCGGCCTGGTTTTTCCAGTACGTGACACCGGCCTGACGGGCCAACTCGTCGATTGCTTTGAAGCCAGCGTTGTGGCGGGTCTCGGCATACTCATCGCCAGGGTTGCCAAGTCCGGCAACCATGCGAATCTTAAGCGGCTGTGCAGCTGCCATATTTGTCCCTTCGTTACACAAATAGTTCAATCAACGACAAAGGCTACCACGCCCGCCGAAGGCGAGACTTCGTTTCAGCGAAATCCCACCAGACAAAAGCACGGCCGCGGCAGAGCGAGCCGCCGAAACAGAAGAAACCCCCGCGCGACCTTTGCGAAGCAATGAACTGCACCCCAAAACTTGGACGGCTTAAATAAAAACTACGCCGCAAGGGACTGTCTCCGGAACTCCTCCGGGGTCAGTCCCTTCAGTTTAACCTGG
>DBFZVF010000203.1:0-3044 GCA_048519165.1 Collinsella sp.
TTTTAAGATAGTGTTTATCGGGCTTTTTCACCGCTGAACGCTAACCAGGGAGCCTCCTGAGCGCAAACGCACAATATCGAACAGCGAGACGAGAGGGTGTATGCATATGTCTTTGCTAAACCGCGTACAGCAGCTGCCGAAGGGCTTTGTTTGGGGCGCCGCAACCGCCGCGTACCAAACGGAAGGTTCCACGAAGGTGGCAGGCAAGGGTAAGACCATGTGGGACGATTACCTTGTCGCCCAGGGTCGCTTTTTGCCCGACCCGGCCAGTGATTTCTACAACCGCTACGAGGAGGATATCCGCCTTTCTGCCGAGCATGGACTCAACGCCATCCGTGTGTCCATCGCCTGGACCCGCATCTTCCCCAACGGCGACGATGCCGAGCCCCTCGCCGAGGGCGTTAAGCACTACCACGAGCTGTTCGCCTGCTGCAAAAAGTATGGCGTCGAGCCCTATGTGTCCCTGCATCACTTTGACTCCCCCGCCGCCCTGTTCAACCAGGGCGACTGGCTCAACCGCAAGACCGTCGACGCCTATGTGCGCTATGCCGAGTTCTGCTTCCGCGAGTTCCGCGAGGTCAAGAATTGGTTCACCATCAACGAGCTCATCAGCCTCTCGCACTCCCAATACATCCAAGGCAACTTCCCGCCCAACCATCACTTTGATGTGACGAGCGGCATCCAGAGCCAGCACAACGAGCTCGTTGCCCACGCCCGCGCCGTCAACCTGTATAAGGATCTTGACGAGACCGAGCACCTGGGCGGACGCATTGGCATGGTCAACGTCCTGACGCCGGCATATCCTGCCACAGACTCGCCCGCCGACCAGCACGCCGCCGACCTGTACAACGCCTTCTACACCGACTTCATCATGGACGGCGCCTTCCTGGGTCACTACTCCGCGCGCACCCTCTCACTCATCAACGAGATTCTGCGTGCCAACAACGCCACGCTTACGGTTGAGGACAGCGACATGGAGGAGCTCGCCAAGGCGGCGCCCCGCAACGATATGTTCGGCCTCAACTACTATCAGTCGGCGTTTATCGCCGCCTACGATGGCGAGTCCACCAACAGCTTTAACGGCACCGGAGACAAGGGCACCTCGTGCTTTAAGTTTAAGGGCGTCGGGCAGCAGGTCGATATGCCGGGTATCCCCACCACCGACTGGGATTGGCTCATCTACCCGCAAGGCCTCTACGACACGCTCAAGCACATCAGCGCCACCTATCCCAACCTCCCCGTCATCTATATCACCGAAAACGGCCTGGGCCACAAGGACCCCGAGCCCGGCGCAAACGGCATCGTCGCCGATCCCGAGCGCATCGACTTTGTCGACCAGCACATGGAGAAGGTGCTCCGGGCGCGCGCCGAGGGCGTCGACGTCCAGGGCTACTTTATCTGGAGCCTGCAGGACCAGTTCTCGTGGGCCAACGGCTATAACAAGCGCTACGGCCTGTTCTACATCGACTTCGACACGCAAAAACGCTACATCAAGCAGTCGGCACTCTGGTACAAGGAGCTCGCCGACACTATGGCGGACGCGCAGTAGCGCATCGCCTCGCTTTCTCCCGAGAGGGGAGCGGCCCTATGCGATACAAACCCAGCCGCTCCCCTCTCTCCCCCTGGGACCGACCCCGCCTGCACCCGGGCTTTTAGCAAGCGGGAGACCATATAGGTTTTCAACGTCCATGCCATTAAGATTTCATGCAAAGAGGAGCGTGAACTATGGAATCGATCGTTAAGTTCTTGGAGAAAGGTCAGCCGTACTTCGACAAGGTCTCTAAGAACATCTACCTTCAGGCCATTAAAGACGGCTTTTTGGCAGCAATGCCCATCATCCTGTCTTCTTCCGTCTTCCTGCTTATTTCGACCCTGCCGGGCGTTGTCGCCACGGTCGGCGGCTTTACGCTGCCCGACTGGTGGAACGTCGACGTCGTGAACTTCTGCAACAAGGTTTACAACTTCACGATGGGCGTCGTGGGCATCATGGTCGCCGGCACCACCGCAAGCGCGCTGACCGGCTCCAAGAACCGCCGCATGCCTGCCGGCAAGGCCATCAACGCCACGAGCACCATGGTCGCCGCCATGTGCGCTATGCTCATCTTGGCCGTTACCCAGACGAGTGCCAAGATCGACGGCGCCGATGTCTCGGTGTTCTTTACCGACAACATGGGCACCAAGGGCCTACTGAGCTCCTTTGTCGCCGCATTTGCCACGGTCAACATCTATGCCTTCTGCATTAAGCGAGACATCACCATCAAGCTGCCCAAAGAAGTCCCCGGCGCCATCGCCCAGAACTTCCGCGACATCTTCGCCTTCAGCTTCTCCATCCTGTTTGTCGCCGTCATCGACGTTATCTGCCGCACCTGCTTGGCCGTCCCGTTTGCCAACGTCATCTCCACGCTGGTGAGCCCGCTGTTCGCCGCTGCCGATTCCTACGCCGGCCTCGCCCTCATCTGGTTCATGATCCCGCTGTTCTGGTTCATGGGCATCCACGGCCCCTCGGTCGTTAAGCCTGCCCTCAACGCCGCGCTGTTTGGCAACATCACCACCAACCTCGCCACGCTGCAGGCCGGCGGTCACCCCGCCCTCGCCCTGACCGAGAACTTCGGTAACTACATCGGCGAACTCGGCGGCACCGGCGCCACGTTCATTGTCCCGATCATCTTCCTGCTCTTTATGCGCTCCAAGCAGCTCAAGGCCGTCGGCAAAGCCTCTGTCGTACCCGTGATGTTCGCCGTCAACGAGCCGCTGCTGTTCGCCGCGCCCATCATCCTCAACCCGTACTTCCTGATCCCGTTCCTGTTTGCCCCCGTGGCCAACGTCCTCATTGGTAAGTTCTTCATCGACTTTTTGGGCATGAACGGCTTTATCTATGCCATGCCGTGGGCACTCCCCGGACCGATCGGCACCTTCATCGACACCAACTTCCAGCCGATCTCTCTGGTCCTGGTTGTCGTCCTGCTGGTCGTTGACTTCTTGATCTACTACCCGTTCTGCAAGGCCTACGACAACGTCCTGTGCAAGCAGGAGGCCGAGACCCT
>DBFZVF010000204.1:0-6396 GCA_048519165.1 Collinsella sp.
CTTTAAAAAATGCCAAGTTTTCTGTTTGCACTTTTCGATTCCTCGTGTATACTGACTTTCGCATTTAACGGAGAGTTGTCCGAGTGGCCGAAGGTGCACGATTGGAAATCGTGTAGGCGTCAAAAGCGTCTCCAGGGTTCAAATCCCTGACTCTCCGCCAGTTAATTCCAAAGCAGGCCTTAGTGCCTGCTTTGTTTTTACCCCACGCGGAGGGGTGGCAGAGTGGTTGAATGCGGCGGTCTCGAAAACCGTTTGGCCTGTATAAGGTCACGAGGGTTCGAATCCCTCCTCCTCCGCCATTTTGGTTGAGAAAGCTCCCGGGAATGGGGGCTTTTTTGTTTTGAGTCCCTTACAAATAAATACGGCGGAGGAGGAGGGATTCGAACCCGCCAGGGCGCGGAGCGTAAAGAAAACGCGCCGGGGCGCGTTTTTAGCGCAGCGCGGTCGGCGCAAGCCGACCGAATAAATTTTGAGCTCCGCTCAAAATTTGGACATCCCTCCTATTCAGCCACGCCCCCATCGCATTCAGCATCAACCCAGATCCCCAAACACGTACATCACCCTCCAAAAACGGCATTGTTCGACATCTTTGGAGGGTGATGTACATGCTTGGGCCCTATGACCGTACCCAGTCCCGACCGTTTGCCGAGCAATAGGGTCGCAATAGGCGCCGAACATGTACTATGTACGGGCATTGTCCAAACCCGCAACTCAAAGGACCCCATCTTGCCCGTCGTCGCCGCCATAACCGTTACCTCACATGCCTCGGATGCCATGGTCGCTATCCCATTTTGGCTCGAGATGTTCGCCGTTGTCGCTGCATCGATCTCGGGTGTGCTGGTTGCGCGCGAACACAAGCTCGACCTGGTGGGCGCGGTCGCACTCGCGGTAGTCTGCGGTCTGGGCGGCGGTCTTTTGCGCGACATGACACTCCAGGTCGGCAACGTCTACATCCTCAACCAGCCAATGGCGCTGCCGCTCTCCATCGCCACGGCGGCCATCATTTACATCTTCCCGGCAATCGTCGATAAGCCCGACAAACTCATCCCCCTGCTCGACATCATCTCGGTCGGCATCTATGCGGCAACCGGCGCAGACAAGGCACTGGTCTACGGATTTGCACCCGTCGTTTGCATCATGATGGGCTTTTTCACCGCGGTGGGCGGCGGCATGCTGCGCGACGGCTTTATGGGCGTGGTTCCGGGCATTTTCCAACGCACCAACTTTTATGCCATCGCGGCCATCGCCGGATCGGCAAGCTATGTAAGCCTCGTCATGAGTGGCTTGGTCAGCAATGTCGCCGCGCTGGTCGTATGCGTTATCGTGACCATGGGTCTGCGCTGGCTCTCGCTGCGCTTTGACATCAAAAGCCCCACCGAAGAAGACATCGCGCACTTTTTACATCGCAAAAAGTAGATAGCACGGCACGACCTTTCGAAATGCAACCGAGAGGTTCTTTTAGAGCGCTCGCACGTTGGGTACCCTGTTAGATATATGCCGAGTATCTAACGAAGGATTCACTATGCCTTGCAACCTAGAACCGTCGACCAAGCGCTACAAAGCGCAGGCCCGCATCGCCCTCCTATTCGTACTGATTGCGCTTGCGCTGACCGTACTTCCCACGGCGTCGTTCGCCGGCACAGACACCGCGGGCAACGTACTCGCAACCGAAGCTGACTCAAATCCGTCTGGCGTCGCGGGCGACCTGTACTGGGCTGGCCAAAGCCTTAACCTGGACGATGCCTCCATCGGCCGCGATATTATCGCGGCAGGCGACAGCCTATCGATTCGCGACTGCACCGTAGGCGGCGCCATTCGCCTGGCGGCGCGCACCATCGATATCTCCAAAACCGCAATCGATGGCAGCGTGACGGTAGCCGGTCAGCACGTCGTGCTCAACACCGGTAGCACCGCCAACTGTTTTTACGCGATGGGCGATACTGTTGCCCTGCGAGGCTCCACCAAGTCGGCAGCACTTGCAGGCGATACGGTGACCATCGACGGCACCGTCGAGGGCGATGTCGAGGTTTGGGCCGACAAGCTCGTCTTGGGCAAAAACGCCCGCATCACCGGCACCGTGAGCGCGCATGTTTCCGAGGACCCCGAGCGGGCCGAGGGCGCTCAGGTCGGAGCCCTCAAGATCGACCGTACCGAGAACGAGAACACCTCAACGATTAACGACACCATCGGCGGCATCGTCGCCGCGGCGCTTTCCACCTGCTTTGTCGCGATCCTCCTCGAGCTCGTCCTTCCGCGCGCGACCGCCAGCGCCGCCGGCATGCTTCGTCAACGACCTACCCCTCTGTGGGTGAGCGGTCTTTTGGGCACGGTGGCCGCCGTTCCCGCCGTCCTGTTACTCATCATCTCGATTGCAGGTCTGTCACTCGCCGGAGCTCTCATGTGCGCCGTGATCGGTATCGCTCTGGTCTCGGCGGCGTTTACGGGCACCGCGATCGCACGCATGATCGGACACAGCCAGAACCGCTACGCCATGGCCGCCGTGGGCGGTATCGCCGCGGGCGCACTCACGGCACTTCCCCTTATGGGCAGCTTTGTCAGCGGCGTAGCCTTCGTCTTTACGCTCGGCTACGTCATCCAGATCATCTGGCGCAACGCCCGCCTCAAGCCGCAGCAGGCCGCCAATACTCCGGGCCTTCCTTCCGCCTAGCCGTCAACCACCACAAAGGGGACAGACACCTTTGCGGTGGTGCAGACCAACTCAATCCCTGTGCACCAAAAAGGGCACCGACCGCGATGGTCGGCGCCCTTTCTTGTTAGTCGCTATAAAGCTCGGCGCTTATTTGTTGACCTGACCGGCGCGGACTGCGGCCTTCTTGCGGTCGGTAGCATTGAGCAGACGCTTGCGCAGGCGGATGTTCTTGGGAGTGATCTCCACCAGCTCGTCGTCGGCGATGTACTCCAGCGCCTCCTCCAGCGAGAAGGTGCGGGGCGGCACCAGCTGGACGGAGATATCGGAGGTCGAGGAACGCTGGTTGCCCAGGTTTTTGGTACGGGCGATGTTGACGACCATGTCGCCGGCCTTGCTGCGCTCGCCCACGATCATGCCCTCGTAGCACTCGGTACCCGGCTCAACAAACAGCTGGCCGCGCTCCTGCAGCGTGCCCAGAGCGTAGGCAACGGCCTTCTCGGTGGTCATGGAGATCATGGCGCCGTTCTGGCGGTTGCCGATCTCGCCGGCATAGGGGCCGTACTCCAGGAAGGTGTGGTAGAACACGCCCTCGCCGTGAGTGACGTTCATGATGCGGTTCTTAAGACCCATGATGCCGCGGGTCGGGATCTTAAACTCGAGGTGCGTCACGATACCCGAGGTATCCATGCTCGTCATGATGCCGCCGGAGGTGCCGAAGACCTCAACGACCTTGCCCGAGTACTCGTCCGGGCACTCGACGACGGCCTGCTCGACGGGCTCCAGCTTATTGCCGTTCTCGTCCTTCTTAAACAGAACGCGGGGACGGCCGACCTGGAACTCAAAGCCCTCGCGACGCATGGACTCCATCAGGACGGACAGGTGCAGAATGCCGCGGCCCGAGACCTCGACGCCGCTCTTGTCCTCGAGCTCCTCGATCTTCATGGTCACGTTGTTCTCGGCCTCGTTGAACAGGCGCTCCTTGAGCTGACGGGCACCCACGATGTCGCCGTCGCGGCCGACGAGCGGGGAGGTCGAAGCCTCAAAGACGATGGACAGGGTCGGCGGGTCGATCTCGATGGGTTCGAGCTCAACGGGGTTCTCGGGATCGGTGTAGACATCGCCGATATCGGTGCGGTCGATGCCCACGACAGCGGCGATGTCACCGGCGCCGACTTCCTGGCACTCGGTGCGACCCAGGTAGTCGAAAGTAAAGAGCTGCTTGACGGTAGCGGTAGCGCTGGAACCGTCGTTCTTGACGACCAGGATCTGATCGCCCTGGTGAATGGTGCCGGAGTACACGCGACCGATACCGATGCGGCCAACGAAGTTGGAGTGGTCGATGGTCACACATTGCATGGCCAGCGGGGCGTTCTCGTCAACCTCGGGCGCGGGCATGTCGTCAATGATCATATCGAGCAGCGGATACATGTCCATGTTGCCGTCGTTGGGGTCAAGGCGGGCAAAGCCATTCATGGCGCTGGCGTAGACCACGTGTTCCATGGCGAACTCAAGCTGGTCGTCGGTGGCGCCCAGGTCGGCCATAAGGTCCAGGCAGTCGTTGTAGGCCTTCTCGGGGTTGGCGCCCGGACGGTCGATCTTGTTGATGACGATCATGATCTTGAGGCCGGTGTCGATGGCGTGACGCAGCACGAAGCGGGTCTGGGGCATGGGGCCCTCAAAGGCATCGACCAGCAGCAGGGCGCCGTCGGCCATACGCAGCACGCGCTCGACCTCGCCGCCAAAGTCAGCGTGGCCCGGGGTGTCGATGACGTTGATCTTAACGTCCTTGTACTCGATAGAGATGTTCTTGGCGAGAATCGTAATGCCGCGCTCGCGCTCCTGGTCGTTAGAATCCAGGACGCGGTCCTCGACCTGCTGGTTGGCACGGAAGGCGTCCGTGGCACGCAGGAGCTTGTCGACCATCGTCGTCTTGCCGTGGTCGACGTGAGCGATGATGGCGATGTTCCTCAGATTGTCTACGCGCATGTAGTTCCCCTATCTTCTATCTATATACAACCGGCACGCGTATGCGACCCGCCCAGCAACACAACGCTCGGCGGGAATTTTGAGCCTTTTACCGAAAACTCGTTTATTTTAGCGATTTTAGATAAGAGGGGTTTCCTCGCCTGCAGGTTCAGGGTCGCTCCACATAAAACCATCGCCGGCGCCCACACCCTCGTACAGTACGTATGCCGAAAAGCCGCTCTCGAGCGTCGTCTCAAAGAAACTCACAAGCAGGGCGTCATGGTAGCCGCCATCGATCTCGACACAACCGGTGTAGCCGATGGCGTAACGGGCGATGCGACCCAGGCCCTCGTCCTTAAGGCCCATCTTGTGCTCGGAGATAAAGTTGGTGGCAGCCTCGAGGCATGCCTCCTCGCCGTCCTCGTCGAGTGCCGCCAGATAGCGGTTGGACGCGGCGTCTTCGATCGCAACGACAACGCCGGGGTTCTCACCAGCGGCCAGATCGTCTAAAAATGCCCCGATGAGGTCGCACACCATGGCGTCGAGCTCGGCGGAGACGTTTCCGGCGTCCTGCATATCCTGTGCCATTTTTAGACCTTCCCATCGAGTCCGGCGTCGTTACATCTCTTGTGCCTCGGCAGCGATCTTGGCGGCGGCGTCGCGGGCGCGCATCATATCGGCGGCGCGCTTATCGAGTACCTTGATTTGGTTGGTCAGCATCACGGCATCGACCACGCCCCAGATGACCAAGCCCGTCGAAATCGAAAACCCAAGCGCACCAACTGTACCACGAAGGCGCGAGGAGATTGCTGCGACAAGTGCGGAGACGGCAACCATCTTGATAAAGGAGGCACGGCGCTCGCGAAGTGTGCGGGCCTGCGTCACATAGGCAATGCGTGCGGCCTCGGATGCCTCCGAGCGCATCTGGGCCTCGCGGGCAATGGCGGCGGCCTCGGCTGAAACGCCGCGACCCATCAGTGCACACTCAGTCTCATGGCTACTCGTCATTTAAAAATCATCGGGCGAGAGCGTATGGACGAACTCGTCGAACTTCTCAAATTCCTGCTCGTCATCGACCTCCTCGGCAACCGGAGAGACGGTCCCCAGGCGGTTCATGATGTCGTCCTCAACAAACATGGGAGCATTGCTGCGCACGGCGAGGGCGATGGCATCGCTCGGACGCGCATCGATCCTATGCTCACTGCCGTCGGCCAAAACGACGACCGTCGCGTAGAACACGGGAGGCTCGGCACGGACAATCTCGATGCGCTCGAGTTTTGCATCCAGGGCATCAAGCGTATCGAGCAGCAGGTCATGGGCAATCGGGCGCTCGGCACGACCGCTGTCGATACCACGGCTAATAGCCGCAGCCTCAAAGGAACCAGTTTGGATAGAAAGGGAGCGCAGTGGCGCAGGGGAGTCCGATTTGCTGCAGCGCTCGCGAAGTACGATAAGCGATGGCACGGGACCGGCGGCCATGACGATGGTCTCTATGTCGACACGAACCATGGAACACCTCCGGTACGTAGCGGTTAACACGCGGCGCCTTCGCCGCATTGAATAGCTATACTACCCAATCTTTCGCACAGCACACAAAACCAAAATGAGTTTTATCACACACAAGAAAAAAGCCCCGAGGCCATGCCTCGAGGCTCTTCACAGTTTTTATGGTGGACCTGACAAGATTCGAACTTGTGACCTCCCGGTTATCAGCCGGACGCTCTAACCAACTGAGCTACAGGTCCATCATGGTGGAGGTTAGGGGGATCGAACCCCTGACC
>DBFZVF010000205.1:0-16257 GCA_048519165.1 Collinsella sp.
CCCATATTGATGCCAACCTGGCAATCGTAGCAGAACGGGCTGCAGGGTGCGTCATGCCTCATCCTATACGTTATATAAGTGGTATTAATGACGGCATTTGGTGCCCGAGCCTCAGCCTCCCATCACGACATAGGGGCTGTAATCGAAGCACAGCGTCATGAGTCGCTGCGGGGACTCAATGGCCGCGGCGATGATATCGGCATCTCGAGCTCGGTCAAATCCCACGAGCTCAATTTGATACGAGACGTCTTCCATTTTATGGAGTATCCGGTTATTCAGGAGATTCTCACCGTCGAATTCCTCGGTTTTGCCTCCGTCCGAGGTTACGGCATACAGGTGCAGTTTTGCGGTGGTCGCAGGGTCGGCGACCGTGAGGTTGTCGATTTGGTTGGCCGTGCCCTTTGCCCCAAGCAAGGTGAGCAAGGTGGGGGCTACGACCTCGCCCGATGGCAGAAAAACAACTTCGACGGTTTTAGGGAATGCGATAATGGCTGCTTTGCGGACGGGCTTATCGGCAGCGGTGACCTCAATGCTCGCGGCGTCGACGGTTTCCGTGCGGTCGAGCGCGACCATCATGCAACAATTGCCCTCGTCGATGTCTGCCGGCATGGGACACCCCAAGTTTTCGCCAGCTTGCGTGCCGCCCACTGCGGTGGCTGTTTCGCTTGGCTCGCTGAAAGTGGCTGAAGGACCGCTCGATGGCGGTGTTATGCCGCCTGATGCGCCATTGTCCCCAGGCGCTATTTCACCGCTGCTCTCGCTGGAGTCGCTTGCGATGTCACCTGTCGAGGGGGCGAGTCCGACCGCTCCTACTCCGCTCCATTCCATCTCGAGGAGCGCCGGATCGACAAGGACGTGATGCACATCTTGCGTTTCGGTACTGATATCGACAGGACCGGGATCTGCCCCTCGCGTCAGGCTGAGCGATCCGGTCCGCTGTTTGCCCCGAATCTCCTGGCTTTCTGTGCCGCTCGCGTAGAACATTAGAGCGATCTCGCCATTTGCCGTGGCGTCGGTGCCCGCCTTGGTCATTTTCAGCGATGCGGTGAATGAGATAGCGGGCTGCGTGCCATCGGCGCTCGAGGGGACGCAGCCCAGGCATACACCCCCTCCGTTTTCGAAAAACGTGCTGTCGAAGGCGACTGTTGCCCCGTCCGCCGAGTCATCGGACAGGGTGATGTCGAGGCACAGCTCCACGTCGCAGGAATCGCCATCGGCATCAGTTGCAGCTGCGCGCCATGTGCAGATAACGCATCCCGTTAGGGGGCCGTCCGCTGTGCTCGAGTGCTCGGTATCCACGACTATCGAGCTGTTCGTGCAGCGACGGAGGCACCCCGAGGCCGAAATGCTTGCCTGCGCAAGCGAGAAGCGTTGGCGCGCGATGGTGCTCATCTGGTTTGTGGCGAGACAGTTGACGGCAGGTAAGGGGGCGTCCACGGCGGGTGTCGCTAGAGCGGCAACGGGCATGCCGGTGGCAAGCGCACTACAGAGCGCGGCAACGGGCAAAAGGTTCTTTGATGCCATGGGTTCTCCTTACCTATGCTGGACGGTCTCGATTCGTGTGGCTACCGGCTGCGTTTGATGTGCAGGCCAAGGCCGATGGCGCTAGCGCCTGCCGTGGCGATTCCTGCTGCCAGGAGCTGTCGCGTGTCGCTCGTTTGCGCGAGGGGTTCATGTTGGCCACTGCGTTCGAGTTCCGATAGATCGACAGTTACCTGCGTGGCAGCCTGCGCCTGCTCTTGTTGGGCAAAGGCGGCGATCGGGGCAAACGTTGCAACGCCGATGATGACGGCAAGGACAATTGCCTTAGGCCGTGTGCGCACCGGGCTCGACCGTCCACGTAATGGTTGCGACCTGGTCGCCCGTGCCGGTCACATGGAAGATGTCTCGCGTGACGCGGGCGACAGTGCCGCTCGTCTTAAGCTTAATCTTGTCCGTACCATCGGCGATGCCCTGGTAGCCCATGTCGAAGGATGCATTTTTGGAAAGGTCGAGGCCCGCTTCCTGCGTCGCGGCGTGGGCGTCTTGGAGTGCCTTGTCTGGGCCGACCTTAAAATCGATGGAGTTCTGGGCGGTCCCCGTCTTGGCGTCGGCGACGATGCTCCAGGACTTCTGGGCGGCAATCTTCATGTTGGTAACGTGGATGCCATAGGCCGAAAGATTGTCGATGGTGGTTGTATTCTCGGAAGGGCCCTGGAGCGTGCCGTCTGCCTTAGCGACGAACGGAATGACGGTCGGGGCTTTGAACTTGATGTTGTCGATTTCGGTCCTGATGGTCACGTTGGTGGTTCCAGTGCGTCCCTCCGCCAGGGCGGTGGTCGGCGCGGCGCCCATTGCGAGTGCGAGCGCCAGCCCTGCGCCCACGACGAGCACCCTGGCCCCATTCAAGTTCCTGGTGATGTCCATAATCGTTCCTTTCTATTCGTCACGGACCGTTTCCGTGAGGGTTAGACGAAAGCGGCACGGGTGCGCATTTTCATAACAGGTGGCAGGTCTAGTCTTCTGTCTGCGCAACTCGCACCTTGACGCGCGTGGGATTGCCATGGACGTCGTAGGTCTTGGCGTCGAGCGCTTGAATCTCGATATACGCCTCGCCTTCTTTGATGTCGCCTGCAGGGCAGGTCTCAACGGTCTTGCCGGTCTCGACCATGCCCGATTCATAGATGGTCTCGTCGTTTTGGATCACGCGGAAACGCTGGGGAAACTTGTTATCCTGGACGTTTTGCACGTTGATGCGCAGCTTGCCGCCTTTTTGTAGCTGGGCGACCGGTGCGACCGAGATCGTCATCATGTTGTTGCGGACGATGGCATCGAGCTCGTCCTGGATTTCCTGACGCGACTTACCCTCTGCCGCTGTGACCGAGGCACCCGTCTCGGCGACAGGCTTTGACTGCCAAGCGTAAAGGCCGACGGCGATAAGGGCGCAGGCGATGGCCAAACAGACGGCGCCGAGCCTTTTTCGATGTTTTGACCCTAGGGGGCTCGACTGCTTCCTTACGCTCATGCGGCATCCTTAGTGGTATAGACGCGCGCGAACGTGGACGGATCGGCGCCAAAGAGCATGTGGAGCATGAGGCGTCGCGAGTAGATGAGCTCGTCGAAGTTTGGGTCGAGTTTGATGTCGTGGATGTGGGCGATGTGGTGGGCGAGTGCCGAAAACGATTCGGGATCGCAAATCACGTCGGTGGTGACGTGATAGACAGCCGCATCGGGAAATGCCTCCTCATCGAAGGGCAGAAGATATGGGTCATCGTCAACTTCGATGGCGATGCCGTACTGGGGCCAGTAATATGCCATGGGAACCTCCCTGTTTTTGGGCCAAACCTTCTATTGGTTTTGGCTGTCGATGCCGACCGTATCAGCCACAACTTGACCAATTTCTGACCAAATGCTTGACGGGTTTACATCGCCGCAGGTGAGAGACGCTAAAAAATGTCTCAAGTTTTTTCGAGCGCCAATTGTGTGCGTGGCTGCGATGGAAAGGAGCGCGTTAAATAGAGCGCCTGCCGAGAAAACGCCGCCGCTCGCCGAATTGCGCAAACGTAAAATTCGCCAATTATGGAGACGGTCTCAGTCACGTCGACGAAACGATGCGGTAACATCTCCCTGCAAACACTGTAGTTAACTAAAGGGGGAGTTCGCGTGTCTGCAGCCATCAAACCCTTCGGCGACGAGTTCGAAGAATATGGTCGCGATGAATCTCGCACATCGGGCGAGGCGTCGAGCATCTCGTTTCCGACAACGGAGGACGAAGTCCGCGCCATTCTGCGAAAGCTCCATGCCGAGCATGTTCCAATAACGGTCCAGGGTGCTCGGACCGGTCTGGCTGCCGGCGCCGTGCCCCACGGCGGCCACATCCTCAACACTTCTCGTATGAATCGCTACCTGGGTCTTCGCCGCGACGAGCGAGGCCGTTTTCTGCTGCGCGTGGAGCCGGGCGTCGTGCTTTCGGAGTTGCGCAAGCAGCTGGGTAAGAAGGCATTGCCGACCGCTGACTGGGATCAGGTATCGCTTGAGGCCTATGAGGAGTTCCAGGCAGCTCCTGAGCAGTTCTTTCCCACCGATCCCACCGAGGCATCTGCCTGCCTGGGCGGCATGGCGGCGTGCAATGCCTCTGGTGCCCGCAGTTACGCCTACGGCCCCATGCGCCCGCACGTTACGGGGCTTCACGTGGCACTGGCGGACGGCGACCTGCTTGAGCTTCATCGAGGTCAGGCGCACGCTGACGCACGCCACTTGTCGCTCGTGACAGCGGAAGGCCGCGCGCTCGAGCTGGATCTTCCCGGCTATACCATGCCCAAGACCAAAAACGCGTCGGGTTATTTCGTTGCGGACGATATGGACACCATCGACCTCTTTATCGGTGCGTGCGGCACACTCGGCGTCATTACCGAGCTCGAGATCGCCCTGCAGGCGGCACCTTCGGTCGTATGGGGCGTGAGCTGCTTTTTCGACAGCGAGGACAAGGCAGTGTCCTTTACCGATTCCGTGCGCCCCGTGCTGTCCCATGCCGCCGCTATTGAGTATTTCGATGCCGGCGCCTTGGATATCCTTCGCCGCCAGCGCGAGCAGTCGACCGCGTTTGCCTCGCTGCCGGCACTCGACGATGAGGCAAAGGTCTGTATTTACGTGGAACTCGACTGCGACGACGAGGCTCAAGCGACTGAGGAGCTGTACCACCTGGGATGGGTTTTGGAGCTTGCGGGCGGCCGCGATGACGCGACCTGGGTTGCGCGCACCGAGGTCGATCGCGAATGCCAGCGGTTCTTCCGCCACGCCGTCCCCGAGAGTGTCAACATGCTCATCGATGAGCGTCGCCGCACCGACCCCACCATTACCAAACTGGGGTCGGATATGTCGGTACCCAACGCGCGCCTGGCCGATGTCGTTGCCTTCTATCGCCGCACGCTGGCCGAAAGCGGGCTTGAGTCTGCCGCCTGGGGACATATCGGCAACAACCATCTGCATGTGAATATCCTGCCGCGCGATGCGCAGGACTACCGTCGCGGTGGTGAGCTGTTTGCCCGGTGGGCTGCGGAGGTAACGGCTATGGGCGGCGCCGTCTCTGCCGAGCACGGCGTCGGCAAAATCAAAGCGGGCTTTTTGGAGACGATGTACGGCCACGAGGCCATGGTCGAATCGGCTCGACTCAAGCTGCAGCTCGATCCTGCCGGGCAGCTGGGTCGTGGCAACCTATTTTCGGAGAAGCTCTTGGATGAACTCGTCCAGAAAGGGGGCGCGTGAAGATGAGCGATTTCCATATGGTGGTGTGCGTCAAGGCGGTACCGGGAAGCACCGAGGTCAAGATGGACCCCAAAACCAATACCATCGTGCGTGATGGCAAGCAGGCGGTCATTAATCCCTTCGATGCAAGTGCCCTCGAATGCGCGCTGGCGCTCAAGGACGACTTTATCGGCTTTGGCATGGATGTGCGCGTGACGGTGGTGTCGATGGGTATCCCTGCAACCGAATCGCTGCTGCGCGACTGCATTGCCCGCGGCGCCGATGATGCGCTGCTGCTGACCGATCGCGCCTTTGCGGGCGCGGACACGTTGGCGACCACCTATGCCCTCAAATGCGGTATCGAGGCGCTCGACGAGGACTTCGACCTGCTCATCTGCGGCAAGATGGCGGTAGATGGCGATACCGCCCAGATTGGCCCCGAGCTGGCCGGCGCCTTCGAGATTCCCTGCGTGACCGATGTGAGCTGCGTGCAGAGCGCAGGTTTTACGACGTGCGGTGCGCTTTCGCTCGTTCACGGTTGCGATGCCGGCGAGGAGACGGTCTATCTGGAGATGCCGTGCGCGATGACGACCGCCAAGGAGATCGGCCAGCTGCGCATGCCGAGCATCGCCGGCATTCGCGCGGCCGAAGATGCGGATGTGCGGGTGGTCTGTGCTGCCGATGTACATGCTGACCCTTCGCGTTGCGGCCTTACCGGATCGCCGACGCAGGTCGTGCGCTCATTTGTGCCCGACCGCGACCAAACGTGCGAGGCCATCGAGGGCACGCCGGTCGAGCAGGCGGCAAAGATTGCCAAGATTATCGAGGGGATGGCATAGATGAGCGGACTGATAATCGATAGCGAGGCGTGCGTTGGCTGTGGCCGCTGCGTTCGCGCCTGTGCCTCGGGTGGCATTGTGGTGGAGGGCGAGCGCCCCAACCGCTGCGCCCATGTGACCGACGGCTGTATCTTGTGCGGCGGGTGCGTCGACGCCTGCCCCGTCAATGCCATTTCGATCGAGCGCGACGAGGCCGCCGGCGCGGTTGACCTCGATGCGTATCGAGACATATGGGTATTCGTTCAGACCGACGATCACGATGACGTGGCTCCGGTGGCCTACGAGCTCATGGGTAAGGGGCGCGAGCTTGCCGATGCTCGCGGTTGCCGTCTGGTGGCATTGGCCGGCATGGGCCCCGAGGGCTCGCTTGAGGACCTGGAGCATCTGGTCTGCGCCGGTGCCGACGAGGTCGTGGTCTGCCGCGACGAGCGACTGCGCCAAAACGATGCGGAGATCTATGCTCGTCTCATCTGCGATTTGGTGGCCGAGCGCAGACCCGAGGCCATTCTGTACGGCGCAACCGCCTTTGGTCGTGAGCTGGCGCCCGGTGTGGCCGTACGCTTGCAGACGGGCCTTACGGCCGACTGTACGGTGCTTTCGATGGATACGGAGACGGGTCTACTGCAGCAGACCCGCCCGGCGTTTGGCGGCAACTTGATGGCCACCATTATCTGCCCCAATCATCGGCCGCAGATGGCAACGGTGCGCCCCGGCATCTTTGGGGCACCCAAGTTTGACTACAGCCGCTCTGGCACGATTACCCAGGTATCGCTTGCGAATGATGTTAAGGCCCGTGTCGAGATCTCGATTCCCGCCGAGGAGTGGGGGCAGCAGGCATCAATTGCCGATGCCGAGCGCCTGGTCGTGGTGGGCCGCGGCATCGGCTCCAAGAAGAATCTGCCCCTGATGCGAAAACTCGCCGATGCCTTGGGTGCCGAGCTTGGTTGCACGCGTCCCGTTGTGGAGGCAGGCTGGTTGGAGTATCGCCACCAGATTGGCCAGACCGGCGTGTCGGTTTCGCCCAAGCTCCTTGTGAGTATCGGCGTTTCGGGCGCTATCCAGCATCTTGCCGGCATCGGCGGCGCGGAGTGCATCATCGCTGTCAACGAGGACCCGGATGCCCCCATCTTCGGCGCTGCGCAGTACAAAGTTGTCGGTGACGCCGTCGAAGTTGTCGAGGAGCTTCTGGCCCAGCTCGAGCGCTAGGCGCTGGCCAGCCAGGCTCGCATCTCTTTCTTTAGGCGTTCCCAGGTCGCTTGCGTGGCGGGGTCGGTAAAGGGCCGCACGATACCAAAAGGTGCGTCGAGCAGGCGGTAGATATCGCCCTGCTTGCGCGTCAGCGCGCGGCTTGCCGGATAGACGAGCTCAAACATAAAGCAGATAAGCCCCACCAAGTAGTCCGCGGGCTCATCGCGCTCATCGCGCGTGACGCAGCGGTGCTCGTCAAAGGCAGCCAGCGTCGGTGTCGAGAAGTGGCTGGCAAGAAACACGTCCTCATCCACTTTGAGGATGGTGTCGACGGTGCTGTCGGCGATGGTGCGCATAATGTCGACCTTGTCGCCATCGCGCACAATATCGCAGAAGCGCCGCGTGCGCTCGTCGAGCTGCGCGGGTAGACGGAAATCGCTGTGATAGGCAATGCTTGCGCGAATCAACTCGTCTTCTACCGGATCGTCGATAAAGTCGCGGATACTTGTTGTCGCGGGCGCGTCTGCAGGGTTTTCGCCAAAGAGAACCTCGACGCCCAACGCCGCATGGCTCATGCTCTCGGCATCCTTAAACGTGTCCCAGCGTCGCAGCTGCTCAAAGCGACCCATATCGTGCAGCAGGCCGCAAAGCCACGCTAGGTCAATGTCCTGAGGTGACCAGCCCTGTTCGCGTGCCACGGCATCGCATGCCTCGGCAACGTGGTACGTATGCTCGATTTTGAGCGCGATACGCGGATTGGCGGCATCGTAGGCATCGGTGTAGGTCTTGAAGGCCGCGGCAGCCCGCGTTCGATCGATAGCTGTCATAATGACTTCCTAAAAAGTTGTGTCTTTCTGTGTCTTTCGATCCGGTGGCAATTGTAGGTGAACTCGGTTGCCATCGGGCGATGGTTCTGCCGCGTCGTTGCATGCGGCTCGGAAATCTTGTCGGGACGAGGAACGCTATGGTGCTCAAAATCGTTAAAACCGTCTGGCCGGTGATGCTTACCTATGTTGCGATAGCCGCGCCGTGCGGAATGATTATGGCGCAGACGGGAATGGAACCCTGGATGGTTTTTGCTCTGAGCAGCACGTTCGTGACGGGCAGCGGGCAGTTTATGATCTGCAATCTGTGGCTGGCGGGTGTGCCTGCGGCGTCGATCGTCGCGAGCGTCGCCGCAATCTCCTCGCGCTTTGCGCTTTACTCGGCATCGATCGCACCGCATCTGAGGGGTGCCTCGAAGCGTCAGACGCTGGCTGTTGCCGCGACGCTTACCGAGGAGGCATATGGCATCTCGCTTGCCAAGTTGGTTAAAGGGGAGGATTGGGGTCCGCTCGAGTCCTTTGTGCTCAACGTGATCCTCATCGCAACATGGGGCGTTTCGTGTACGACGGGCGCCATCGTCGGCGCCGTTGTCGATGTTCCCACCGCTATTGCGGGTTTTGTCTGCACATCGCTCTTTATCTGCCTACTCTTTTCGCAGCGACTGTCGCGCGGCAATGTCGTAGCTGCCGGTTTGGCTGCGGTGTCCGTCGCCATATGCAAGTTCTTGGGGTGGACGAATATCGCCGTGCCGGCAAGTGTGCTCGTCGGCGTTGTCACGGCACTCGCGTGCGATGTCCTCGCCGAGGGAAGGGGCGCTCGCGATGCCCGTTAATGAGTTTTTGGTCCTATGGCTGTCGTCATGGGCGGCCATCGCGTTTTTCCGCATTGCCCCGGCGTTTGCCTTGCGCGGGAGAACGCTGTCGCCCCGCGTTACCGAGGCCTTGGGTTATATTCCGCCTGCCGCCTTTGCGGCGCTGGTCGCCAACGATTTGATAAGCCCTGGCGCTTTCGACGCCGGCTTGTGGCAGGGCTTGATTCCCTGGATTGCGGCCGCCGGCGTCGTGGCGGTGGCAATCAAGACAAAGTCGATGTTGTGGTGCTGCGTCTCGGGCATCGTGTTCTATATCGTTTTGAGCTTCATATAAGAGCGGGGCACGTTTAGCGTCCCGGCACAACGAATCGAATTTCTCACCGAGCCGGTCTGCTTCTTCTGGTACCATGGTCAAACTTTACTGTAGCAAAGTGTGACGTGGGCTTTTGTTCTGCGTCAGCGGAAATGGGAGTTTCATGGCACAGGAAGCGACCGCCAACGAGCAAAAGAAATTCAAAGTCCCGCGTATCCCGGGTGACATCATGATCTACCCGATGATCGTTGGCCTTTTGCTCAATACCTTCTGCCCGCAGGTCTTCGAGATCGGCGGCTTCTTTACCGCCGCCTGCCGCGGTGGTTCCAACACCATCGTTGCCGCGATCCTGCTGTTTGTGGGTGCTGGCATCAGCTTTAAGTCCACGCCGGGCGCCATCAAGACCGGCATCGTTGTGCTGATTCCTAAGCTTGTGGTGGCAGCCGCGCTGGGTCTTGGTGTTGCGTATTTCTTTAACGACAACCTTTTGGGCCTGAGCTCGGTTTCCATCATCGGCGGCATTACGTTTTGCAACATGGCGCTCTACACGGGCATCATGGGCGAGTTCGGCGACGAGTCCGAGCAGGGCGCCGTGGGTATCCTGTTCTTTACGGCCGGCCCCGCCGTCACCATGATCATCCTGGGCGTTTCGGGTCTTGCTAACATCCCGCTGGGTACCATCGTCGGCTCCATCCTGCCGCTTGTCATCGGTATGGTTCTGGGCAACCTCTTCCCGTTCATCAAGAACCTGCTGGTTCCCGGCACCAACCCTGCGATTGCCGTTATCGGATTTCAGCTCGGTGCGTCCATGAGTCTTTCGAGCTTTATCACCGGCGGTATTTCCGGCATCCTGCTGGGCCTTATCACGCTGTTTGTCGTCGGTCCTATCACCTTTGCGTTCGAGCGCCTGTGCGGCGGCAATGGCAAGGCCGCTGTGGCTTGCTCCACCATCGCCGGCACGGCTATGACCACACCGGTTGCCCTCGCCGAGGTCGCACCGCGCTACGCCGAGCTTGCGCCTACTGCGTACGCTCAGATCGCCACCGCCGTTATCATCACGGCGATCATGGCTCCGATTCTGACCGGCTGGGTCGACAAGAAGTTCTGCCAAGGCAAGGAGGATCTGTCGCCAGCCGGTGTCGAGGCCATCGAGGAGGCCGTCGCGACCGACATCGATGGCGAGTAGCAATCGATACCCATCAATGATGCCGGCGTGCAACTCGCGCCGTTTGAGCGCCCGAACGAAAGCTGTCTTGCGGTGACGTTCAGGCGCTCTGCTATGATTCCCCTTACCCCTGCGGAGTAGGGGGTGTTTATTGTCCAGACACGAATCGGGCGATTCTGACCACTTGGATATTGAAGGGATGGCGTCTAGTGGTTAAGGCACTCAAAATTGAGATATTCCTGCTATGCATGATTGTTCTTATCGGGCTTGCCGCGCGAAGTCGTCGCTCCTTGTTCTCGAGTACCCAGCAGCTCTTGTTTAGCATGCTCGGCTATACCTCTGCTGCCTACATTTTCTTCGATATGATCTGGACGCTCTCGGACGGCGTGAGCACTCCTGTAGGCATCACGGCCAACTGGATTTCCAACGCGGTCTCGTTTTCGCTGTTCGCCATCGCGTGCCTCATTTGGTTTTTCTATTCCGAGACAGTGCAGGGCTCACGCCTTTTGACCGCGCGCTATAGGGTGGCGCTCGTGACGTTGCCAACCGTATTGGTGGTCGTGCTGGCATTTACCAGCTACTGGACGCACACTATGTTCTATATCGATGCACAGGGCGTATATCGTCGCGGAGCGCTTTATATGATTCAGCCTATCGTTAGCTACTGCTACATCATATATACGTCTTTGCATGCCTTTATTCAGACTCGAAAAGTCGAAAGTCTGCAAAAGAAGGCCATTTATCGCACCCTCGCCTTTTTTGCGGTTCCCGCTCTGGTGGGCGGTACCTTCCAGGTTTTGTTTTCGGTACCGGGCCTTTGTGTCGGTATAACGCTGAGCATCCTGCTGCTCTACATCATCTACCAGGAGCAGCTGATCTCGACCGACCCGTTGACTGGCCTCAACAATCGCAACCGTTTTGAGACCTATATGCTGTCGCTCTTTTCAAATGTGGATCAGGCCGAAGATGTATATCTGCTTATGATGGACGCTGACGGCTTTAAGCAGATTAACGACCGGTATGGACATGTTGAGGGCGATCATGCCCTCCAGGTCATATCTGCTACGCTCAAAGAGGTCTGCTCGGCGTCTGGTGGCTTTATCGCACGTTATGGCGGCGATGAGTTTGTGGCGCTTCAAAAGGCGACGGCGGAGCAGGACATCATGTGTCTGTGCGCGGCAATCAGCGACGAGCTCGCGCGCGCCGAGGTCCCGTATCTGTTGCGGATGTCCATCGGCTACGCACGGGTTGGTGATGGCGTCGATACCTGGCAAGACTTGCTTCGCGCTGCCGACGCGGAGCTCTACCGCGTAAAGCGCGAGAAGAAGAAAGCCGGCGTCCAGATACGCTAGAAAAAAAGGCGAACGCTGGCGTGCGTTGCGGCCCTCAGCTCACCGATGTACTCCATTAAGCTAAAGCATGCGAATCTCCTCTACTAAATAAGGGCGGTTCGCTAGGCTTTTTTGGGTTTGTTGACGATGATGATGCCGCCGCAGACCAACAGCAGGGCAACAAGTACGGTAACGGGGCTCGTGCCAGCGCCCTCGCCGAGCAGCAGTGCACTCAACAGCACGCCAAAGACCGGGTTCATAAAGCCAAAGACCGAAACGCGGCTGACGGGGTTGACGGCGAGCAGGCGGGACCACAGCGAGTACGCGACGGCGGAAATGAGCGCCATATAAATGATGAGCGCGATGGCGGGGGCGATTTCGGTGGGGAAAAACGTGCCGCCCATCAAAAACCCGATTGCGGTAAGGACCACGCCACCGACTAAAAACTGCCAGCCGGCGAGCAAGACGCCGTCATGCTCGCGCGAGAAGATGCCAATGAGGCAGGTCGACAGGGCGCCCGCAACAGTGGAAGCCAAGATAAATCCCTCGCCGTCGAGCGTAAAGCCAAAGGTGCCATCCGCGCCCGAAAGGTTGACGAGCGCGACGCCTGCAAAGCCCAGCACACAGCCAAGCACCTTGGGCGTATTGAGCCTCTCGGTGTGAAATGCCAAGGCGGCAAAGAGAATTGCGAGGAAGTTGGCGCTGGCCTCGATGATGGAACTCGACATGGCGCTGGCGCGCGAGAGTCCTAGGTAGAAAAAGAAGTACTGCCCGATAGTCTGGAAGAGTGACAAGACAAAGATGGGCTTGATGTCACGAGTCTGCGGAATGAGGGGACGGCGTTGGGCCGCACTCATCCCAACGATAACCAGGGCGCCGGCAAGCGTGAAGCGCAAGCCCGCAAAGAGCAGCTGTGAGGCGCTATCGTGCGCGGGGATGCCAAAGAGCCCGTAACCGATCTTGATGCAGGGGAAAGCCGACCCCCAGAGCGCACAGCAGACGAGGCAGCCCAGGATGAGTCCGGGTAGGGTGGCGAGATACGGCTTGCGGCTTTCCATGATGTCCTTCCTGTATGCGCGAAGCAAAAAAGAACCCGCCACCGGGTGTGCCGGTGGCGGGTGTTGTTACCCGAGGGGATTGTACCCGATGGGACGCATTAAGCGAAGTAGGCCACGCCGCTCTCAAAGATCGGCATGAACTTATCGCCGGGGACATGCTCGGGCACGTTGCGGTACAGGTTGTCGCCACGACGCTCGGCATGGCCCATCTTGCCCAGGACGCGGCCGTCGGGGCTCGTGATGCCCTCGATGGCGAGTGCGGAGCCGTTGGGGTTGACGGAAAGATCCATACTGGGCTTGCCGTCCTCGCCCACGTACTGCGTGGCGACCTGGCCGTTGGCGATGAGCTGGGCGAGCACCTCGTCGCTGGCGACAAAGCGGCCCTCGCCGTGGCTGATGGCGACGGTGTAGGGGTCGTCCAGACTGCACTGCGATAGCCACGGGGACAGGTTGGACGAGATGCGGGTGCGCACCAGACGGCTCTGATGGCGACCGATGGTGTTGAACGTCAGCGTGGGCGCATCGGGCGTGGCGTCGACGATGTCGCCGTAGGGCACCAGACCGAGCTTGATCAGGGCCTGGAAGCCGTTGCAGATGCCCAGCATCAGGCCGTCGCGGGCCTTGAGCAGGTCGCGGACTGCCTCGGTGACCTCGGGAGCGCGGAAGAACGCCGTGATGAACTTGGCGGAGCCATCGGGCTCGTCGCCGCCCGAGAAGCCGCCGGGGATCATGACGATCTGGCTTGCACGGATGCGGCGGGCAAGCTCGTGGGTGCTTTCGGCGACGGCCTCGGGCGTGAGGTTGTTGATCACGAAGGTGTCGGCCTCGGCGCCGGCGGCGCGGAAAGCGCGGGCGCTATCGTACTCGCAGTTGTTGCCGGGGAACACGGGGATTACCACGCGCGGGCGGGCGATCTTGGCGCCGCTGTACACGTGGATATCCTTGGCACGGAAGTCGATGGTCTCGACCTTGGCAGTCTCGCCGGCGCTGCGGTAGGCAAAGACGCCCTCGATGCCGCTCTCCCAGGCCTCCTGGAGCTCGGAGAGCTCGATGACCTCGGAGCCGGTATCGATGACATAGCCCTCGACGGTGGTGCCCAGGGGCTCGACGACAACGCCGTCGGCGACCTCGGGCAGCTCGGCATCCTCGGCGAGCTCGACGATAAAGCTGCCGTAGAGCGGGGTGAAGAGGCTCTCCACGTCCACATCTTCGGCAAGCTCGATACCGATCTGGTTGCCGACGCACATCTTAAAGAGGCTCTCGGCGCCGCAGCCGTAGCCGGGCGTGGAGACGGCCAGGGCGTCGCCGGCGGCGGTGAGCGCCTCGACGGCGTCAAATGCGGCGAGCAGCTGCTGGGCGTCGGGGCGGTAGTCCTGGCCATAGGTGGCGGGGGCGATGCGGACGACGCGGTGCGTGAGGCCCTTGAACTCGGGGGAGACAGCGCGGGCCGCCTTGCCCACGGCCACGGCGAAGCTGATGAGGGTCGGCGGAACGTTGAGCTCGCCGGCCTCGTCCTCAAACGAGCCACTCATGGAATCCTTACCGCCGATGGCGCCGGCACCCAGGTCGACCTGGGCCATAAGGGCGCCCAGGACGGCTGCCGTGGGCTTGCCCCAGCGCTCGGCCTCGGTGCGCAGACGCTCGAAGTACTCCTGGAAGGAGAGATAGGCGTGCTTGTGCTCAAAGCCGGCAGCCACGAGCTTGGCGATGGACTCGACCACGGACAGGTAGGCGCCAGCAAACTGGTCGGCTTCCATCAGGTAGGGGTTGAAGCCCCATGCCATGGCACTTGCCGTGGTGGTCTCGCCGTCCACGGGGAACTTGGCGACCATGGCCGAGCTCGGGGTGAGCTGCGTCTTGCCGCCAAAAGGCATAAGCACGGTTGCGGCACCGATGGTGGAGTCGAAGCGCTCGGAAAGGCCCTTGTTAGAGGCTACGTTGAGGTCGGTGACAAGCGAGGTCATGCGCTCGGCAAGCGTGGTGCCGGTCCAGCTGGGCTGCCACACGCTGCGGGCGCACACGTGGGCGACCTGGTGCTTGGGCGCACCGTTGGAGTTGAGGAACTCGCGGGATAGGTCGACGATGGCGACACCGTTCCAGGCCATGCGCATGCGCGGCTCGGCGGTAACCTCGGCGATAACGGTCGCCTCCAGGTTCTCCTCGGCGGCGTAGCCCATGAACTCCTCGACGTCACCGTCGGCGACGGCGCAGGCCATGCGCTCCTGGGACTCGGAAATGGCGAGCTCGGTGCCATCCAGGCCGTCGTACTTCTTGGTCACGGTGTCCAGGTCGACATACAGGCCGTCGGCAAGTTCACCCACGGCGACCGAGACGCCACCGGCGCCAAAGTCGTTGCAGCGCTTGATCAGACGGCAGGCATCGCCGCGGCGGAACAGACGCTGCAGCTTGCGCTCGACCGGGGCGTTGCCCTTCTGGACCTCGGCACCCGAGGTTTCGATGGACTCGGTGTTCTGGGTTTTGGAGGAGCCGGTGGCGCCACCGATGCCGTCACGGCCGGTGCGGCCGCCCAACAGGATAATCTTGTCGGTGGGGGCGGGGCACTCGCGGCGCACGTGGTTTGCCGGGGTAGCGCCCACGACGGCGCCGACCTCCATGCGCTTGGCCACGTAACCGGGGTGATAGAGCTCGTTGACCTGGCCGGTGGCAAGGCCAATCTGGTTGCCGTAGCTGGAGTAGCCGGCGGCAGCGGTGGTTACGAGCTTGCGCTGCGGCAGCTTGCCCTCGAGCGTCTCGGAGACGGGGACGGTGGGGTCGCCGGCGCCGGTGACACGCATGGCCTGGTACACATAGCTGCGGCCCGAGAGCGGGTCGCGGATGGCGCCGCCCACGCAGGTGGCGGCACCGCCGAAGGGCTCGATCTCGGTCGGGTGGTTATGGGTCTCGTTCTTAAAGAGGAACAGCCAGTCCTGGTCCTCGCCGTCGACATCGACCTTCACCTTGACGGTGCAGGCGTTGATCTCCTCGGACTCATCGACATCGGTCATGACGCCGGTCTTCTTGAGGTACTTGGCGCCGATGGTGCCCATGTCCATGAGGCAGACGGGCTTGGCGTCGCGGCCGAGTTCGTGGCGCATCTCCATGTAGCGGTCGAAGGCCTGCTGCACCACGGCGTCGTCGATCGTCACGTCGTCCAGGACGGTGCCGAAGGTGGTGTGGCGGCAGTGGTCGGACCAGTAGGTGTCGATCACGCGGATCTCGGTGATGGTGGGGTCGCGGTCCTCATCGCGGAAGTACTGCTGGCAGAAGGCGATGTCCGCCTCGTCCATGGCAAGGCCGCGATCGGCGATAAAGGCGGCAAGGCCGGCCTCGTCGAGCTCGCGGAAACCGTCGAGCACTTCGACAGGCTGCGGCTCGGGTGTCTCAATGTGCAACGTCTCGGGCAGGTCGAGCGAGGCGATGCGCGCCTCGACGGGGTTCACCACGTAGTGCTTGATGGCCTCGATGGCGGCCTCGTCCAGGGCGCCCGAGATCATATAGACCTTG
>DBFZVF010000206.1:0-4501 GCA_048519165.1 Collinsella sp.
CCTTTCGCTAGCGGGGTATTCAATCATGACGTTTGCACCCCGGTTGGAACTGCAAGTAATGTTGACGGAGGCAACATCACGTTTAACCTGGGTGAGCAGTCTGCAGCGAACGGTACGGCTGGCACGATTACATACTACCTAGTCGAAAATGCCGGAAAGGTTTCCGGCATCACATACGACCCCGCCGTGTACGAGATTAAGGTGACAGTCGAAGACCACTCGACTGTGCTCATGACTGTTCCGACTCGGAACGATCCGAACAAGACCATAGAGATCAAAATCCATAACTACGAGATCAAAAATGTGAGCGCGGTCGAGCATTCCGAGGGCAAAACTGACCACCGGAACGCTGATGTGCAACTAGATGCTATTGGGGGTTATTATTCGATTGACGGCCCCGACGGGGGAAAGACCTTCACCAACAAGTACACCCCTAGTGTTTCCTGGACTCCTATGGCGACTAAGATCGTTGAGGGTGGCGAGATGAAGAAGTTTACACTTCAGCTCGCGACAGACAGCCGCTTTAGAGACACAGACATCATCGGTACTGCCGAGACCACCTCTGGTAAAGATACGAAGCAGACGCTTTCGTTCAAGGACGCCACTGATAAAGATAAAACGATTGAGTTCAAGTACTCGCTCTCTGATATCAGGAATAATTCCGACGACCCGGGCGGCTCCACGGGTGGCTCTTTCAAGACCTTTACGTACTATGTGCGCGAGAAAACCGACGGTTCGCAGTTCTCGCACTACACGTACGACCAGTCGGTCTATAAGTTCACGGTTGTGCCAACGTATGACACCGAAAAAGGAGAGATCAACTGTAGGGTGACCTACATGAAGGGATCCGTTGACTCCAAGGGCGATTGGACAGCAGACCCCAATGCCAAAGAACGGACGTTCATTGACACCTCCGCCCCCAAATCCACCGACACTTCCATCCCCACCTTCACCAACACCTACTCAACCTCTTTGCCCCTTTCTGGTATGTCGGGCGTCACTCTGACGTACCTTGCCGGCGCGGCGGTGCTTTGCGCTGCTGCGGCCTGGATGCACATTCGTCGCAAGGCGAATGCGAAGGGAGGTAAGCGTCGTGAATAAGAAAGTTTGCTCCTTCCCGATCTTGTTTGCGCTGCTTGCCCTCCTGATCGGCACCTGCGCGGTTGTGTTCCCCGCTTCCGCGCAGGCCGCGCCGACCTCGACCGGTTCCATCACGGTGAGCGGCACCGTGGCGAGCAGCTACGACGCCTACCAGATCTTTAGCGCCAACGTCGTCGACGGCGACAGCGACGCCAAGATTGCCACCGAACTCGCCTGGGCAAGCAACGCCGCGCGCGACGCCGTCCTGCCCGTGCTGCGCAGCGCCGGCATGCCCAATTCCCAGACCACCGCGCAGGAAGCTGCCGAGTGGCTCAACACCGATTCCCACCTTACGAGCGCGCTGAGCGCACAGCTCGCTCGTTCCCTCCAGAGCTCTGGCGCCGTGCCCGTGGCCCTCAATGCGGGCACGACGGCCGAGCTGCCCTGTGGCTACTGGCTCATCGTCGCCGCCGACGACGCCATCGCCCAGGGTGAGGCCGGCACCGCGCCGATCATGGCCCTGGTCGGCGGCAGCGCCGTCACCGTCAAGCCCAAGGCCGCGACGCCCAAGGTCGCCAAGCACGTGCTGGAGGACGGCACCGCCGCCTGGCAGAAGGCCGCCGACGCCACGGTCGCCGACGACCTGTACTGGCGCCTCTCCGCCACGGTCCCGGCGGGCCTCACGGCCTATGACACCTATACGGTGCGGTTCGTCGACACCATGAGCGCGGGGCTCGACCCCTCCAAGGTGGCCGCGAGCATGCGCGTGTACGTGGCGGCGGGCGCGGACGGCGGCTTCGACGCCGTCTCGACCGGCAGGGACGGCCGCGCCGGCACCGAGCCCGCGAAGGGCTGGACCGACATCACGGCCCAGTGCGCCACCAAGGTGGCGGCGGACGGAACCTTCACCGTGCGCACCGGCGACCTGATCGCCGCGCTCGGCGGGGCCGACGCCTTTACCGCGGGCGCCCGCGTGGTCGCCGTGTACAACGCGCCGCTCAACAGCGCGTGCAACCACGGCATCGCGAAGGGCAACCCCAACGAGGTCTACCTGCGCTACCCGCGCTCTCCCTTTGCCGACCAGTCCGGCGACGCCGGCTTCACCCGTACGCCGAGCGACGATGCGTGCGCCTACACCTGGGATCTCGCGCTCACCAAGCGCGGCAGCGACGGCGATAAGCCGCTTGCCGGGGCGGTCCTGAGCATCGCCGACGACCGCGGCCGCACGCTGGCGGCCGACGGCACATGGGATGCGGAGGGCAAGGCCACCGTCACCACGGGCGAGGACGGCCGCGTGACCGTCTCGGGCGTGGATTCGGGCAAGCTGGAGGCCCGCGAGCTCAAGGCGCCCAAGGGCTACACCGCCTTTGAGGGCACGCGCTCCGTGACGGTCAAGGCCGAGGGCCTGGACGTCGACCAGGTGGCCGCCGCCAGGCCCAAGCTCACCATCACCGCCGAGTCGCCCCTGCGCGCCGACAGCGCGGACGGGTCGACGGGCAGCCTAGAGGCGTCGCTCATCAACACGCCTACCGGCACACCCCCTAGCATTACCACCGGAGGCTTTATGCCCTCGACTGGCGATATGGCAATGTACGCCGCGGCCGCCGCAGCGGTCGCCGGAGCCGCGCTCATCGTGGTCGCGCTCCTGGTCAAGCGGGGAGGTGGCAGCCATAAAGAGTAGCTGGCAGCCCCACAGAGAGCGGGGCGAGACGTAGCGAAGTAGATGCTAGGACACAGACAGATGATGACCGATCGAATGAGAACCAATCGGAAAACAGAGGAAAAGAAGATGAGCATGAACAAGAACATCGCACGCCTTGCAGTTACCGCCGGCCTCACGGCGGCGTTGAGCTTCGGCGGCGTCATGGCCCCGGTCACGATGGCGTTTGCAGCTGAGGGCGACAACAGCATCACGATCAGCCAGGTCACGGGCAATGAGAGCACCAAGTTCAAGGCATACCAGATCTTTAAGGCTGATGTCGTGGATCCTACTGAGGCGGGGGCGACTGATAAGATCGTCTCCAACGTCAAGTGGGCCGACGGTGTAGGTTCCGACGTCCAGAAGGCCATTATCTATGCCATTAATGACAACGCGTTGAAGGATGGTGCCAGTGCGGAGGATGTCGCCAACTGGTTGACCAAGAATGTGCAGGGTACCACCAAGAGGACACGTGTCGACAAGGATAGCGTTCTCAATAAAATTGCCAAGGTTGTTAAGGACAAGGTCACGCCGACGGGCAATCCGTTTAACGCGGGCACCGCTTTTGAGCCTAAGAATGCTGATAATACTCCCAACACGGGCTATTACCTCTTCCTGACCGATGACACCGGCATTGGCCAGTTGACCGAGAACAAGAAGAACACTGGCACCTCTCCGATTTTCGCTATCGTGGGCGGTAATCCCGTGACGGTCACCGAGAAGACCAGCATTCCTACCGTCAACAAGGAAGTTCGTGAGGGCACGAAATGGGGAAAGGTGAGTGACTCGTATATTGGCGAGGAGGTTGAATATAAACTGACTGGCTCCGTCGCGAGCAACATCGACACCTTCACCAAGTACGAATATTCGTTCCAGGATCATCTTTCTGTTGGACTGGAGGCTATCAAGGACTCCGTTAAGGTGACAATTAACGATAAAGTAATTCAGCCTGCAAATGGCTACACGGTAGGCCTTGACGAGACTAAGGACGCTTCTGGGAACCTCACTGGCGGTCACGACCTGACGATTTCCTTCTCCGATCTTAAGGCTGTTGCAACAGCCGCAGGCGTGAAGCTTACGGGCGACTCTAAGGTCGTTGTGACCTATAAAGCAAAACTGACCGATAAGGCGGAATATAAAGGCACTGGTAACACCAATAAGGTCGAACTTGTCTACTCCAACAACCCCATGACTGGTGATAAGGGCACTTCTGAGTTGGATAAGGTTTCTGACTATGTCTTTGGCCTTGATGTTACTAAGACCGACCCGGATAACGAGAGTGCGAACCTCGTTGCTGGCTTTAAGGTCAAAATGATCAAAGAGGGGACCACAAAAACAGTTAGTAAATGGCTGAAACAAGATGGCAGCTTTACCGATGACGAGAGCCAAGCTTATACATTTGAAACCACGGGGGAGGGTAACAAGGTCTTTATTCCTGGACTCGTTGAGGGCACGTATCTGATTTCTGAGAGTAAGACACCTGCGGGATACAACACAATCGCCGACTTCGAAATCACGGTGACGCCTACGTACAACGCGACCGGCATGCTGACGGGACTCAAGGCAGAGCCTCGTTCCGGTATGGTCACTGGTGCGGACGTTGAGAACCCGACTACGACCAAGATTCCTATCACCATCAAGAACAAGAAGAGCTTCGGTCTCCCGCTGACCGGTCTTAACGGCGTGACCTTCACCTGGATCGCTGGTGGCGCGGTGCTGTGC
>DBFZVF010000207.1:0-6148 GCA_048519165.1 Collinsella sp.
GGCGATAGGCGAGGGGGTCGTCCGGCTTAGCTTGCGGCGTATCGAGGAAGTCGGTCTGCTCAAACGCGGGTTGGCCATTGCTTGCGGTTGTCTGCTCAACGGGTGCACCGCATGAGGTGCAGAACTTGGCATCATCTGCAAGAAGTTTGCCGCACGAGGCGCAATACCGAGACATTGCCACTCCTTTCGCCACATTTCAAATCAATACGACGATTATACCCAGCGTCCAAAAGTCCCCATCATAAGTTGCGGTGAAATAGGGACTGTTTGGCGGTCTCAGAGCTTCAATCAGTCCCTATTTCACCGCAGCTTTGGAAAGACACCTTTAGCCATTGGGGGCGCGCCTGCCCCTGGGGTATCATGGCTTGGTTGATATATCTGCATTTACGCGCCTTATAGGAAGGGGCTGCGCTCATGGCTTTTGAGCCCGCTCAACATAGCTTTATCACGCTCGAGGGCGTCGATGGTGCCGGCAAGTCCACGCAGGCGCGTCTGCTTGCCCGCGCGCTCGAACTCGCTGGCTACCAGGTTGTGAGCCTGCGCGAGCCGGGCGGCACCGCCATCAGCGAAAAGATCCGCGCTCTGCTGCTCGACCCCGCCAATACGGCGATGGGCGACACCTGCGAGTTGCTGCTCTACGAGGCGGCGCGCGCTCAGTTGGTGCACGAGGTCATAGCTCCCGCCCTCGCGGCCGGCAAGGTGGTCCTGTGCGACCGCTTCTACGATTCCAC
Organism: Collinsella sp.; assembly: GCA_048519165.1. Taxonomy (GTDB): domain Bacteria; phylum Actinomycetota; class Coriobacteriia; order Coriobacteriales; family Coriobacteriaceae; genus Collinsella. The sequence continues at coordinate 732 of DBFZVF010000207.1, forward strand.
GACCTGCTACCAGGCATTTGCCGACGGCCTCGATCGCCAGATAGTGTGCGATGCCAATAACCTGGCCGTCGCGGGAACACACCCGGCGCTCACGCTCGTCTACCACATCACGCCCGAGCAGGCGGCGCTACGCATGGCAGCCCGTGGCGCGGCAGATCGCATGGAGGCAAAAGGCATGACATTCCAGGAGCGTGTTTACCAGGGATTTTGCGCCATTGCTGCCGAGGAGCCAAACCGCGTAAAGCTCATCGACGCCACTGCGACCGTCGAGGAAGTCTTCGAGAAGACGGTCGAGCAGATTCGCGCGTACGGTCTCGTCATTTCGCAAGATGCTGTCGCCGCCGCGCTTGCCAAGGAGGCCGAGTAACATGGCCCCCGCTCAGGCAAGCCTGCTGGCCAAGCTCGACACCCAAGAGCGCGTTCGCGATTTTTTGACCAACGCCGTCGCCAGCGGCCGCGCATCGCACGCCTACCTGTTTTTGGGCGCTCCCGGTGCCGGCAAGCTCGATGCCGCATGGGCGCTCGCCCAGGCCTTCCTGTGCGAGCAGGACGGCTGCGGAGCATGCGACAGCTGCGTACGCGTTGCTCGGCATACGCATCCTGACGTGCACTATTACACGCCCGAGAGCGCCACAGGCTACCTCATTGCCCAGACCCGCGAGCTGCTCGATGACGTGCCGCTGGCGCCCATCCGTGCCAAGGCCAAGGTCTACATCATCGATCGTGCCGAGCAACTGCGCGCTAACACCGCCAACGCGCTGCTCAAGACACTCGAGGAGCCGCCCGAGGGCGTTATGTTCATCTTGTTGGGCACCTCGGCAGACGTGATGTTGCCCACCATCGTGAGCCGCTGTCAGTGCGTGCCGTTTCGGCTGGTGTCGCCCACCGTGGCCGCGCAGGCCGTGAGCCGCGCGACGGGTCAGGATCTCGCGCGTTGCCGCATGGCGGTCGCCGTGGCGGGAAGCCCCACACGCGGCATCGAGTTCCTTAAGAGTGCCGAGCGCCAGGATGCTCGCCGCCAAATGGTCCGCGCCATCGATTCGCTCATCGCTGCCGACGAGGCTGATGTGCTCAGCCGCGCCAAGTCGCTCATCGTCGCCGTTAAGGCGCCGCTCGCCGAGGTCAAGTCCACACAGGAAAAGGTGCTCGAGCAAAACGCCGACTACCTGTCGCGTGGAGCATTGAAGCAGCTTGAGGACCGCAACAAGCGCGAACTCAACGCGCGCGAGCGTTCGGGTATCATGGAAGCGCTGGCGAGCGCGCGGACGCTCATGCGCGACGTGCTGCTGACACTTCAGGACGAGGCGGCCGACGTCGTGAACGAAGACGTGCGCGACACGATCGGGCGGCTTGCCGCCGCGACGAATGTTGCGGGTGCCACCCGGGCGCTCGAGGCGGTCGCGACCGCCGAGCGCAACATCGCCAGAAACGTTACTCCCCAGCTGGCCATCGAGGTCATGCTGTTCGATATCAGGAAGGCACTGAAATGCCGTTAGTCGTACCCGTTAAGTTTACCTACGCCTCGCGCGACCTGTGGTTTGATCCGCAGGATCTGGATATCCTCGAGGCCGATTATGCCATTTGCTCCACCGAGCGCGGAACCGAGATCGGCCTGGTCACGGCCGATCCCTTCGAGGTGCCGCAAGATGAGATCGGCCAGCCGCTCAAGCCCGTGCTGCGCGTGGCGAGCGACATCGACCTGCAGCTTGCCGACGACCTGGCCATCCAGGGCGACGAGGCCATGGTCGATTTCCGTCGTCTGGTCAAAGAGCTCGACCTCGAGATGAAGCCGGTCGGCGTCGAGTACCTGTTTGGCGGCGAGAAGGCTGTGTTCTACTTTGCGGCCGAGGAGCGCGTCGATTTCCGTCAGCTCGTCAAGGACCTGTCCTCGACGCTGCACATTCGCGTCGACATGCGCCAGATCGGCGTGCGCGACGAGACCCGCCTGGTGGGCGGCTATGCCCAGTGCGGCCAGGAGCTCTGCTGCACGCGCTTTGGCGGACAGTTTGAGCCGGTTTCGATCCGCATGGCAAAGGAGCAGGACCTGCCGCTCAACTCGTCCAAGATTAGTGGCGTCTGCGGCCGCCTGATGTGCTGCCTGCGCTACGAGTTCGAGGCGTACAAGGACTTTAAGAGCCGCGCGCCCAAAAAGAAGACGCTTATCGATACGCCGCTTGGCAAGGCGCGCATCCAGGAATATGACACGCCGCGTGAGCAGCTGGTGCTGCGCCTGGAGAACGGCAAAGTCTTTAAGGTCAACCTGGCCGATATGACGTGCTCGGAGGGTTGCAAAAAGAAGGCCGCCGAGCAGGGCTGCAACTGCCGCCCCGACTGCGTGACGCGCGACGTGCTCGAGCGCATCGAGTCGCCCGAGATGCGTCTGGCGCTCATGGAACTCGATCGCGAAAACGGCGTCGACGTGGGCGATGGCCTGTCGAGCGCCGATCGTCTGGCCGGCACATCGATGCCCAAGCGCCGTCGTCGCGATGCCGAATCCGATGCTCGCACCGCTCAGGGCCAGGGCGAGGGCCGTGGCCGTGGAAAGGGCCGCGGCAAGGCCGAGGCGCCCGAGACCGAGGGAGCAGCCGATGGCCGTCGCCGCCGCAAGCGCACGGCGTCCGTCGACAATGGCGAGGCCGCGGGTAAGAACGCTTCCCGCGAGCGCGAGGCTCAGCAGCCCCAGCAGCAAAATCGCGGCGGTGGCATGAACCCCACGCGCCGTCGTCGCCGTCACCTGTCGAGCGAGGAGCGCGAGGACGCCTTCCGCGCCGCAGCTGCTCGCGAGGCCGGTGCCGCTCCCAAGGGCGCCTCGGCCTCCGACGCGCCTGCCGACAAGGCTGGCAAGCCGCGTGGCGAGGAGGAGCGCGCGTCACGTCCGCGTCGTCGCCATTCCTCGGGCGCGCAGCAGAAACCCTCGATTCCTTCTGTGGCCGATCAGGTTTCGGATGGCGAAGTCAAGGTCACGCGCCGTCGTCCCGGGGATGGCGGGGGAGCGGCTGCCAAGGCTTCGCGTGGCGCCGCTCGCGACGAGCGCGAGCCGCGCGATGATCGCGGTGGCGAGGGCTCGGCCGACCAGGGTCAAAAGCGCCGTCGCCGTCGCCGTTCCCGCAAGCCGCGCCAGGACGGTGGCGAGGGCTCGACCCACACCTCGTCCGCACCGCAACCGCCTACCGGCGAATAGCGCCCGTAAACGGATGCAACCTGTCTGACCCCAGCACCTCTGGGTATCATGGCTCTACACCGACAACCCTCCCTTCGCCTTCGTGTAGGGAGGGTTGTGTCATGAAGAGACATCTGAACGTATTGACTCGCTTGCAGGGCGCAGGTGTCCTACCGTTTGCGGACGAATTGCTACCGCTTGCCGAGCGCGCGACATACGAGGCGCTCGAGGCGTTGTCGCCCACGCGATGTGCCGGCTGCGAGCGCTCCGGTGCGCTGATCTGTCAGGATTGTCTGGCATCGCTCGCACTCATCGACCCGTGCCATAGCTGCATCCGATGCGGCGCCCCGTTTGGGGATTTGCTGTGCACCGAGTGCTCGGTCGAGGGCACGTCTTCGGCAATGGCCGAGGCGCTCGATCGCTGTCTGGCGTGTGCCGTCTATGCACATCCGCTGCCGCGCATCATCAAGGCGTACAAGGATGCGGGCGAGCGCCGTCTGGCACCGTATCTGGCGGAGTTGCTCTACGACACTGCCTTGCATGCCCAGGTGGCAGCATCCGATCGCTACGGCGGTGTGTTGTCCGGTGCGGACGCGGTGGTGTTTGTGCCCGCGACTGCGGCGGCGTTTCGGCGGCGTGGATTCGACCATATGGAAGCAATCGCGCGCTCGTTTTGCGATCTTTCGGGTGTCCCGTTGCTGGACGCCCTGGTCAAATACGGTCATGGTGACCAGCGAGAGCTCGGCCGCGATGAGCGCCGGGAGCATGCCCGGGGCATGTACGAGACGGTCGAGGATGTGCGCGGCCGCCGTCTGCTGCTCATCGATGATGTCATTACCACGGGCGCGACCATGGCAGCAGCCTCGGCGGAGCTCAAGCGTGCCGGCGCCGCAGCAGTCGATGGCCTCGCTATCGCACGCGTTTGGTAGGGGGTGGTTTTGTGGCAGTGAAGATAGCGCGGCGCATCGAGCCGACAAGCGAGCAACTGGCGGCCTCCGTAGTCCTGACCGGTGCCTCGGCGCTGCGCATGATGCGCGCCGAGCGCCGACAAATGGGTTACATCAGCTGGAGAGACCTCGATCCCGATGAAGAGCGCCGTGTGCTGCATACATCGTCTCCCTCGGCCGAGGACATTTATCTTCCCGATTTGGTGCGGATCGGGGCCGTGAGTGGCGAGGTCCAAGAAGACTTGTGCCTGCTGGTGGGGTCGGCGAAGCAGCGTCGCCGCATGCCTGGTGCAAGCTGGTCCGTTTGTTCTACAGACCTGCCGGACGCCTCGATTTTGGAGGTGGAGCCGGGAGTGTACAGCTTGTCTCCCGAGGCCCTCTGTGCCGCCGTTGCGCGCGAAGTCGGCTGTATCCAGGCATTTGCCCTGGCCCAGGAGCTGTGCTCCAAGATTTCGCTGAGCGATCGCGGGCAGTATCTGCCCCCTTACAGCTCGCCTACCGTGAACAGGCTTGCAAAGGATAAGGACCAGCCGTCAGATGTGGGCTACTTTGAGGTCGAGCCAGTGCTGACGCCCGATCGCCTGGCAGATTACCTTGCGGCATGCAAGGGGAGCGCGGCCAAGCAGCTGCGGCGGCTGTGCCCCTTTCTGTCGGAAAACCTGCGCTCACCCATGGAATGCATCATGCTTGCCATGTTTTCGCTTCCGTTTTCTTATGGCGGATTTGCCTGCGGTCCCTTTAAGACCGACCACAAGATCGAGTTCAACGACCGTGCGCAGGCGATCTCGGGGATGCCGTATGCGGTTTGCGATGCCTATCAGGAAGCAGCCCGGTTTGACCTGGAATACAACGGTGAGCAGGGCCATTCGTCTCGCGGCGGGCGCATTCACGATGAAAAACGCAATACGGGTTTGGCGTCCATGGGAATCGAGGTCGCGACGGTCAACAACGAGATGCTCTGCGACATGGAAGCGATGGAAGCGCTCGCATGGCGCATCCACCAGCGTATGGGTAAACGATATCAGAATCGTGTAGAGGCTCGTCGAAAGAGGCAAGATGCTCTGCTGAATACGCTCCGAGCGTGCTTTGGGCTCAAGCCGGCGTAAAACTATGGCTTTATAGGGGGGCTGCTTATATGCTCTGTGCAAAAAACGGCAAATATGAGTACTGTTACTAAATTAGTGACAGCAAAAACAAAAAAACTTGGGCCGAAAATCTGGATTCATTGAAGAGATAATGGTAGCGCGCAGAGATGTGGTGTAAGAGGCGGGGCATGCCCCGCCTCTTCTCTTTCTTGAAAGGGAGGGGAC
>DBFZVF010000208.1:0-7624 GCA_048519165.1 Collinsella sp.
GGATTACTCTGTCGCACGTCCGCTTAATCAGGCACATGGCATCGAGGGCAAGAAGGGCGTCCTTTGGTGGGACATCTATCACTTCCTCGAGATGAAGAAGCCGCGCTTCGGTCTCTTTGAGAACGTTGACCGTCTGCTCAAGTCACCCGCATCTCAGCGCGGTCGCGATTTCGCCATTATCTTGAGCTGCCTCGCCGATCTCGATTACACCGTCGAATGGCGCGTGGTCAACTCAGCAGAATACGGTTTCCCCCAGCGTCGCAAGCGCGTTTACATCTTCTGCGAGAAGAACGCCGGCAAGGTTGATCTTGTCGATCGCATGCAAAACGGCGTCATGGCCAAGGCCTTCCCCGCCATCTATCCCGACGAAATGGCGGAGCTCGATGTCCTGCCCGATCCTTATGAGAACTCGACTCGCTTTGGCGTTGGTCAAAAGACATCGCAGTTCAAGAACGCCGGCGTCATGCAGGGGTGCCATGTTCTGACTTGCGATTTTGCTGAGGACTATCATGGCGAGCGCCGTGTGCTTGGCGATGTGCTTGTCGACGAGGCGAATGTTCCGGAGCAGTTCTACATCTCTGACGAAAAGCTCCCCGACTGGCGCTACCTTAAGGGCAGCAAGCGCGAGGAGCGCACCAACAAAAAGACGGGCTTTACGTACACGTACTCCGAGGGAGCCATGAGCTTCCCGGATGCTACCGACAAACCGAGCCGCACGATACTCACGGGCGAAGGCGGCACGGGCGCCAGCCGGTTTAAGCATGTCATTGAGTGCCCCGACGGCCGTTTCCGCCGCCTCGTTCCCGACGAGCTCGATCAGCTCCAGGGATTCCCCAAGGGTTGGACGGATACCGGCATGACCGACGGTCATCGTGCGTTCTGCATGGGTAACGCACTTGTCACTGGCGTACCCCACCGCATCGGCGAAGCCATGGTTGAGGTGTACGGGCTGTAGCCGAACCACTATTGGCATAAACAAGACGAGGGCCAGTTCGATTCTGAACTGGCCCTCATTCTTTAGCTATCGAGAACTTCGAATTACCTACCGTCCGACACAATACCGACCAAGCTGACTGTTACGTCAAAGGTCGGAGCAGCAATGTTTTGTCCTGCTTCGGACCAGTTTTGACAGTCGGAGTAGGCGCCTTCCATCCAGATGGCAATCTTCATGTTCGCGCCGTTGACGAAAGCTGTAGCATTATTGCGAATTCGTGCCAACCATTCGCAGGGTTACGTCGTAGGAAAGACCCTCGTCGACGGCACTCGCAGCTGTATTAACGCAATCCGCGTCGGTGCCCTCGAGCCAGATATAGACCTTAATAATTACGCCATTGTAGTCAACATGCGTGGCAAGCGCCGCTGGATTATCCACGGGTGCATCGAAGTTTTTGCCGTTTTTTGTCGCAGCCCAGTTACCGCCATTTTGGTCAACATACGTCGTACCGAACAAATGCTTATACGTTGCAACCTTTGTACTCGAAGCGTCGGCAACCGCCGTCCAGCCCGCAATGCCATTCTGCCTCGAGTACGCATCGTTGCCCGATCCGGCAGGCTCGCTTGGAGCATAGACAACTTTCAACGTCTCGTTGCCCTGAGCGTCAACCGTCGAGATGCCGATGCGCATGCTGCGCGCAACCTTATCGTTCAATGGTTGCCCATTCGAGGTTACAGAAATAGCACCCTCATCGGCCGAACCGTCCAAATAGACATCAGCAATGCCCGTGTCACGCACGGTGTAAACCGTATAGGTACTTACGTTATACGCGTAAAAGGTCTTGTCGCCTACGGTATATTGGCCCGTTGCCGCGTCGAGCCCATTGGCGAGCTGGTATGACGTAACCAAGGCCCCATCGCCCCACGACGCGGGAACGAACCACGTTTTGGCGTCATCGGTCGAAGAAGGGCTGATTTCATGGGCGGTCGTACTATCGAACGCAACCGTGTCGTTGTCTTTGCCGTGATCGGGCGTTGTACCCGCAACAATTTGCAGCGTCATGCCATTGGCCATGGCCGTCACGGTTGTCGTTCTGGCGGAAACGGTATTATTGAATGCGAACCACGCATATGTTGCCGAGCCTAAAGCAACGCACGCCATGACCACCGAAATGGCGGCGACGGCTAACTGTTTTTTGAGTTGCTTCACGCGCGATGACATACGAAGTTGTTTCCTTGTTGCAATTCGGTCGATAAGGCTAACGGGGCTCGACGCTATGCGCCAAACCCCGTTTTTAAGCTAATGATTCAACGCTGCTTATGCCCCGGCAGTAACCGTCGTAGGCTGAGTAGCGCTGAAGGAAATGGTAACGCCGACGGAGTCGAGGATATTTGCCAAGTTAGCAGTGTTTACGGCAGCATCATTGCCATCGTAGTAGACGTACACGCTCACTTTGGTATCGGCATCTTTGGTAACCTTGGCGGCAAGAGCCTTATCGGTAGTACCCTCGATCCCCTTTCCTTCAGGACCCCAAACCTGCCAGTTATCAGGACCCACAACGAGAACGCGAACTGCATTCTTCAAGCCCTTGTCGTCACCCGTAGTTACTTTGACCTTATCAATCTTAAGGTTGCTAAGGTCGACACCAGCAGAGCTGATGCTATAGTTGTCCACTTCGCCCACAGCATATTGATCCTTCACGGCCTTAGCGGCGTCACCGACTGGGATGTAATCACCTTTCTTGGCACCATTATCAGTCGCGGTACCGTAGGCGGTCACGAACCTGGGTGCGCCATCGTCGCCAGTTTGAACTTCGGCAGGATAAAGAGCGGTGACATTATTCTCAGTCAGGGCCCACGTTTCGCTCTGGGTCGTTTTAGAGCCGACTGCAGTCGTCTTGTATTCAATGCTCATGAATGCCGTATTGGACTGCGCCTTCACGCCCGTCGTTTTAGCGGTAACCTCGTTGTTGGTCACAAACCATGCGAACGTGGCGGAGCCGAGGGCTACGGCTGCCACGAGGACCATGGCGATGGCGGCGCCCATCTGCTTCTTTAATGCCTTGGTATCCATGCGGACCCCTTTCTTTCCCCATTCATCCCAGACGACCCTCGAGAAGCCCGGAAGGGGAGCCCGCGCTTTCGTGTTGGATGTTGCTTGCCCATCCTTTAGATATGGAATCGAGAATACCATAATTCTTACGATTTCTTTATGAGTTTTCGAGAGCTTACATTCCGGCAGATTTATGGGTCCACCTCGGGTTATGCACGGGGCTATGTGAACACTATTCACCTTATTTGCTCTCTCCCGCAAAGTCATAAGTCCCTCTTAAGCCTTGAGACCGCAGCGCCACGCCATCGCATACATTCACCCTCCGCCGAGCTTCGCCCTAGCCCTTCCCCACTGCTATATTGGTGTGGCACGTGTCATTTTTGCCTGCTAAACGGGCTATTTGTTGGGAGGGCCCATGCCTGCCGCCAATCAACCCAAGGGAAGCGTTTCCACCGGATCGATCAAACCGGTGACGCGCAAGGCCGTTCGTTGCCAGCGCGAAGTCGCCTGGCTGGTCACACAGGCGGCCGGCAAGCTCGTCGCCGCCACCGACGACGTCAACGCCCCGACGCCCAGCTTTGTGCTGGCAGCGGCGCTGTCGCACGCCCGCAAGCAGGAGCAGGCTGCTCAGGACCGTGGCGCCGCGATCGACTACAAGGCCGTCATGGGCCCCGACCTTGCGAGCTTTTGTCAGGCTGCGGGGCTGCCCGCAGCGCCCAACGCGCTTTCGGACGCGGGCTACATGTTCACGATCTCGGGCGCGGACCTCATCCGCGACCTTTATGCCTACTGCGGCGACCTGGGCGAGCATATGGGAGATTCGGCGCAGGTCAAGCCGGGCTACGCGATCAAGCTCGCGCTGCGGCTGTTCTTGCTGGACGGCGCCGCCGGCAACGGCGCTACCTCCGCAGACAACGCCTACGCATAACAAAAGCGCCGGGCCGGAAAATCGATTCCGGCCCGGCGCTTGTTCGTTCTACTTGTCCCCGTCCCCTGCGGGCGAGTTCTTTTGATTGCGACGGTTACTCCAGGTTACGTTGTGCTCCTTGTAGTAATCGGGCGCCTCGTTGCCGCTCGCGCTAATGGGGTCGTTGCCGGTCAGGGTGTCGGTAATATCCTGCACGAACTTAACGAACAGGCTCGAATCGTCGGTCTCGGACGAATCAAAATCGAAACCGAACTCCACCGCGCCGCCGATAATCTTGTCCACGCACTCCGGATCGTCGCCGTCCAGCCAAATGACTATGGTGTACTTGTCCACATCGCCCACGCGAAAGTTCGCGTGGCTAATGGTCGTCACCACGTCTTTGGACGCAAACGGCTCGGTATTGGGCTCGGGGTTGCCGCCGGTCGCAGCCGCCGCATAGGTGGTGGGCTCGCCGTTGCGATACACCCTCACGCGCGCGGCCTTCTCCACGCCCTTGCTGGCGCTGACCACCTTGAGCTTGGCGCTGTAGCCCAGATCGGTCTTGCCGGCGTTGCGGATATAGAAGGTGTACGCCACGTAGTTTTTGCCGTTGTGGCTGCCGTCGATGTCGTCCAGATTGTCGGGCAGGTCCTCGGCAGCGATATTGGTGCCGTTGTCCAAGGCGTCGGCGGCTAGGCGCGCGGTGGCGTTGTTAAAGTCGCCGTTGTCGGCAATGGCCACGCCGCGGCGAAACAGCTCCAGGCGGTTGAGGTTGATGGTGAAGTTGCCCATGTTTTCCTGCATAAACGACAGGGCGAACAGCACGCCAAAGGCAAGCGCCAGCACCACGAGGGCCTTTTGCAGCTTGTCCATGCGCAGCAGCGCCGCGCCGATGCGTTCCATGCGGCGCTTGGGCATATACATGGATACGACCGCGTCGGGGTCGATGTCGTCGAGGTCCTGGTCGGCCAGTGCCTGCTCCAACTCCTCGATGCGCACCACGCCGCGGAGGTCGCGCTTGGGCTTGGACTTGCGTTTGGGTTTGCCAAAGCGCTTGCGGGAGGTGGGAGCTTGCTCGGGCGCGGAGTCCTCGCCGGGCACGTCCTCGGCATTGGTGCCGGGCGCATCCTGCGACGTGTCCTCGGCCTGGCCCTCGGCCAAATCCTCGGCAGCTTGATCTTTGCTGTTGTTACGCTTGAACAGAGCCATGGCGATCAGATCTTATATTTGGTGCGAATGTAGCCGACGTATTCTTTGACGAGCTCGCGCTCCATGTCGTCGGCGTAACGGAACTGCAGGCCGCAGACGTTGCGGTACAGGCTGCCCTTAGGCGCGCGGCGCACCCAGCACACGATGCCCAGCTGCTCGGGCAGCTCGTGGCGCTCGCCCTGCAGACGGATCGTGGGCATTTCGCCCACGTCGGGGTAATCGTTGAGGTAGATAGCCAGACCGCCGGCCGAGACGTCGATGGTCATGGCGTCCTCGGGCTCGGGGGTCGGCGCGTTGTCGCGCTGGTAGTTCAGGCGCATGGCGACCTTAAAACGCTCGTCGCGGCGCTTAACGAAGGTGCGCTGCTCGGCGACTTTGCGCATTTTCCAGTAGGTGCGGATGCCCTTTTTCTCGACTGCCTCGGGGTAGCCGGCGAGCACGAACGTTTCCTCGCCCACTTTGTATTGCAGCAGCAGCTTTTGGTTTTCGTCCATGATGAGCGGCTTGCCGGCGAGCATGGGCGCGCTCATAAGAAAGTACGCCTCGTCCAGGTTCTCTTTGTACGTGGCGAGCATGTTGAAGTCGGTTTTTTGGCCCATGGGCACGTCGAATGCCACCTGAAGCTTAGTCCCCGGCGTTATCTGTTGCTCTGCCATGTATTCTCCCCCAGTCGCGGGCGCCGATATCATCGTCGTGCGCGATGCACATTGGGCTATTGTAACTGCTTTGCCGCAGGTTTCGATGTGCAGCGCGTGAAATGGCGGGATGGTGGGGGCCTAGCGCACTTTGGCTCGGCAGCGGGCACAGCGGGCACCACACGAGCGTGGATTATTGGACAGTCGGAAAATCCACGCTCGTGCAGTAGCCGCAGTCGCCGCCATCGACATTCGCTAGCGCATCTGCTCTGCACGCCCTGTTAGTCGATACTTGCGGTTACGGCTCGTCGCCGCGGCCGTAGGCTCTAGCTTGCCCTGCGCGATAAGCGCATTGACGCGCGTCCTAACCTGGGAGACCGTAAGCCCCGTGTGCTCTGCCAGCTCGCGCGTTCCCAACTCGTCATAGCGCTTTAGGGCCGCCATGATCAGGTCCCCACCATGATCGACCTGCTCAACCTTGGAGCGATAGAGGACAACCTTAAACCGGTCAAAACCAGGGCAAAACAGGGGCTCAGCCAGACCGTGCGCACGCATAGCATCGAGCATCATCGGAATACCCGAACCGTTACCCTCGGCAGGCGAGCCCGCGCCATCGGGCAACGGGACAAGCGACATGAGCTTCACGAGCGTCGCGTTGCGGCACCGCGAGCTGCCATCAAACAAGTTCTCACGAGTTTTTCCGCCATAAAGGCCACCGGGGTTCACCACCTCGATACGATCGTCAAAAACGTCGACGGCGATCGATTGCCCACAGAACCGATCCCCGTATTCCCTGTGGATAACCGCGTTAGCGATTGCCTCGCGCAGGACCTCCTCGGGAATCTCCAGCGAGTCGATACGCGAAATGCCTTGGACGGTCGAGGTGCGGCGCAGGTTTTTGGCGACAGCCGCGACAGCATCCGAAATCATCTCGCCCAGGGTGCCCTCGCAGACTGTGCGGTCCATAAACCTTAGCGGTCCCGCAGCGCCCTTTTGAGTTCCCGCATGGACAGCCACATCAATGAAGAGCTTGGGATAAAACTGCTGAGGGTAAACGCCCGCGGCAAGGAGGCCAGCCTTGGTAACATTGCCCTGGGAGTCGAGGAAATTCAGACGCTCCATCTTTGTCTTCTTGTCCGTCGCACCGTGCATCGCTCGAGGCGTCAACGAATAAGCACGCTCTATCGTGCGGTCGACCAGCGACTCGTCGAGATCGCCCACGCTCGCGCAGGACACCGCATCGCGATCGCTAGGGCTCGTCCGTTCGTATGACGACAGCGCCAAAACCTCGGTCGACGAAAGCGGCACGTCTTTGTCATCGATGCGCTTGTAGCTACCGCCCTGGGCGCCCCGCTCTATTACATAGCAAGGCTTGCTCGACGGGTCGAGCTCCTCGATCGTGATGACGAGAACAACGGTACCCCGAAGCTCCACGCGCTCAATGGTGTATTTGGGCGGATTGGCCAGCTTTCCGCGACCGCCGGCATCGCCCATGCCCGCCACGAATTGGTTGAGCACTTTCTCGGTCTCAAAGTTTGCAACTGGGACAAAACCCGCGCGCTCACTCACTCCGAGCACGATGATGCCGCCGGCGGTGTTTGCGAAAGCGCTGACCGTTTCCCATACGTCGCGGGAAAGCGTCGTGGCGCTCTCCTTGACCTCGACGTTAAGATCGTCCGAGCCCATGCGCCTTAAAGACTCGAGCAGACCGGTCAGTTCGTTTTCGTTCATCTGCACGTCCTTTCGCTCGGTTCTGCGAAGAACGCCGCGAATAGATTTCCTTCGTCTCTCAGTTATCTCTCGTAATTATCTCTCATATTTCTGTTATCTCTCATATTAGAGATGAGTGAGAGATAAAAGATAAGATGTCTGCCATCTGTTTCATAT
>DBFZVF010000209.1:0-12371 GCA_048519165.1 Collinsella sp.
GCCTCAGCCTGCTCCAAAACCTTATTGATATCTTCGTTAACAACGGAATCATCGCCAAAGCGGTCCATATAGCAACGTGCCGCGAACTGACGAGCCTTGGTTCCGGGCGGTTCCCACTGGTTGGCCCAAATGGTATGGAAGGGGCCGGCGGGCTTCATGTGAAACTCGGGATGACGCGGGTCCGCATAGCCTTCAAGACCCAGACGAAATCCGCCGACGCCCGCAAAAAGCTCGGCAATGTTAATCTCAGACACGTTTCTCCAATCGCTGCTGTGTCCGTTCATGGTGCTCACAACAATAACCGATCGAGCGGACAAGACCAAGACCTCAATTTCATGGAGGAATATGCTGCCCTGAACTACCATGAGGTTAACTGCGACGTTCGGAGGTACCCCATGTCCAAGAAGCACCTCGACTTCAAGCGTATGCTTGACGATACCGATTTTTCTGACCCCTCTAGCATCGAGCGGTATGCTGCCAATCTCGATGGCATGACTTTTCGCGATATTCTCGAGCTTGGCATTGCGCCGGAGGGGGAGAGTGCGCCCAAGGACTTTGGGTCTAAGAAGTACAAGGGTGGTATGGGAACTCTGATCGAGGAGCGTTACTTTGGCTACAAGGCCAACAGCGATGATCGACCGGATTTTCCCGAGGCAGGCGTCGAACTCAAGGCAACATGCTTCGACGTGCTCAAGGATGGCCGTAAATCTGCTGGCGAGCGTCTTGTCTTGACGATGATCCCTTACGACCGTCCCGTTTCACTCGACTATGACAGCTCGCATCTCAAGACCAAGCTCAGCAATATTCTGCTGATTTACTACGGCCGCGATCGCTCTATCGACAAATACGACCAGCGCATTGAGCGTGCAGTCATGGTTCGTCTGCCCGAAGAGGACATGAAGATCATTCGCGCCGACTACAAGAAGATTATTTCGTACATTCAGGATGGTCGCGCGGACGAGCTGTCGGAGGGCATGACCACCTACTTGGGCGCCTGCACAAAGGGCGCAACCGAAGCGACGATGTGGGTTGACCAGTATTACGATTACTTCAACACCGATACGGGCGAGATTGAGCGCCGTCGTGCGAAGCGTCGTGCCTTTTCACTCAAGCGCTCGTACATGGACTACGTGCTCCACACCTATGTTCTCGGTGCCCCGCGTGTTGGCGAGAGTATCGTTCAGGCTGGTGACGAGTCCGTTGATTTCGAAAGCTATGTAACTGGACTTATCGAGCGACACTATGGCGAAACCGATCGCCAGATTGCGGAGCAGTACGGCCTGGAGTATACGGGCAACAAAGCGCAATGGACAACGCTTGTTTATCGAATGCTCGGCATTAAAAGCAATGCTGCCGAGGAGTTCGTTAAGGCCGGGATTAACGTTCGTGCTTGTCGCGTTAATAAGAGAGGGCACATCGAGCAGGCAATGTCTTTCCCTCCGTTTGAGTTTAAGCAGCTAATCAACGAGGATTGGGAAACGTCTTCCTTCCGTGCGCGCCTTGAGACCAGCCGTTTCTTCTTTGTCGTGTTCCGTGAGGACCGCGAGAGAGAGTGGCGCCTTGACCGCTGCCTATTCTGGGCAATGCCGGCAAACGAAATCGAAGGCCCCGCAAAGGCTTGCTGGGACGAGACGCGAAAGGTGATTAGGGAGGGCGTTAAGCTCAATCCGTATCGGGACGCGAGTGGAAAGCTCAAGGTGACTAACAATCTGCCCGGTATGGCGGATAACCCGATTGTTCACGTCCGCCCACATACCTCAAAAGCTGCGTACAGATTCGCCGACGGAACCGAAATCGGCGATATTGCGAGGAACGCCTACGAGTTGCCCGACGGACGCTGGATGACCAGACAATCGTTCTGGTTCAACAAGGGTTATTTGGAGCACATCCTGGGGCTGTAAGCCCTCGAGACAGTTGCTCGGCAGCCAAGTCCTTCGGACTTAAAACTTCAAAAGTGCTGATAGGTGGGCCTTCGTTATTTTCGAATTGCCCGCCTTACTCCCGCAGCGCTCCAATGGGGAACACGTAGACGTCGTGCTCGGCGTCGTAGCGGCAGAAGGGCGAGGTCGCGGTGATGACGGCGCAGAACTCCGGCTGGGGGTTGCGCGCGGCAGGGTTCAGAGCGACCTTGCGGCGCAGGCGCTCGATGTTGCGGATTCCGTCGCTAACCTTGGATTCGCCGAGCTTGATTTCTATCGCTGCCCAGCGGCCATCGTTTAGCTCGATGATGGCATCGACCTCAAGCCCGTCGGAGTCGCCGTAGTAGTGGAGCGAGCCCGGATGCGAGCCGGGCAGGCATGAGGTGTAGACGCTCAGATCGTGAATGCACAGAGACTCAAAGAGCAGGCCAAAAGTTTGACCGTCCGCAAGCAGCCTTTCGGGATTCATTCCAAGCGCGACTGCGGGAATGGAGGGGTCGGCGAAATAGCGCTTTGGCTTGGTGCGCAGGCGGGATTTTGCGCGGACGGGTGCATCCCAGCCGGGCAGATTTACGATCGCATACATGCTTTCCAACATGTCGAGGTAAAACGCCACGGTCGAAGTTGCCGGTTGGGCGTCGCTGTCACCCAACGAGGCGTCTGCTGCGATGGTGTTGAGCGTGGCAGAGGTCGCAACATTGCGCGCGAGCGAGGACACAATGTGCCGTGCTGTAGACCCCACGCCTCCTTTTTGCGGAACGCTAACTTCGTACATGGCATCGAGATATTGGTTAACGACCTCTGCGGCCATCCGAGGGCTCGCCCCGACAAGCGCCGGCCACCCTCCACAACAAATTGCGTCGGCCAGCATGGGGAGCGAGCCTGTATAGGCCGAAGGTTCGAATGATCCTTCGAATAGGTTTTGCAGCGAAACGGATCCCGTTGAAAGACCGCGTTCCCAAAGCGTCATGGTGCTCATATCGAGACGCGCTATGCGGCCGGCGCCGCTGTGGGTGACAGAGTCTTTTGCCGGCGTTGACGATCCGGTGAGGATAAAGAGGCCCTTCTCGCCGCCGGATGCATCAACGGCGCGGCGCGTGGCATCCCATGTTGCGGGGGTCTCTTGCCACTCATCGATGACGTGCGGCTTATTGCCCTGAAGAGCGAGCGAAGGATCGGCTTCGACCAGCGACTTTACGTTTGGGTCATCAAGATGAACGACGCTCTCACCGAATGCGAGCGCGGTCCATGATTTGCCGCACCACTTTGTGCCTCGAATCTCGACTGCTCCAAAAATCTGGAGCAGGGTTTGCAGCCGTTCGTCCAAAAGGCGAGGACGGTAGGATTTGGGCTGTTCCGAACCATAGGAAATCATGATTTGATAAACCTCACTACCTGCGCATACTCGATTTTCGAGGATAATCATACTCGATTTTCGAGGATTTTCACACTCGATTTTCGAGGAAATCTGGACTCGATTTTCGAGTTTTGCCCTACAGGTAGATCCCCTCGAACAGGCTCTTGTGGAACTGGGTGTGGTGGTCGCGTGCCCAGGTGAAGAGCGCCTGGTCGAAGTCGCCTTTGGTGGCAGGGATGCCATAGACGCCGGCGACTTCCACGCGCACGAACTCCAGCGCGGGCAGCTTGTTGATGGCCGTAAGTGCAAACGGCGACGTGGGCTCCTCGAACAGGTAATGGCTGCCTTGCAGCGCGCCGCAGCCGGTGCAGGTGCTGGCGAGCGATACGGCCTTGGTGGTGCGCGACGTTACGGGCTTGTAGCCGCAGCGCTCGCGCAGGTAGTCGCGGATCTCGGCCGGCACGCAGCCCAGCGCGGGAACGATGGCTATGGCGTTGGCGCGGGCGGTGTCGATCACGATGTGGCCCGCGTCGTCCATGGCGGGCGCAGCGCTGGGCGTAGCCTTGCTGCCCGAGTCCTCGGCCGCCCAATACGGAATGCCAAAGGCCGCGACCGCCGTCTGCTCGTGACACTTCCAACATTCGCGCTTGCCCAGCACCAGGTAGATGTAGGGCGCGCTGGGGTCGGAGCGATCCACGCCGGGCAGCCACGCGGCAAAGGGCTCGGGGTTGACGCCATCGGGCACGTACCAGATCTTCTTGACCCGGTCCCACTTGGCGCCCAGGGCCTTGGCCTCGTCTTTGTGCGAAAAGGGAACATCGAGCTCGGTGCGCATGGCGGCTCCTTTGTGTGGCTTGCGGTGCATGTGCTCCAAGGATACCCCAGTGCTGGGCGCCCGATGCGCACGACTGGAGCCAGCGGTGTTTGAGCTGGCGGCCGGTGGCGCTTGCTGTCTTAACGAGGCGATTGCAGCGTGGCGTGCGGTCGCTGGATGGATGCTTCGACCGTCCAAGAAGTCGCGGGATGTTTTGGCGGGGGCGTACCGCCAAACAAATGGGCAAGTAAATGGTCAGTTTTTGGTCAGTTGGGCGGCAACCTTGCCAAAAGCTTGACGGATTTGCAGCTAGACGTCGACGAATGAACACTTTGGACGCGCCGCGGCAAAAAACTGCCGGTCGTTTGCCGAAAACTCAGCAGGACCGCCAGCGGCCGGCGACGCGCGTGCTATCTTCGCGCCATGAGGTACTTTATCGTTTCACATAACGCTGCACTGGCGCTTTTGGCACACATCCCGAACCCGCGCTTTGGGGATTCGGAACCAGAGGTCGTGTCGATTGCAGGCGCCTGTGCGCTCTTGGATCAAGAAGCGCAGGAGGTTATCGATCGCTATGACCTGGGGGTCGAAACGCTGGATTTGCTGGTGCCGTCGCGCGCCGACCGTCGGCGGAGCCAGCACGTTAAGACGCACCTGTGCACCAACGAGCTCCCGGCGGGTTCGTTTATCTCGCTGGGCCACTGGATGGGCGACCTGGATGCGTATGTGTGCTCTCCCGAGCTGGCGTTTTTGCAGGCTGTGCACGATGGCGATTCAGCGGCTGCCATATATGCCGGCTATGCCATGACATCGGACTATCGGCTGGATAACCTTGCTCCCGGCGGGGTGACCAGCAGGGATGCGGGCATGCGCGATGGCAGGCTCACGACCAAGGGGCTCATCGCGGCGTATCTTGACCGGGCGTCAAAGGTGAGAGGCGCCGCCAAAGCAAAAGCGTTGCTTCCGTATGTGGTGGAGGGCTCGCGATCTCCAAGGGAGTCGGGGCTTTGCATGTTTATGTCGCTGCCTGCATATTACGGCGGGCTTGCGCTGGGCAAGGCCGAGCTGAACAAGAAGTACTTCATTCGCGATGGATACAACGATGGGCGCAACCGCAAGCTGCGCGTGTTGGAGCGCGCGCCCGACATCACGCTTACGGCGAAAGCGGAGGTGAGCCTGGATAAAGTAAGGGCTGGCTTGCTGCCCGAGGTGCTTACCGTGATGGTCGATTATGACAGCGATGCCATTCATGACGGACGCGGGAAAATTCACAAGGATGCCGAGCGCCGCAACGAGCTGCAGATGCTCAATGGGGTGGCGTACTTTACGGTGACGACCGACCAGGCAAATGACTACGACAAGCTCGTTCGCCTGTGCGAACGCATCCGACGGAAGCTGCATCGTCGCAAGCGGCCCATATTTTACAAGCCCATGACTGAGGAAGCGCGATATTTGGCACAGGCGCGCGTCGAGACAAAGCGGTTTAAGCTCTGGCAGACTGTTATTGAGGCACATCAGCATTGGTAAGTGGGCCTTTGGCGGCGGAGGGGGTGCTGCCGCATTGAAGGTGAATGGTTTCCCGTGAAGTGAACGAGTGCTTTTGGACCCCCGAAGCATCCACACTTTTTTGCGCCAAAACCGCAGGATTCTAACGACAAAACTGCAGGAAATGAGCCGCCAAAAGTGTCGATGTTCCGGGGGCTTGTTTTGGCTCGTTCACTTCGCGGGAAACCATTCACCCTCGATTTGCGGGCTGTCCGGATACGGCTACGAGGGCCACATCTGGGTCTGATCGAGGCGATCATCAGGGCTGTTGGGCGGCTTTGGGCGCTGTTGGGGTGTTTGCCGGCGCTGTCGAGGCGGCATCGGCCTCGTCTGGGATGGTTATTGGAGCTGTCGAAGCGGTTTGGGTGCCGCGGCGCCCTTTTGGCTTGGCGGCGTAAAACAAAACAGCTCAGAGGCGAAGCCTCTGAGCTGCGAACATTTGGTGGGCGTTAGAAGATTTGAACTTCTGACCTCTTCCGTGTCAGGGAAGCGCTCTCCCCCTGAGCTAAACGCCCAAATGGAGCGGACAACGGGGCTCGAACCCGCGACCCCAACCTTGGCAAGGTTGTGCTCTACCAACTGAGCCATGTCCGCTTACGAGGATTAATCTTACGTGATGCCCGCATCCTATGCAAGAACTTTTTTTAAAAAGTTTTGCGACGCTCTCGCGAGGGCATCAGTCGTCACGAAAGGCGCGAACAAACGCAGGCTCGCAGCGAGATGCCCCTACATCTCACCGAGCATGATCCAGGCAGAGCTGTCCTGCGCGAGCCTGCCGTCTGCAAGCGGTGATGAGGTGAGCAGGACCCTGCCCGCCGGCAGCTCCACGGGTGCTGCGCCGAAGTTCGTCACACACGCCCAGCCGTTGTCGCGGCGATAGGCGATGACGCCGCCCTCGGCGCCCTCGGCACCATCCGCAAGACCGGTGCGCCCGTCAAGATCGAGCCACGCAAGATCGTTGGCGCAACCGCGCAGCTTGCGCCGCAGCCAGAGGGCGTCACGATAGAGCGCAAGCATCGATGTCGGGTCCACTTCTTCCCTATCGGCAGCATAATCGGAAAACCATGCAGGCTGCGGCAGATGGGGCGCCGCATCGGCGTCCGCCGGCGAAAACCCAAACGATCCGCCCTGCGCGGGATCGTCCGCCGCCACCCACGGCAGGGGCACACGGCAGCCGTCGCGCCCCTTCTCACGCTTCGGTCCGCGCGTATTGGTCGCAGTAGGATCTTCGAGTGCAGCCCACGGGATGTCAGCCACCTCAAAAAGGCCGAGCTCCTCACCCTGATACACGTATGCCGAGCCCGGAAGCGCCAGTTCAAGCAAAAGGGCCGCCCGCGCGCGGCGCTCGCCGAGTTCACGGTCCTCGTCATAAGACGACCCGTCGCGCAAGAGCCAGTCGAGCGCAATCTGGTGGTAGCGCGTCGCCTTGATTTGCGGCAGGGCATAGCGTGTCGCCACGCGCGACACGTCGTGGTTGGAGAGTACCCAGGTCGAGGCGGAATCGGATTCGACGGCTGCCTTCAAGCCCTTCTCGATTGCAGTGTGCATGTCATCATAGGTCCAAGTGGCCTTGGCAAACTCAAAGTTGAATGTCTGGCCAAGCTCGCTGGGACGCGCATAGAGATACTGGCGCTCGGGCAGCACCCACGCCTCGGCAACGGCACTGCGCGGCGGATTATAGCGGTCGAACACGCGGCGCCACTCGCGATAGATCTCGTGGACCTCATTGCGGTCCCACAGCGGATGGGTGCCGTCGTCAACCATGTCATCGCCCTCGGCGAGATGCCACCGGTCGAGGTCATCGCGGTCGAGATCCTTGGCGAGACCCTGCGCCACATCAATGCGAAAGCCGTCGACGCCTCGATCGCTCCAAAACGCCAGGACGTCGCAAAAGAGCGCATGAACCTCGGGGCATGACCAGTCAAAGTCCGGTTGCTCGGGCGTAAACATGTGCAGATACCACTGACCGTCCGCAACACGCGTCCATGCGGGGCCGCCAAAGTTGGCATTCCAATTGGTGGGAGGCAGCTCGCCATGCTCGCCGCGACCATCGCGGAAGATATAACGGGCGCGCTCGGGCGATCCGGGGCCGGCGGCAAGAGCGGCTTTGAACCAGGGGTGCTGGTTGGATGAATGGTTGGGCACGATGTCGACGATGACCTTGATGCCGCGCGCGTGAGCCGCAGCGATCATGTCATCGAAGTCGTCAAGCGAGCCGAGACGCGGGTCGACATCGCAGTAGTCCGCCACATCATAGCCGCCATCGACAAGAGGCGATGGATAAAACGGGCTCAGCCAGATGGCCTCGATACCCAGTCGCTCAAGATAGTCCATCTGCTGGGTAATGCCCGCGATATCGCCCAGACCCGAACCAGTCGAATCCTTAAACGAGCGCGGGTAGATCTGATAGATCGCGGCATCGGACATCCATGAGCGCGAAGAAGACTTTTCTGTAGCCATGGGGCGTATCTCCCTTGCAACGAGGTTATGCGAGATGCCCACGATGATACGCCCAAAGCGGACATTCGCGACAAACAACGCCACAGCCACGCCCCAAAACGATCGCCCCCTCTCGGGTTCAAGCCTCCTGGGACGAATCGACCGATTAGTGAAAAGAACGGAAGACCCACTTTCCCGGCCACGACAGCGAGCGGGCTCCGGGTGCCCCAGGTTGCCGCGAAAGAGGAGGGAAGCGTACTTTATGTACGCGACCGACGATTGAGGGGCAAGATGGGGTGCCCGGGGCTCGCGCAGCGTCAACAAAAAACGCGGTTCGTTAGAACCGCGTAAGATAGTTGGAGCGGACAACGGGGCGTCCGCGTATCCGCTTCGCGGATCCGCACCGGCTTCGGCCGCCTGCCGGCGACCTCGCCAGCTCGCTACAAACGCTCCGCGTTTGCTTAACGCTCGCTCCCTCTCGGGTTCGAGCCCATGCGATGGATACAAAAAAGCCCGGCTACCGTAGTAGCCGGGCTGTTGCGTTTGGAGCGGACAACGGGGCTCGAACCCGCGACCCCAACCTTGGCAAGGTTGTGCTCTACCAACTGAGCCATGTCCGCATATGTAAAACAAAACGGGCGCCGGAGCGCCCGGATGTTGCCTGGAGGCGAAGCCCGGATTCGAACCGGGGGTAAAGGCTTTGCAGGCCTCTGCCTTACCACTTGGCCACTTCGCCGAAAAAGGACCGCCTAAACGGTCCGGAAATGCAATGGAGCGGACAACGGGGCTCGAACCCGCGACCCCAACCTTGGCAAGGTTGTGCTCTACCAACTGAGCCATGTCCGCTTGCGGGTTATTAATTTACGCGAGTTGTCCAAAAGACGCAAGTACTTTTTTCAAAAAACTTGTCTGCCGCATGTTCTTAGTAGCTAAACGCGCTAAAGCGATTGGCTAGGCACACGATTCCAGCGCTCCGCTAAACAGCTTCACCATCTGCACGCGCGTGCCGGCGCCGTCCGTACGACGAGCAACCTCCACGTTATCGACGAGCATACGCATAAGCTTGATGCCACGGCCGCGTTCCTCGGATGCGACCGGTTCGCTCGTTTCATCGATAGAATAGCCGGCACCTCGATCAAGCACCTCAACCACAACGCGATCGCCATAGGCCTGAACCGTCAGGACGCACCCGATACCGCCCGCATGGTCATAGGCATTACCCAGCGCCTCCCCCGACGCCAATGCGACATCGTAGCGCTCGTCACGGCGCAACGGAAGCGATTCAAGGAGTTCGGCGATGCGATGTCGGTAGTATGGAAGATTCTCGATACCCTGACGGACCTCAACGCTCTTACTCCAGCGAGGCAGCTCCCCCACCGGAATGGCAGGAATTGACTCCCGTGCCGGCCCCACGACATGAAGGATATCGACAAGACGAGCAATCTCCAAAAAGCGAACAACTTCACCTGATGCATTGACGAGCGAAAGCAGGCCTTCTCGCCTCATAAGCTCACGAGCGCGCGTAAGCAGGAATGCCAAGCCCGTAGAATCGATAAAGCTAACAGCCTGACAGTTGATGACGACACGACGCACGCCGCGGCCAATCAAAGCATCCAACCGCCGACGCAGCGCAGGCACCGTGGCGATGTCGATATCGCCTGGTGGCGTCAAAACCGCTATGTCATTCCACTCATTCATACGACCATGGTTCCCCAAAAAAGCCCACTCGATGCATTCGTTTCCCCAACCGTACGGATTCAGCCCGCCCAGCGTCGTCTATGAACGACCCCGTAAAAACTCAAGGGACACCAATGCAATGTCATCGTCCAGCGCCGATTCGGTAAATCGGTCAAGCTCGCCCAAGACCTTGCCGCAGATTCCCGATACGCCCTCACCCGAGACAGAGAGCAGAAGGTCACGAAGGCGCTGCTCACCAAAGAACGCTCCGGTGCGGTCGCGGGCCTCAATCGTTCCGTCCGTATACATGAAGAGCATGTCGCCAGGAGCGAACGTAAACACGCCTGTCTCGTACACCATGCTCTCAAAGGCACCGATTACGCCCGATTGGCATCCAAGCAGCTCGACCTCTCCCCCACGGGCCTCGCCGCCACCCAGCGGCATCGACTCTGGCCTAATGACCATGGTCGGAGGATGGCCCGCCGAACAATACGTTGCGCGTCCGGCTTTAAGGTCAATCTTGGCGATAAAGGCCGTCACGAACGTCTCGACCCTCGAAAAGCCCATGAGCATACTGTTAAGAGAGCGTGCCATGCGGGCCGGTCCAGCGCCCTCCCACGCATATGCCGTCAGGGCCGTCCTGACGAGCGCGGACATCGATGCGGCCTCAATGCCTTTGCCAGACACATCACCCAGAATCATGACGGCGCAGTCGTCGGGAAGACGGATGAGCGTATAGAAATCGCCGCCGACCAACGCCGAGTTCGTGGCTGACAGGTACACCGAATCGGTTGCGATACCCGGAACATCCCCCAGGGAATTTCTCATGCCGATCTGAAGGGTCTGAGCGATATGGCGCTCCTCGCGCTTTTGAGATTCGCCTTCGTAGATCAGTTCAAAGTCATGCGCCAAGTGCACCAAGTAGTCATATTCAAGATCATCAATCGGCTCTTGGCTACCATCACGAAGCAGCAGCGCGCGCGTCGTCGGGCTCTTCGCAACAGAAGCAGGAACAATTGCGTCGTTACTGTGCTTGCCATCACCCTTAGAGCGTGGTCGCCCCGCCTCGATGCCGGAGTCGACGTAGAGACCTTGACAAGGCAGACCATGCGCCCTAAGCCAGCCTCCCATAGGCATCGATTCGTCAACGCGAGTTATACGGACGTGTTTAAGGTCCTCGGCACTCGTACCGCCCAAAACAGATGCCTCAAAGCCATCAGGGCCAGCCCCCAGACGTGCCGCTGGCGCCGTCGTGGAAAAGAAAAGCTTCTCGGGATCGTCCGGCAAAGCAACGCGACTGCCACCTTCAAAATCTATGACGTAGGAATCCAGACTGGCGTCATACTCAACAGGGCAAAAATGGCAGTTAAGCATATTGCAGATCTCGGACGATACCGCCTGGGTAGCCGCGGCGGAATCGTCTAGAAAGGTAAACAACTCATCACGCAAGACATTGAGCGAGCGGCCAAGCTCGGCCGTGCGACGGGAGCGAAGGCTCGATGCCATGCCGACCAGCTGGATAGACAGGTAATCGCAAATGACCTCGAGCACATTAACGTCATAGGCGAGCGGTGCCTGGGGGCGTTTCCAACCAACTTCCAGCACGCCAAGAATCTGCGTACCGTAAAAAACGGGAAGACAGATCTCGCTGCGGTACGGAGGCATATCCTGCACGCGCAACAGGTGCTTAGAACGATTGTCCAAGTCCATGAACATACCGGAGGCGGCCTTATCGCCCTCAAGGTCCTGTTGAATCGACAAGCGACAGGCACGCGACTCACGAAGAACATACGTCGGAATGCCAGCGCCATACGGCAAAAACTCAGGCAGGTAGCTGTCGTACAGCTCCTTGGAAACACCGCGAAGTTTAAAACCGCCGCTCTCAGAAAAATAGATAGCGGCACCCGAAGCATCGAGCGTTCCTACAAGCTGGTTCAAAACAGTATCAAGCAGGCTGGGTAACTCATCGGAGCCCACAGTGCTCATAATGACCGAAAGCGTGCCAGAGAGACGCTTGTTCGCCACTCTAAGCTCCGATAACGCACGCTTGAGTTGACGGTCGTGAGAATACTGTTCTTCGATGCTATGGAGCGCCACCAGGACACGTGGCGCGCGGCGCCCAAAGATGCGTGGAGGCGTCACGGAGCCCGCACGAACCAAGACGGGGATAAAGGAGCCGTCACTCAGCTTGAGCATCAGTTCGTTCTCGGAGCCATCAGTTTCAAATGGCAGACGATGTTCCGTCGCACGTTCAAAAGCGGATGAGTACAGGACGTCTTTAACATCTCCACCGATGACGTCGGCGCGTTCCTCGCACATCAAACCAAGTAAGCGATTATTCACATGCAGAATGGTTCCGTCGAGCTCACAGATGATGACAGCATCGCTCGTGATCTCGACTAGTTGGGCAACGTCTGCCCACTCGTTGCGTTCAAGCGTTTCCATCGTGGACCCCACCGTCTATCGGTAACAAAAAAGCCTCCGAAGAGGCTTCTCAAATGCGATGGTGTCGGAGGCGGGACTTGAACCCGCATGACCAAAAAGCGGTCACTAGCACCTCAAGCTAGCGCGTCTGCCAATTCCGCCACTCCGACATGCTATGTTGTTGATTCGCGGTCCG
>DBFZVF010000210.1:0-3636 GCA_048519165.1 Collinsella sp.
GACAAACGCATCGCCGGCGATTCGCCTGCCGATTTCCTCGGCAGCGTACGTTTTGCCTACGCGTCGCGCACCACGGATGAGGAGGGGGCGTGAGGCGTCCTTTGTCGCCCATGATTCGATAACGGACTCGATTGATCTGCGCATGGGGCCGCCTTTCCAATTTCGTGTACTTCAGATACATAGTTTAGTACGATTTCATGTACTTGAAATACACGAAATAATAGAAAAGCGTGTATCTCAAATACACGAAATTGCACTGCTGAAGCTTCCAGGCGGATAAACATACTCATATTGGGCGGTTTTCACCGGTTACTCGCCACCTTGGGCTATGTTTGCCCCTATGCCCGTATTGAGGGCCGTGCTGATTGACGACGGCGCTCCCAGCGAGCCAGCTTAATCGTCACCAGCGTGAGGGCCCAGGCCACAAGCGAGAACGCGGCGCCCACTGCGCCCACGTACGCAATGCCAACGCTGCTTACCACGGCGCCGCCCACTGCGGTGCCAAACGAGATGCCGACGTTAAACGCCATGGGCTCAACCGAACTTGCGAGTACCATCGACTTGGGATGGCGGCTGCGTGCCACGTCCATAAAGTGCGTGATGCATGAGACCGAGAACAGGTACATGAGCATCGCCAGGCTAAAGACAAAGACCAGCGCGAGCGGCATGGCGGCGCCCACGGCAAACAGCCCGAGCAGTGCCGCCGCCTGCAGCACAAACGTAACCAGCAGCGCCTTCATGCCAAAACGCGCATCGATCCATCCGCCCAGGATGTTCGAGATCAGGCAGAACACGCCATAGGCCATAAGTGTGGTGCTCGCCTGAACGGTATCCATGCCCAGCACCTGCTCCAGATAAGGCGTCACGTAGCCGTAGAATACGTAGACCGAGCCCATGCCAAACAAGAAGATGAGCATGCCGGTGATGATACTCGGCTCGCGTAGTAGCCCCGCCTGCTCGCGGAAGGTGGCGGGCTCATCGGTCTGCCCGGCGCGAGGCATAAACGCCACGAGCGCGCTACAGATCAAAACGGCAAAGGTCAGCGTGCCGTACATGGCCACGTGCCAATCGAGTGTGTCGGCCACAAACTTGCCAATCGAGGTCACAAAGACCATCGCCACGGAAAACGCGCCGTACACGACCGAGATGGCAAGTGAGGTTTGCTGCGGGGATAGCAGCTCAGGGATGTACGTCACGCCCACGGCGAGCAGCGCACCCGAGACAGAGCCCAGGACAATGCGTGAGATAAACAGCACCTGGAAGTTGGGAGCCAACGCCATGACCAGGTTGCCGAGCACAAAGACGACGCTATAGCACACGAGCAGCTGGTAGCGGCGGAATCGCCCCGTGCTGAGCGCGAGCACCGGCGTCGCGATAGCGTAGACGAGCGCAAACACGCTGATGAGCTGGCCCGCAGTGGCAAGTGATATGCCGAGTTCCGTTGCCAAGTCGCTTTCGATGCCGATGACCACGAACTCGGAGCAGCCGAGCGAGAATCCCAACAGCACGAGCAGCGCCAGGCAGAGCTTGGTGCGCGCGGGGGAGAGCGCGGCGGCGGTTGGCTTACTTTTAGGCGTGGTTGCGGCGGTCAAGGTTGTCACTCCAATGTCGCATGAATAAGCGGGATTCAATCCCTGCAACTCTAACAGAATGTGACAAAGGGGCAGTCCCTTTGTCACATGGAGGGCTTGCCTGTATAGTCGCAATACAGGCGAAGATGGTCTCAGGTACATCGCGGGCGGCAGGAGATCCCATGGGTATGCACACGACAAAGGTTGCAGTGGGCGAGGGCAAGTTTGCGCTCGAGGCCCAGCTGACGGTGACGCCGCGAGGCATGGCGGTGTACGCCTGCTCGCCGGAGTTTGCGCACCTGGGCGCCACGGCGCAGGCCATTCCGCGCCCCGAGCCCGGCCGTACGGCAACGGTGAGCATCCTGGCCGTTCCGTGCCATCGAGACGAGATCCCGGCGCACGATATCGCGGCGGCGCTGGCCACGCGCTTTGGCGTGCCGGTAGTTGCAAGCACGGGTTTTCATGTTGAACAAGCGAGCGGTGACGACCTGCAGCGCGTGCTCGACACCACCAAGGAGCTCATCGCCGCGCTCGAGGAAGCCGCAGCCCGCATTCTGCGCGCCGGCTGGGATGAGGGCGGTGCGGGCGCCGAGGTCGTGGCGGTCGATGCTGCGACCGGCGAGGCGCTTGGCCCCGTCGACCGCATCGAGGCCCATGCTGGTGAGGGCATCCTGCATCAGGCATTTCTGACGCTTTTGGTCGAGGGCCGGGGCGAAGACGCGCGCCTGCTGCTCTGTCGCCGCAGTCCGCTCAAGCGCCTGTGGGGCGGGGTGCTGGCCGATAGCTGCGCCGGCCATCCGCTCCCCGGGGAAGACGTCGCGGCCGCCACGGCGCGCCGCATCAACGAAGAGCTCGGCATTACGCGCGAGCCCGATCAGCTCAAGCACCTCGGACACGTGGTGTACCGCGAGGACCACGGCGACGGTCGCTGCGAGTGCGAATGGTGCGAGGTCTACCTTGCCCATGTTGAGCCGGGCGAGCTGCATATCAACCAAGAGGAGATCTCGGAAGTGCGTCGCGTGGCTCCGTCCGAGCTCAAAGGCTACCTGCAGGGTCACCCCGAGCAGCTGGCCCCCTGGCTCCGCGAGGCCCTCGGCGACCCATTCATCCGCACGGCCCTCGCTATGTAAAAAAGACAGTCCCTTTGCCACATCCAAACCGTCACAACATTCGGCGAAAATCTCGAAAACGAGGAAAAGCGTCGAATGTTGTGACGGTTTTTGTCTAGGGAATCGCTTCTCATCCAAAAAATCCGCTTGACTGTATTGCCGCAACACAGCGCAACGTAAGGGGTGTCCGATAACGGGCGCCCCTTTTTAAGCGGCAACATGGCTGCGAATTCGGAGCGCCCCCAACAAGAAAGGTGGGGAGATGGAAGCGGAAAAGAAGGCGTTTAAGATCACCAAGCGCGAAATTGGCTTTGTGCTGGGTATCGTTGTCTTTTTGCTGGTGAAGTTTCTTCCTTTGGCGGAGCTGAGCTCGACGGTCGAGCTCACGGTCGGCGGTCAGACCTGTCTGGCACTGACGCTCGCCACGGTGGTGTTCTGGGCATGCGGCGTGGCACAGCCGGGCTTTGTGGGCCTGCTCTACTGCGCACTGCTCGTCCTGTTCAAGGTGTGCGTGGACGACACGGGCGCCGCGAGCATCTCGGCGACGGTCGCCTCCACGTTTAGCTCGTGGACCAAGGCCACCATGTGGCTCGTCATCGGCGCCTACCTCATCGCCAGCGCGGTCAAGGAGTCGGGCCTGGGCGAGCGCATCGCCTACGCGTTCATGCTCAAGTTCGTGCGCGACGCCAAGTCGCTCATCATCTCGATCTTCGCGCTCACCTTTGTGCTGTCGCTGCTGATCCCGCATCCGTTCCCCCGCGCCTTCCTCATCCTCGCCGTCGTCTCGGTCATCGCCGAGTCCGCCGGCTACGGTGACGACGACAAGGGCAAGCTCGGCTTCCTCGTGTTTGCCGCTGCCGCCCCGGGTTCCATGTTCTTCCTGACGGGCGACTCCACGCTTAACCCGCTCGTTGCGCAGTACAGTGCCGAGGCCGGCGGCATGAGCCCGTCCTTCG
>DBFZVF010000211.1:0-2789 GCA_048519165.1 Collinsella sp.
GGGCTTGACCGCGTCAACATTTCGCTCGACACGCTCGACCCTACGCTCTTTGGAAAGATCACGCGCCTGGGCCGACTCGAGCAGACCATGACCGGCATCGATGCGGCGCTGGCTTGGGGCTTTGAGCCCGTTAAGGTCAACTGCGTTGTTGTGCGCCGGCTCAACCAGGATGTGGCGGCCCTCGCGCGCCTTACGGTCGACCGCCCTATCCACCTGCGGTTTATCGAATACATGCCCATCGGCGACGAGCACACGAGCTCGCATTGCGCCGTGGATCCGCATGCGCCCGCGCTCAATCCCGAGCTGTGGGACGCGAGCGATACCGTGCCGAGCGACGAGCTGCGGGTGCGCATCAATGCCGGGGTCGCTGCGACGGGACTGGGCGAGCTTGAGCCGCTCGACATCAACGACGCCCCTGCCGGCGCGGGCCCCGCGCGCTACTGGCACTTTCCGGGCGCGGCGGGCACGGTCGGCTTTATCAGCGCCATGTCCAATCATTTTTGCGCGAATTGCAACCGTCTGCGCCTGACGGCTGATGGCAACGTGCGTCCGTGCCTGTTCAGCGATGCCGAGTATTCGGTGCGTGAAGCGCTGCGCCGTGGTGATGATATGCAGGTACTTTCGATTTGGCGCGATGCCGTGGCCCACAAACCGCAGGAACACGCGATAATTGAGGGTACGCAACGATTTATGTCCCAAATCGGAGGATGATCATATGGCCAAGAGCAGGTACGCCGATGCCACCAAGGCCGCTCGCAGGGCCGCGATGTCTGCCCACAAAGCCACGACTGCGGCGAATGCTGGCGATGCCGTTACAGGTGCGCAGCCGACTGCCAGCGCTGCCACCGAGCCCGCCCGCGACGCCCGTCGCGACGAGCTGACGCATGTGGACGCCAAAGGCGAGGTACGCATGGTCGACGTGTCCGACAAGGCCGAGACCCATCGCATCGCCATCGCCGAGGGCACCATCCTCATGCACCCCGAGACGCAGGCCATGGTGCTGCAGGACCGCGCCAAAAAGGGCGACGTGCTTGCCTGCGCGCGTGTGGCGGGCATCATGGCCATCAAGCGCACGAGTGACATCATCCCCATGTGCCATCCGTTGCTCATTACCAAGAGCAAGTGCGACATTGCGCCCATCGCTCCGGCGGGGACGCCGGCTGAGGACGTGCCCGAGGGCTGGGCACCGGCGCGCACGGACGGGCAGGTTGGCTTTCACGTACTGGTCACGGCCGGCGTGACGGGCAAGACGGGTATCGAGATGGAGGCGTTGACCGGCGCGAGTGCCGCGTGCCTAACGATCTATGACATGTGCAAGGCCGTCGATCGCGGCATGGAGATCGTCGACGTGTGCCTGCTGCACAAGGAGGGTGGCCGCTCGGGCGTGTGGGATCGTGCAGAGCGTCAGGCCGCTGCCGTTGAGGCCGTGGCCGCTGACGGTGCCACGCTCGCAAGCGCGCCCGTCGCCGTCGCGCCCGCAGCTCCGGCACCGGCCGTCCCCGCGATCGCGTTTATCGGCTACCAAAACTCGGGCAAGACCACGCTCGTCGAGAAAGTTATCGCCGAGCTCACCCGCCGCGGCCTGCGCGTGGGTTCGCTCAAACATCATGGGCATCATGGCTTTGATATCGATGTGCCCGCTAAGGATACGTGGCGCCATCACCAGGCCGGATCCAAACACGTGGGCCTTATCTGCGCCACGCGCTGGGCGGAGTACGCCGACACGCGCGAGGAGGACGAGATGCCCGCGCGCGAGCTGCTGTCGCGCTACAGCGATGTCGACGTGGTGATCATCGAGGGCTACAAGACCGAGGGCTTCGACAACATCGTGGTCGCGCGCTCCGGTGTCGACCGTCTGCGCGGTAAGAGCTCGCTCGACCTGGTCGATGGCCACACGCTGGCCCTTGCCTGCAACGAGGCCCTGGCGCGTCAGGCCTTCGACGCCGGCTTTGCGACCCGAGCCATCAACATCAACGACGCCCGAGCCATCTGCGATCTCATCCAAGACCACCTTCAGGCTTGACGCTGCGCCGGCCCTAAGCACCCCATCTCGCCCCTCAAGCCGTCGCTCGCGTACCAAAACGCGTCGCTCCTCTTTCGGGGCGACCTGGGGCACTTGGAACCGGCTCGCTGCGCTGCCATAACATGCCAAAAAGGGACAGGTTTATTTTGGCAGGTTTTATCTGGGAAAACGTTGTTTCCACCACAAAGGGGCCAGGCACCTTTGTGGTGGTTTTTGCTTTGGTAGATGTGTGGGACATGCCTTACAATCTACCAAGTAGTTCATGACGGGCGAAAAACGGAGAGAAGGGGCTTGATGCGTCCTTAATGTTTCGTGCGGATAGATTGATTTGACAGACGGTGGCGAATACCACCGCCCGTATTCGTATGAAACGAGGAGTCTCCATGCTCGCATCTCTTCTCTCAAAACCTCAACCTTCGCTGTCCGTGCAGGCCAAGCGCCTGGTGGCGATGCGCTTTCTCATCTACACCGGTTTTCAGACCAGCTACTTTATCGGCGTTATCGGAACACTCACCTATGCAGACGATGCCTCGGTCGTGGCGACATCGCTGGCCGTCCTTTTTATGAACGTATTCGTGATCCTTGGATCCTTTGCGGGCGGCGCGGCGCTTGACGCCTGGGGCCCGCGCCGTCATTTCTTGCTGAGCATCGTGGGCACGCTGGCAACCGGCGCGGCGACCATTGCCTTTGGCAGCGCGACCGGCATCGTCCTGCTCGGCGCGGTGCTCCTGGGCTTTGTGATGGGGTTTGCCCAGCCCATCACCAC
>DBFZVF010000212.1:0-4040 GCA_048519165.1 Collinsella sp.
GCTCGGGCAGTCCTGCTCGCACGGAGAGCACATTAAGTGCTCTCCGGCTCGTGCGGAACTCGCGATCGACCAAAGCCCCCGGCGCGCCCTCTTCCTTGTGGCGTTTTGGCCTGCAGCTTGCGAACGTTGCTCTGCTCGTCCGCTTTTTGATTTGGAGAACCGGGTGGGCTGAAATGTAGATACGAGTAGGGGCTCCTCCGTTGATGAACGGGGGAGCCCCTTGTTTCGTTTTGGTTGTTGTTGTGACCTAGAGGTGGCTGATGATCAGTTCCATCTTGCCTTCGAGGTCGATGGAGCTGACGGTGCTGGGGGCCAGCAGGTGGCTTCCCTTGCGGACGGGGTCGCCGCAGATGGTGCCTTCGCCGTCGATGACCGACAGACACATGAAGGGCCAGCGCTGCTCCAAGGTCTTGCTGCCGTCGACGCGCACGCGATCGACGGTGTAGCAGGGGTTGGACTCGAGCTCGGTCACGCCGTCCACCTCGGGCGCGGTCACGGTACCATCGACCGGGGCCTGGACGTCAAAGTCGATGCAGTCGAGGCTCTGCTTAATGTGCAGCGGGCGCAGTTTGCCGTCGGTGCCCGGGCGATCATAGTCGTACAGACGATACGTCACGTCGCTCGACTGCTGCGTTTCCAAAATGAGCGTGCCGGCCTTGATGGCGTGAACGGTACCGGAATCAATCTGGAAAAAGTCGCCCTTGTGGATCGGTAGTACGTTGAGCATGTCGTCCCAGCGGCCGTCCTTGATCATCTGTGCGGCCTCAGTGCGGTCTTTAGCACGCTGGCCGACGATGATCGTGGCGCCGGGCTCGCAATCCAGCACGTACCAGCACTCGGTTTTACCCAGGCTGCCGTTCTCGTGCTCGGCGGCGTACTCGTCGTTGGGATGAATCTGGATCGAAAGGTCGTCCTTGGCGTCCAGAATCTTGATGAGCAGCGGGAACTCCTTGCCCTCGCAGTTGCCAAAGAGCTCGCGGTGCTCGGCCCACAGCCACGACAGCGTGTGGCCGGCGTACGGTCCCTCCGCAATCTGGCAGTCACCGTTGGGATGGGCCGAGATGGCCCAGCACTCACCGATGGGACCTTCGGGAATGTCGTAACCAAATACGGTTTCGAGCTGGCGGCCACCCCAGATCTTCTCGTGGAAGATCGGCGTCAGTTTAATCAAATCGGACATATTCATACCCCCATTATGTTGCGCGGGCGTTGCACAAAACAGCTCAAAACGAGCGCCCGCGTGACTACAAAAACTTATGCCAACGTTACGTTGTGCAACTCAAAGCGATCGCCAACGTTGCGCGAGATCGAATACTCAAAGGCGGCGCCGCTGTCCAAAAAGCCAATCTGGGTGAGCTCGAGCAGGGGAGAGCCAAGTTTGGTGTCCAGACGCTCGGCTTCTTCCTCGGTTGCTGCCACGGCGCGAATGGTACGGTGGAAGCTCGAAATCTTCAGCCCACATTGCTCGCGGATGAAGCGGTAGACCGATCCGTACAGGTCCTTCTTTTTAAGGCCTGGAATCAGCTCGAGGGGCATGTAGGTGTACTCGATAACGATGGGCTTCTCATCGGCCTGACGCACGCGCACGACGTGATAGGCAAAGTCATCCTCGGCAATTCCCAGCTGGGCTGCGATGTCCGCTGGTGGATTAACGATCGAGAAATCGTAGACCACCGAGGTCACCTTCTCCCCGCGATGCTCATACGAAAAACCCTGGGTACGGTCGTTTTTGCCCTGGAAAAACGCCTGGCCGGGAAGCCCCGCCGTGTCCTTAACGTAGGTACCCGATCCACGCCGGCTGGTAATAAGACCTTCTTCGGTGATTTGTTCAATAGCTCGTTTGACGGTGATTTTGGAAACGTTATAGAGCTTGCAGAACTCAACGACGGTAGGAAGCTTGTCGCCCGGTTTAAGAGCGCCATCCTCGATAGTGCGACGAATATCTGCAGCTATCGCTTCGTATTTGGGAATCATGGAACCTCCTTTCCAACCTGATTGAGTATAAAAGAAAGTATAGTTAACACCTAAGTATCTCTATTGAGTTATTGAAAAGTTCGAGAAAGATAAAATTAAAAGTCGCCCCGCTTGAAAAATTAGAGCGTTTTAAATGATAAACGTCTGAGTAGTGTCGTGTTGAGAAATGATCGGTCCGAGGACGGGGCCGAACCGATATAACACCCAGCGAACCGAATCTCGTACTCTGCGCTTCCCCAGATAAAACCTGCCAAAACAAACCTGTCCTTTTTGGCAGGTTTTTGCCTTGGGAGCGGTACCATACAGGCAATGTTTAAACGAGAAAGGCGGGCTCCCATGGAACCTAAGCAGTATTACATCGGCATCGACGTCGGCGGCACCTCGGTCAAGGAGGGTCTGTTCGATGAGGACGGAAACCTGCTTGCCAAGGCCAGCGTGCCCACGCCTCCCATCGTTGACGCTGCGGGCTTTGCCGCGGTGACCGAGGCTATCGACCAGGTGGTCGCCAAGGCCCAGATTCCGCGTGCCTTTGTGTCGGGCATTGGCCTGGCCGTTCCGTGCCCCATCCCGGCATCGGGCGATGCCAAGGTCAAGGCGAACATCGCCATCAACCTGCCCGAGCTCAAGATCGCGATCCAGGAGCACTGCCCCGACGCGGTCGTTAAGTACGAGAACGACGCCAACGCTGCTGCTATGGGCGAGGCCTGGCTCGGCTCTGCCAAGGGCGTACAGAACGTGGTGATGGTCACCATTGGTACCGGCGTGGGCGGCGGCGTTATCGTTAACGGCGACGTGGTATCGGGCGTTGTGGGTGCTGGCGGCGAGATTGGCCACATGTGCCTGAACCCGGCCGAGGAGCGCACCTGCGGCTGCGGCGGCCATGGCCACCTGGAGCAGTATTCCAGCGCCACCGGCGTGGTGAGCAACTACCTTGCCGAGTGCAAGAAGGCGGGCGTCGAGCCCATCGAGCTGACCGGCCCCTCCGATTCCAAGGACGTGTTCCAGGCCTGCCGCGAGGGCGACAAGCTCGCGCTGGCCGCGGCCGATACCATGGCCGACTATCTCGGCCGTGCACTGGCGCTTATTGCCAACGTGGTTGATCCCGAGATGTTCCTCATCGGCGGCGGCGCCTCCGCTTCGGCCGATGTCTATCTCGACAAGGTTCGCGAGCACTTTAAGCAGTACGCGCTTTCCGCCTCGCGCGAGACGCCCATTAAGGTCGCTTCGCTCGGCAACGACGCCGGCATCATCGGTGCCGCATACGTAGCCCTGCGCGCCGCCGGTAAATAGCTGCTGCAAGGGGGTCAAGTTGCTTTGCACCAACACGGTGCAAAAGGGACAGCCTTGGCCCCCATGCCTGCCCCAAAATATGCCGTGCCCCTTCCGTCTGCGAAGGCTCGGCGCCAGCGTGCTACCATAGCTACGTCCAAGTACACATATCAAGTGGAGGATATCCATGGCAAACGTTCTTGTCTTTGGTCACCAGAACCCCGATAACGACGCCATCATGAGTGCCGTCGTCCTGTCCCAGCTGCTCAACCAGGTTGAGTATGCCGGCAACACCTACGAGGCTTGCGCCCTGGGCCAGCTTCCGGCAGAGTCCGCCAAGCTGCTCGCCGACGCCGGCATCGCCGAGCCTCGCGTGATCGAGTCCGTCGAGGCCGGTCAGCTCGTCGTCCTCACCGACCACAACGAGTCTGCCCAGTCCGTCGCCGGCCTTAAGGACGCCACGGTCTTTGGCGTCGTCGATCATCACCGCATCGGCGACTTCGAGACCGCCGGCCCGCTGCACTACATCTGCCTGCCCTGGGGCTCCAGCTGCACCATCGTCACTAAGCTCGCCGACGTGCTCGGCGTTGAGCTTTCCGACGTCCAGGCCAAGCTGCTGCTCTCGGCCATGATGACCGACACGCTCATGCTCAAGAGCCCCACCACCACCGCTGTCGACCGCGTCGTCGCCGCCAAGCTCGGCGAGCAGGTGGGCGTCGACCCGGTCAAGTTTGGCATGGAGGTCTTCCTCACCCGTCCGTCCGGCTCCTTCACCGCTGCCGAGATGGTCGGCAACG
>DBFZVF010000213.1:0-4400 GCA_048519165.1 Collinsella sp.
GATGAAGGTGTCGTCGCCGAGCGCGTCGTAGGCGGCGACCGGGTTGCCATCGGCATCGCGGTACGGCGTGCCCTTAAACACGGCGCCGTCATAGGCCACAAGCTGTCGGCCGGTCTCATTCTCGAAGTAGTACACGAAGATACCCTTGAGGGCCGCACAAAGCGGGATGGCAATAATCATGCCGATGGGGCCCATGAGTGCCGAGCCAATAACGAGCGCCGTGAGGCTCATGATGGGATGCACCTGTACCGAGCTCTGCATGACCTTAGGCGAAATGACGTTATCGGTGACGTTTTGCGCGACCATCGTCACGATGAGCGTCCATAACGCCAACATGGGGCTGAACATGAAACCGAGCACCGTGGCGATTGCTGCGCTCACCCAGGGACCGACGACCGGAACCAAATGCATGATGCCGGTAAAGATAGCCATGAGCGCCGCATACGGATGGCCGATGATCATAAAACCGATAAAGGCGAGGAAACCACCGCAGATGGACGTCACGACCATACCGCGCATGTAGCCGCCGACAGAGCGAGAAAGGATGGCGACCATAAAGCGGTACGAGGTCTCCTTCTCCTGACCGATGATGGTGCAAATCTCGTGGTGCATGCGAGGGTAGTCGCAGGCCATCCAGTAGGCAAGCACCAGGCCAAGGAAGATAACGAACAGCTGCGAGGCCGTATTGGTGATGAGTGGGAACACACCACGACCAAGCTCGGCGGCAATCTGAGACACATACCTCGATGCCACGGCAACCAGCGACGAAAGATTATCGTCCAAATACTCCTTGAGCGGCGTGTTGTTGAGCGTCTTGGCATGCGAGATCATCTCGTTGAGATCACCGCCCGCAACACGAAGCTGCTCGGGCAGGCGGCTCAGGACTTCCATGATCTGACCAAAGAGAATCGGCGACAAGATACAAACGACACCGACGAGCACGGCAACAACAACAATAAGCGCGATAAGCGAACCGATGCCGCGATTCACGCCATGGTGCTCGAGCCAGTTGGTGATCGGGGACATCACAAAAGCAATGATGGAGCCGACGGCAAGAAACTCAATAACCGGCGCCAGGATGCCCATAAGGTTAAAGATGACAGCGGCGATGACAATGCAGCCGACAACAGCCCAAATGCGCAGCGTCAGAATGCGGGTGTCGCGCAGCACGCGATCGGTTTGTTGGGGGTGCTCACTCATGAACGAATCATCACTCCGTCGGGGTCGATCTTGTCCTGAATCTTCTTAAGCGTGCGGCGCAGCAGACGCGAAACCTGCACCTGAGAAATACCCAGCTTCTTGGCGATCTCGATCTGTGTCATGCCCTTCACAAAGCGCAGCTCGATCACCTCGCGCTCGCGCGGCGAGAAATCACGGATGGCTTCCTCGATCACTAGGCGGTCATCGGTAAAGTCGAGCTCGTTGTCGTCGTCGGCGTAACGGTCGAGAATCGAGGGGGCATCGTCGGAATCGGACGCACCAGGAGCCTCGATGGGCACCGAGGTATAGGCCGAAGACGATTCCATAGCCTCGAGGACCTCATCGACCGTCACATCTAGATACTCAGCGATCTCCTCAACCTTGGGCGAACGCTGCAGCTCGTTGGTAAGTTTGTCAGTAGCTTGGTTGACCTTGGCCGAGAGCTCCTGCAGGCGACGCGGTACGCGCACGCTCCAGCCCTTGTCGCGGAAATGGCGTTTGATCTCGCCCAGGATAGTGGGTGTTGCAAACGTTGTGAACTCGAGCCCGCGCTCAGGGTCAAAGCGGTCGATAGCCTTGAGCAAACCCAGATAGCCGACCTGCATGAGGTCGTCGAGCGGCTCGCCGCGATTCTTAAATTTGTTGGCAAGAAACCTTACCAGGTTCATATGGGACATGACGAGCTGCTCGCGGGCGTCCAGATCACCGGTCTCCTTGTAGCGACGAAACAGCTCGCGGGTTTTCTCCTTGTCCCAAGCGGTCTTGCCGCTCCGGGAACGTTCGGTCATTTTAAATATCCGCCTTGAGGTCGAGGGAAAGCGTCAGGGGCGCCGCAGTCTTTTCGTAGGAGTCGCACACGCTCGCGAGGATGAGCTCGGCATACACCGCAGCCTGGTCGTCTTCATCGACCGTAGCCTGATCGCCAAAGGTAATAGTCATGCCAACGTGGGTCTCATCGACATCGAATTTGATGGTGATGTCATCGCAGTCGACCGCGGTACAACCAAAGATGAAAGCCTCCTCGGCAGCCATGCGGATGTCCTCGATGCGATCGACAGACATGGAACACAGGGCACCAACGTTGGCTGCCGTCATGCGCACAAGGCGAGCGAGACGCGGGTCGCCGGCAACGGTCAGCGTGATGGGGCAGGTTGCTTCGCTACTCATCGCAGGACTCCTCAGAGGTCTCGGAGGGTGTATAGGTGTAATACTGAGCCGGCTTGGCTACAGACTTCTGGCCATCATCGTCGCCCGCGGCGGCCTCGTCCTCGCCAATTAGGACGCGCTCGGTAGGCCGCTCTGCCTCCGCAGCAGCAGCGGCGAGCTTGCGCTCGGTGTCAGCTGCAGGAGACTTCACCTTATTGAAGAGCTTCTGCACAGCACCGGCGGCGGAGTCGGTCACGCTCGACACAGCATTGCTGGCCTCGGCCATGCTGCCCGTAACCTCGGAAATGTCGCGAACCACGGCTTCGACCTCTACGAGATTGGAGGTAAGGGCATCAACTGCCGTCTTGCTCGACTTAAGCAGCGGCTCCATCTGGGCAAGCGCCGGCGTAAGCTCATCGACAGCGCCATCGAGCTTTGCCACCACAGGCTGAGCCTCGGCGATGGTGTTGTTGAGGTCGTTCACGGTCTTATCGAGCGAGTCGACAACATTGCGGGTCTTGCGCAGGGTAAGCGCGAGCTCAGCGATGGCCCACACGCCGGCAACGGCGAGCAGCAGCAGGGCGATTTGAATGGGACTCATACAAGCCTCCCGGAAGAATCGAAATACAGACGCTTTTCATGGTACCCCAAAGGGGACCGAACATGCCAAGAGCAGCAACGTGGGACAAAATTATCAGCAGCTACTTCGGTGCATTCCCGCTACGGTCGCGCTCGCTTTGCTCTACACGCCACTCTTCCCAGCCGCGACCCGCAGGCTGCCAAAACGCACCGCGCTCCAGCCCCTCGGGCAAATAGCGCTGATCGACCCAGCCTTCGGGATAATCATGCGGATACTTATACACACCGTATTCGTCGCTGCCCGGGCGATGACGATCGCGCAGATAACTAGGCACCTCGCGAAGCCCACTAGAATGGATGTCGGCCAGCGCCGCATCGATCGAAGCCTCACACGCGTTGGATTTTGGCGCCAAGCACACATAGAGTGCAGCCTGAGCGAGGTTAATACGGCACTCGGGATAGCCAATAACCTCGGCAGATTTAAACGCAGCATGTGCTATAAGAAGAGCCTGCGGATCGGCATTGCCAACATCCTCGGAAGCATGAATCATAATGCGACGGGCGATAAACTTAGGATCCTCCCCCGCATCGATCATGCGCGCAAGCCAGTAGACCGTGGCATCGGGGTCGCTGCCGCGCATGGACTTGATGAACGCACTGATGATGTCGTAGTGCATGTCGCCGTTTTTGTCATACGAAAACCCGCGACGCGGGTTGGCAATCTTTACGTCATCCACGGTGATGGGATAGCGCTCCCCCGCCGCCGGCGCTGGCGTCCCCTCGGTATCGGGACGCGTGACGGCAATCTCGCTCGCCAGCTCAAGTGTCGTCAAGGCCGAGCGTGCATCACCCGCGGCCAACGTACAAATGGTCTTGACCGTATCCTCATCGGCCGAGAACTTACCGTTCAGACCATGTGGTGCCTCAAGCGCACGTTCAATAAGCGTGGCGATATCCTCATCCTTCAGATGCTCAAGCTCCACCACGCGCCCACGCGACAACAGTGCCGAGTTGACCTCGAAGTACGGATTCTCCGTCGTAGCGCCAATCATAATGACGGTACGGTTCTCAACTGCATGCAGCAGGGCATCCTGCTGCGACTTAGAGAAGCGGTGAATCTCATCGATGAATAGAATGGTGCGGCGGTCGTAGGTATTCAGGCGCGTCTTGGCCTCGTCAATCACGCGGCGCAAGTCCTTCACGGTGCCCGTCACAGCGCTGACCTCGACAAACTCGCTCTTGGTATGGTTGGCGATGATGTGGGCCAGCGTCGTCTTGCCCGTACCGGCCGGCCCATACAGAATCACACTCGACAGAACGTCATGCTCAATCGCAGCACGTAGCCACGAGCCCTTACCGACGGCCTTTTGCTGGCCCACGTACTCGTCGAGCGAATTGGGTCGCATGCGTACCGCGAGCGGCGCATTTTTAAAGGAACGCTCGCGCGTCGAGGCAGAAAAAAGGTCGTCCATAGC
>DBFZVF010000214.1:0-3680 GCA_048519165.1 Collinsella sp.
GGGCCGCGTCGTGCGGCTCGGGTTTGTCGAGTTATGGCGAGATGATAGTTTACCATGGGCAACTATTGGCATCGCGCCTAGGACAATTACAATACCCTAGTTGACCGCTAGGACTTTTACAATGCTGCCGAAAGACACGAAAGGTTCCATCCGTCATGGATTTGCTGATTGATATTCTGCTCGACGCCGGCAAGGACACGCTCTCGCTGGTGCCGTTCTTGTTGGTGACATATCTGGTCCTCGAGACGCTCGAGCATGTGGCAGGCGATCGCGTCAACGGTACCATCAAGCGTGCCGGCGCCGCTGGCCCCGTGGTTGGCTCGTTGCTGGGCATGGTGCCGCAGTGCGGCTTTTCGGCCATGGCGGCAACGCTATACGCCGGTCGCGTCGTGACGCTGGGCACCCTGGTGGCGGTGTTTCTCTCGACCTCCGACGAGATGCTGCCGCTGCTACTTGCCGAGCAGGTTCCCGTGCAGACTATGGCGATGCTTTTGGCTTCGAAAGCGCTGATCGCGCTGGTCACGGGCTTTATCGTGGATGCTGCCATTCGTGGCCTGCGTCGCAACGCCCGCGCGCATGCGGCGATTCGTCGTACCGTGTTGGGGACCACTGTCAATCCGGCGCACGTTAACTGCGCGCATGACGACCACAGCGGCGGTGACATCATCGACGAGGTTGCCGAGG
Source organism: Collinsella sp. (assembly GCA_048519165.1). Taxonomy (GTDB): domain Bacteria; phylum Actinomycetota; class Coriobacteriia; order Coriobacteriales; family Coriobacteriaceae; genus Collinsella. The sequence goes on from DBFZVF010000214.1 coordinate 685, forward strand.
CGGGCGTGAGCGCCGACCACATCCATGAGCTGTGTGAGCGCGACCATTGCGGTTGTGATGACGACGAAGACGAGCACGAACATGGACATGGCCACGATCACGGTCATGAGGGCGAGCATGAACACCATCACGACCATGGTCGCTCCCACTCACACGAAGGTGTGCCCGTCCTGTCGATTATCCGCAGCGCCATCTCGCATACCGTGCAGGTATCGGTATTCATTTTCCTGGTGACGCTGATTCTGGTCGCCGTGCTCGAGACCTTTGGCGAATCTGCAATCGAGCAGTTCCTGCGTGGCAACGAGACGCTCGCCGTCCTGGGTTCGGCGCTTGTCGGCCTGATCCCCAACTGCTCGGCGAGCGTGGTCATTACGCAGCTGTATCTGGAAGGCGCGCTGCAACTGGCACCGATGCTCGCCGGCACGCTCATTTCCGCCGGCGTGGGCTACCTGGTCCTGTTCCGCACCAATCGCAGCGCCCGCGAAAACGCCGTGTTCCTGGTAATGATGTACGTCATCGGCGCTGGCTGGGGCCTTATCCTTTCCGCCTTTGGTCTCTAAGTAGGCCTAACAAAACGGGCTTCAAAATAGCCATGCACTGCGCCTGCGCAATGCGGCGACGCATGGCATTTTGAAGCCCGTTTTTTGTTAAGCCATGGATCCTAAGCGCTCACACCGCCCAAAACAAAAAGGCAGATTTTTAGGCATGTCCCAAAAATCTGCCTTGGTTAGCGGAGCAGCTCGGTGAGGCTGCGCTTAAAGCGGGCGCGGTCTTCGCTGGTGAAGGCTGCCGGTCCGCGGGTGCGACCGCCGGCGCGACGCACCTTCTTTTCCTCGTGACGAATAAACAGCTGCATGTCGATGGTGGCTTTGTCGTACACGCGCCCGCGCACGCCGATGGCGGCGGCATCGCGGCCGAGCACCATGCTCGCCAGGCCTATGTCCTGAGTCACGACCACATCGCCCGCCTGCAGGCGCTCGATAATGGCAAAGTCGGCGCTATCGGCGCCCACGCTCACATCGAGCGTGGTGACCCAAAAGCCGCGTCGCGCGTGCTCGGCATCGCGCGGATCGTCGCGGCGAATGTGCCGCTCCAGGTTTTGCGTGCTGTTGCCGGCGATAACCACGGCAACGCCCGCCCGCCGCGCGCAGTCGATCGACTCGCGCGTAACCGGGCAGGCGTCGGCATCAATAAACAGCGTTCGCGGCATCTAGTGCACCAGTTTGCCAAACTGAATGGCGCGGACAATGAGCGTCACGCCAAACACCAGGAGCGCGGCGCCGCTAAAGATGACGAGCATCTTTGCCGACCACAGTGGATAGATAAACACGAACATGCCGGCGATGATGGAGAGCGCGCCGCTCAGGATGGCGAGGGCGCGGTTGGACGAAAGCTCGGACTCCAGAATGGACATGACACCTTCGACGATCCAGCCAAAGCCAGCCACGACCACCACGAGCGTGGTGAGCGTCGCGGTCGAGAAGGCCTGATTGCGCAGGATTATGACGCCGCCCAGGATGATGAGCAGGTTGGAGATGATGCTCGTCACGCGCCAGCCGGCGGGCAGTAGCGGCTCAAAAATGGCGGTGAACAGCCTGACGCCAGCCGTGATCACAAAGTAGAAGCCCAGGACGGTCGTCAAAAAGACGAGGGACTTGGCGGGCGCAAACAGCAGCGCGATGCCGGCAAGCAGCGCGATGACGCCCGTGACGGCGTAGATCCAGCGCACGGCCTTGATTGCCTTGCCTGCCATGCTTTTCTCGTCAAATCCAAACAGGTTCGACTGCTGGTCGTCGTTCTTAAAGATGCCCATGAGGTCTCCTTTCCGCGCGGCGTTTGCCGTCATTGTTGTTTTTGCGGCGTATGCCGCAGTTGCTACAACAAGTATCGCCTAAAGGCACCGGCGTATGGGTCGGGGAGGGCGAAGTGTAACCCAAAGGTCCCGATTTGTTCTCGTTGTTCCCCATGTCGCGTTTTTCTATTCAACAGGTGTAGAACATTGCGGCTCTGTTCGTTATTGCCTGCGTTTTAGGTTAGATTTTCCTAAGAACAATTGGCTTGTATTGGGGGGTTCCTATGAACGAAGCAGTTCCCGAGGCACCGTCGAGTGTCGAATCGATGGCAAAGCAGGGCTGCGAAAAGCTCGGTCTGGAATCGTTTGACGCGCTGGTCCGTCGTGCTCGCACATGCCGTCGCTTTGACGAGTCCATGCGCGTGCCGCGCGAGTTTTTGCTCGAGCTGGCAGAGCTGGCGCACCTGGCTCCCTGCGGCGCCAATGCTCAGCGCCTACGCTTTCATGTGGTGAGCGACGCCGAGGAGTGTTCGAGCTTATTTGAAAAGCTCGCATGGGCTGGTGCGCTCAAGGATTGGTCGGGTCCTGTCGAGGGCGAGCGCCCGACCGGCTATATCGCGATCCTTGCCGAGCGTCCCGCTCCGGGCATGCCTGCCGCGCCAATTACCGAGGCAGACGCTGGTATCGCCGCGCAGACGATGATGCTCGCCGCCCGCAGCGCTACGCCCGAGGTGGCGGCGTGCATGTTCAAAGCCTTTCCGCCTCGTGCGATTGATGTCATGGGACTTGACGGCGACAAGTACGAGGTCAAGCTGATTATGGTCTTTGGCGTTCCCGCCGAGACACAGGTGATCGATACAATTGATTCCAACCCGGATGGCTCTATCAATTACTGGCGTGATGAGGCACAGGTACACCACGTACCCAAGCGCCCGCTTGCCGACGTGCTGGTGTAGCTGCGTCGTCGCGGCGCGATCCGGCGGCAAAACCACCACAAAGGTGCCTGGCCCCTTTGTGGTGCTGCGAGGGGAGGGCATGTGGCCGATCTGTATTTGGTACGGCATGGGCAGACCGAGCTCAACGTGCGGAACATTTTGCAGGGCTGGCACGATTCGCCGCTTACGGCGCGCGGGCTCGAGCAGGCGCTGGCGACGCGCGCGGCGTTTGAGGCGCGCGGCGTGACCTTTGACCATGTGTATTCGTC
>DBFZVF010000215.1:0-10328 GCA_048519165.1 Collinsella sp.
CGTTACAGATCGAGACAAACAAGGTAGACCCCGCCGAATTGTCTCAATCTGTAACACTAAGACCGGTTTTGGACGTCTAGATGTTACAGGTTGAGATGAATGCACAGGCCAATGTCCCCAATCTAAACCTGTAACAACTAGCTGAATTATTCGGTCCCAGCTGTTACAGATCGAGACAAACGGAATAGGCCGGGTCAAAAATCTCAATCTGCAACATCTGGTTGGTGGTTTCACCCCTACCTGTTACAGGCTGAGACGATTTGATAGTGGAATCCTCATTTGCGCGTCATATCGCGTAGCGCTGACGCGCTGGTTTCCACAATGACAGGAGGTAAAAGTCCTCCCGCATCGCCTGTTGGCAATCCCGTAGCGCTAGCTAGCAAATGACCTGCGTGTGCTCCTCGATGGCGACACGATCCTCGGCGGCGATACCCGGCTCGCACACCACGGCGTCCAAACTGTCCAGGCGGCAGAAGGTGTAGAAGTCGCGCTTGCCGATCTTACTGGAGTCGGCGATCAGATAGCGCGAGTCGGCCTTGCTAAAGGCGAGCTGCTGGATACGACCCTCATCCATATTAGACGTAGACACGTCGCCATCCAGAATGCCGTTGGCGCCGATAAACGCCGCGTCGATACCCAGTGCACGCAGGGTATCCTCGGCCGTTGGTCCCACAAAAGCGGCGGTACGGCGACGGTACATGCCGCCCACTAGGCACAGGTCGCAGTCCTCGCGCGCCTCGAGCAGGTTAAACACCGAAAGCGAATTGGTCACGATGCGCAGACGAAATGCCGGCAGCATCGAGGCCATCTGCTCAACCGTGGTGCCCGTACCCAAAAAGATGGTCGAGCCTTCCTCGATAAGCTCCACGGCGCGGCGCGCGATCTGCAACTTTTCCTCGGCATGCTTGGTGCGCTTTTCGCTGTGCGAATACTCATGGCGCAACATAGCATGTGGACGGCCCTGCGCACTGCGGGCTCCACCGTGCACGCGTTCGATCTCGCCCAGGCTCGCAAGTTCCTCAAGGTCGCGGCGGATCGTCATATCCGAGACACCTAACGCATCAGAAATCTCTTTAACCGAGACCGTGCCCTGCTCTTCGAGCAGCTGCCGAACCTTATCCTGTCGCTCTGCCTTAATCACGATGAATCCTCGCCGTTCTTTGCGCGCATATCATTCAAACAGTAACGAACAAATTGTATCAGACTCGTGCGCGTCAAAAATGAACGCCCGCACAGCTCCAATCATCACTTTTTTGAGAAAAATACCCCCTGCTTTAGTGGGGTGTAGTGATAATCTCGCCTGTTCGCGCTACAGTTTGTCGGAAATACCTCGATGTTAGGAACCAAATGATCACTTCCGAGCTTTTCGGCACCGCTCCGTGCGGTACCCCCGTTCATCGTTACACCCTCAACGGGCCCGAGATCTGCGTTCGCATTATGGACTATGGCGCCACCGTGCTGGGCATCGACGTGCCCGACATTCCCGGCAACGTGCGCGATGTGGTGCTGGGCTTCGATAAGCTCGAGGATTACTTTGACAACCCCGCCTGCTTTGGCGCGACCATCGGACCTGTGGCCAACCGCACCGCGGGCGCCACGATCACCATCGCCGGCACGGACTGGCATATGCCAGCCAACGAAGGCGTCAACAACCTGCACAGCGATCTTGAGCATGGTCTGCACAAGCGCGTATGGGATGTTGAACTCGACGAGGTCCACAACGCCGTGCGCATGACCACCTCACTTGAGGATGGCGAGTTGGGCCTGCCCGGCAACCGCACCTTTACGGCCGTGTTTACCGTGACGCGCGCCGGCGTCTTCCGCATCGAGTATGGTTGCGAGAGCGACCGCGCCACCTACGTGTCCATGACCAACCACACGTACTTTAACCTTGCCGGTCACAACGCCGGCATGGACTGCGAGCACTTCTTTGTTGCCAACGCTGCCCACTACCTGCCCATTAACGAGCAGAACATCCCCACCGGCGAGATTGCTCCGGTCGAGGGAACGCCGTTTGACTTCCGCGAGCTGCGCCCCGTCGCGCCTGGCATGGAAGCCGACGACCCGCAGATTAAGCAGGCCCGTGGCTACGATCACTGTCTGTGCATCGATGGCTATCAGTACGGCCGTAATCTGCGCCGCGCGATGCATGTTGAGGAGATGTGGACCGGCCGCGAACTGGACTACTACACCACCGCCCCGGGCGTGCAGCTCTACACCGGCAACTGGCTGGGCGACGAGCATGCCAAGGACGATGCCAACTATGGCTGGGGCGCCGGATTTGCCCTCGAGGCAGAGATGTACCCCGACACGCCGCACCAGCCGCTGTTCCCGCAGGGCATTGTGGGCCCGGGTCACCCCTACAGCAATGTGATCGAATATCACTTTATGAGGCACTAAGCCCACAACGCGACATATCGCACAGCAGCGCCCGCCGGCACCACCGCCGACGGGCGCTTTTTCATCTTTTGGGCTCATTTTCGCTGTGACTGTATGAGTGACATATCAAAACTATGCCCATTTACTACGTTTAGCCCAGGATGCTCGACCATGCACCGGTTTTTGTTAAATTCGCGAGCCGTCTACCTGCGGTTTTGTTTTACCCAAATTCGACATGCTCGGCGATAGCCGATCAAACGTAGTAAACGGACATAGTTTTTGACAGGCGGCATCGCCGCGTCCCTCGCAAGGGCAAAATGATCCGTTTTCCTCCGTCCCCAAGGGATCAGTTGAACAGATTGCCGATGGGGTCGGGGGCGGAACTGGGGAGATAGCGGATTTCTAGCTCTATGCCGAGCGCCTGCAGTTCTTTGAGGGCAGCAACGTCTGCGTCGCTCACGGCAACCGCGGGCGTTATGGGGCGCTTGCCCTCCCCTGCCTGCATATGGCCAATGCTGATCTTGGTGATCGGCACTCCACCCTTAACCAGCGCGAGTGCATCCGTGGGCGACGCCACCATGATGAGAATCCATTGGCGCGGCGTTGCGGTATGAATGATGTCGACAGTCCTTTGCACCGAGAAAAACCGCGTCCAGACACCCTCGGGTGTCGCCACCCTCATAGGGGCCCACTTGCGCGAATCTGCCGCGATCTCATCGTTGACGATTAGGACAAGGTTGGAACCCACGGCTTCGTTCCACAGCTCAACGTCTTGTCCGTAAATGAAACGGTCGTCGATGCGTGCGAGAAGAATCTTGGGTTGAGTCATCGCTGCCCCATTCTGTTTGAGACCCGTAAGAGCAAGACATCGCGTCTCCAATATTAGTGCATTTAAAGTGAGAAAAGCCGTCAGAACACTTGCGCGGATTTGCGATGTCCCGTATCATAGACACCCGTTGACGCCTCAGTTGCGCCATCACATGGCCGCCAGCGTAGCTCAGTTGGTAGAGCACCGCTCTCGTAAAGCGGGGGTCACCGGTTCGAGCCCGGTCGCTGGCTCCATTGCACAAGATAGCCGCCTTCGGGCGGCTTTTTTGTTGCTGATTTCGGGCGCGCTTCCGCCAATCCAAGCACAACGCCGCCGGAAACTCTCCTACTCAACAAAAGCCCCGCCAACCGCAATCCCCAAAGGAACCGCGTTCAGCGGGGCCCAAGCGAGCTCCCCCAAGGGATAACGCTCGCAACACGAACAGCTCAGCCGAGCAGCGCGCTACTCCTCCCAGTAAGCATCTGCAAGCAGCTTAAAGCAAATCTTCTTGACCGGCTGCGCGCCATCGCCCTGGAACTCGAGCGTGGGCATGTGAGGCTCGCCGGCAACAAACAGCGCAAACTTGTCGTCAGCAAGATCGCCGGCGATCGAGGCGTCGGAATCGACCAGATCGTAGTCGTCCTTCTCGTCAAACTCCTGAACCAGCGTCAGGCTGCCCGTGGCAACCTTAAAGGCCTCGCGACCCTCGACGTCGATCTGCAGGTCGTGATAGCGCTGATGCGTCTCATAGTGAGCCTCGGCTTCGGGACGCGTCGTGGGAGCCATGACGTTCGCAAAGACCTTGTCGCCCAGAATCGGATGGCTGCCGACCTCGAGCTTCGCCGGATCGTTCTCCTCGAGCCAATCGATCAGCACGTCGAGGCCCTTGAGCATTCCACGGTACTCCTCGATATCGCCCAATGCACCGTAAATCATCTAAATCCCCTCTCGGATCGTTTCTTTGGCGGCTACTCGGCAAACGCATTACCGACGCTGTTGCCACCCACATGCGTCTCGACCAGGGTAAGGTCGGGATTGAACACGACAGTGTCGGCGTCGCGCCCCGGCATAATGCTACTGCACTTGTCGTCGACATGAGCTAGCAACCGATGCCGGGGCCGCAGCACAAGCTCCTACAGCTCGGTCACGACAACGCCGTTGTAAACCTCGTCCCAACGATCCATAACCAAGTGGCCAGTCATGGGATCCATGGCATTGAGCTTGCCACAGGTGTTGGCGGTACGCAGCACCGTCTCGTCGTCGGCTCCGGCAGCAATCGCATGTGCGAAGCCGGCAATGGTCGAATCGCCAGAGCCCGTAGCGTTAACGGCAGGGATGTCGGGCGTCTTGGCGCGGAACGCACGGCCGTTATGGAAACCAACGGAGCCGGCAGCGCCCATGGATACGACGACCCAGGGGATATCGGAGAAGCGGGCGTCAGAGGCGAGCGCGGAACGGAGCTCGTCCACATCGTCGGTGGTAAAGCTCGTGCCCAGAAGGCCGTTAATTTCGGTCAGGTTAGGCTTAACCAGCTCAGGCTTGACCTCGGACTTGAGCGCAGCCTCGAGCGAGGCGCCCGAGGTATCGAGCAGCACCTTGGCGCCGGCGTTCTCTGCAATGCCCGTGATCTTGGCGTAGTAGTCCGCCTCGACGCCGCGGGGCAGCGAACCCGAGATGGTAACGACATCGGCCTTGCTCGCAAGCTCGGCGAACTTGGCGGTAAAGGCATCGAGTTCCTCGGGGGCAATCGTCGGGCCGCTCTCGAGCAACTCGGTCTGGTTGCCAGCATGAAGGATATTGAGACAGATGCGAGTCTCGCCCTTGATGGGCACAAAATCATTCTTAATGCCGTTGGCATCCATGAGCTCGGCCATATAGGCGCCCATATGACCACCAAGCAAGCCGGTTGCCACGACATCGTCGCCCAGCTGGCCCAGGACGCGGGCCACGTTGAGGCCCTTACCGCCGGCGGTCTTTTCGGGCGTCACGCGGTTGACGCCGTCGATAATGAGCTCATCGAGCTGATAGCGCGTATCGACGGACGGGTTCATCGTAACGGTGAGGATCATTTCTAGCTCCTTATCTCGCAGGCTCCTTATGCCTTGCAAAACGAATTGGCTACATGCGACTACAGAATCTCGATTGTGAACGAGCGCACGATGGTTTCTTTGGGCTTGGCGATAAGGCAGCCGCGCTTGTGCTCAAGCACGTCGTCCTCATCGGAGCAGGTCGAAAGACCGCCCCAGGGCTCAACTGCCACAAAATCACCCTCGGGCTTGCTCCACACAATGAGGTACGGGAAGCCCTCAAAGCTCAGGCGAACACCCTTGTCCTCGCCCTTTTTGGAAAGCGTGACCTGACGGCTCTCGAGCACGTCAAAGATGGTCTCCGCAAAATCGAAGAGCTCATGCGACAAAGGCAGCGTCTTTCCCACCATGGGGTTCTTGGAGCGCCTGTCCACATCAATCAAGCCAGTCGAGGGGACGGCAGTGCAAAGCTCAGCAGCTTCGTCCTTCTCAAAGCGCAGCTCGTAGTCCGTATAGGCCTCGCCCTCATCGAGCGGGCACCTAAAGCCGGGGTGTCCACCGATAAAGAAAGGCATGTCCTCGGTGCCCTCGTTGGTAACCTCATAGGAGACGCGCACGGCGGCGTCCTCGAGCGTATAGCGGGCGACAAGCTTAAACGGATACGGATAATCGCTCAGCAGCGCGGCGTTATCCTCCGAAGCCAGGCACATCGCCAGCTCGTTCTCGCTCTGGCTCAGCAGCTTCCACTCCTGTTTGCGCGCAAACCCATGGCGGGCGAGCTTCACATGATGTCCGGCAAACGTCATGGCGCTGTTATCGCGCAAACCTCCGCAAATCGGGAAGCAAATCGGTGCCTGGCCGGACCACACGGCGGGATCGCCCTGCCACAAGTACTCGCGACCTCCAGCCTCAATCGAGGTAAACGAACCACCGGCCGTGGAGACCTTGATAGAAATCGAATCGTTGGAGAGAGCGTATTCCATTGTCCATCCTTTCGAACAACTGCTTTTTGCTCGCAAGAACCCGTCTCGGCCCTGACCAAAGGACAAACCCGCACGTTCATCGATGCGTCCGGTTTCCCAGGCATGCAACGGGGTACCATACAGACATTGATGCAATTACAGCTGAAAGGCCTTCTTATGCGAACCATCATCCTTTATGCCTCACGCCACCACGGCAATACGAAAAAGCTCGTGGACGCCATCGTTGAGGCACACCCCGAAATCGATACCCTCGACGTGAAGTCACTCGGTAAAAACGAGTACCCCGACCTGCACGAATACCATCTGATCGGCGTCGCCACGGGCATTTATTACTCCGAGATCGACAAAGATATGGCGCGCGTGCTCACGAACGTGCTGCAGCCGCAGGACAAGGTGTTTGGCCTTATGACCTACGGTGGCAAAAACAAGTGGTACGGCAAGGATATCGATGGCATCTGCCGCATGAGGCAGGCCATCTTTATGGGTGTCTACGGCTGCCCCGGCTTTGATACGTGGGGACCGTTCAAGCTCGCCGGCGGCGTCCAGAAGGGGCACCCAACTGCCGAAGAGATTAAGGGAGCCGTCGATTTCTTCAACAAAATCGAAGACGAGTACGGCGACATCATCGTCGAAGAGTATGCCAAGCGCGAGAAGCGTCTAGCCTACGAGAAGGAGCATCCTGCAGGAGGTCTGGTGGCCGGCGTCAAGCGCACGGCAAAGAAGATCGCTAACAAGCTGTAACTGTAAAGGTGCTTTTGAGCGTTTAACCCATACGGCGGGTCCGAGCAGATTCGGGCCCGCCGTCTTTTTCTATCGTTACTCGGTAAAGGCGTTGCCGACGCTCTGGCCGCCAACATACGTCTCGACGAGGGTGAGCTCATGGTCGAACACGACAAAGTCGGCGTCGCGACCCGGCATGATGCTGCCGCACTTATCCTCGATGTGTGCAGAGCGCGCCGGCACCTCAGTTGCCATGCGAATGGCGATATCGGCGCTGGCGATGCCCCAGTCGACGATGTTCTTGACGCCCTGGGCAAGCGTGAGCACCGAGCCGGCAATGCTCTTGCCGTCGGCGAGCCAGCACAGGTTGTCCTTCATGATGACGTCCATGCCACCACTAGTGTAGCTGCCCTCGGGCATGCCGCCGCAACCCAGGCAGTCGGTGATGAGCACCGTGTGCTGCCAGCCCTTTGCCTGCAGCAGCGCCTTGATGGCGGCAGGGTTTACGTGCTTACCGTCACAGATGATCTCGGCGTAGGTCTCGGGCGTGGACATGGCAGCGCCCACGACACCGGGCTCACGGTGATGCAGCCCGCGCTGGCCGTTATAGGTATGCGTAAAGCAGCTGGCACCGGCGTTGATGGCGGCGATGCACTCATCGTAGGTGGCGTCGGAGTGACCGATGCTGGTCACCACACCCTTGGCGTTCAGAGCAGCCGCATAAGCAGCGGCACCGTCGCGCTCGGCCGCCATGGCGCTCTTAACGATGCGACCGCCCGCAGCCTCCTGCCACTGATCGAAGACCTCCTCGGAGGGATCGATAAGATAAGCGGGGTTCTGCGCGCCCACGTGCTTCATGGTAAAGAAGGGGCCCTCCAGGTAGATGCCCTGAATGCGAGCACCGCAGAAGTCGGGGCCGCGACCCTCGTCCGCCTGGGCGATGGCGGCGCAGGCATCCTTGATCTGCTCGACGCCATCGGTGAACGTCGTGGGCAGCCAGCTGGTGGTACCGCGACGGGCGAGCTCGGTCGAGCTGATATCAATGCCCTCGGGATCGTTATCGGTAGTCGAGTGGTTATAGAAGCCATGGATGTGAGTATCGACCATACCCGGTGCGATCCACGATCCCGTGTAGTCCTTAATCTCGCAAGAGGGCTCGTCGGCCTGCCAGGCGCCAAAAACGCCATCCTCGACCATAAGATAGCCGCCCAGTTGCGGGCCTGCCGGCAAGAAGAACTTGTCAGCCTTAATTGCGTACGTGCTCATATGCACTCCTTGCTTCTAAAGCAGTTGACTGTGGTAATGCTTATACCCGGTCCATGTAAAAACAAAAAGCGCCCGCCCGCCGTTATGAGCGGACGGGCGCCCTTACAGGGGGACGCGATTAAGCGGTGAAGGGGTGAATCGTCACACCCTTGACCACGCGGTTGACCGTGCCGGTGGGGCTCGGCGTATCGGGCGTGTTGCCCACGCGCACGGAGTTGAGCAGGCTGATAGCCTGGGCAAACATCACGAACGGCAGGGCAAGGTAGCCCTCGGGAAGCGCCTCGTAGCCCTTAAAGGTGAAGGACTCGCCCTCGTAGACGGTAGCGCCATCCTGCTGAACGGCAACGGTGTGCTGAGCAATCTTGTCGCCACCGATCTCGTTGAGGATGTCGATGTCGTACTGACGGGTGTAGGCGTCGTTGTTGACGAACACGAAGACGAGCGTCTTATCGTCGACGAAGGACTTAGGTCCGTGACGATAGCCCATGGAGGTGTCGTAGGAAGTAGCAACCAGACCGTGAGCGAGCTCGAGGATCTTGAGCTGGCTCTCCTGGGCAAGGCCACCGAAGGAGCCAGAACCCAAGTAGGTCACGCGGTTGAAGTCGCCAGCCAGGTAATCGGCGATCTCAGGCTCACGGGAGATGACCTCCTCGCCCATCTTGGCAATCGTCTCGACCCACTCGGCCTTCTGCTCGTCAGAGGCAGTGTCGAAAATAAGGGTGGAGAGCAGGGTCATGCAGGTGTAGGAACCGGTCATGGCGAAGCCCTTGTCGTTGGCGCGCGGGATGAGCAGCGTCAGCGCATTGGGATCATCGGCGGACTCGACGGCGAGCTTGCCCTCGGGAGCGCAGGTGATGTTGAGGAACTTGACGTTGTGGACGAGCTCCTTGGCAACGGCAACGGCGGCAAGGCTCTCGGGGCTGTTGCCAGAGCGGGCAAAGGAAACCACGAGCGTGGGATCCTCGGCGCGCAGGAAGTCGCGCGGGGCGCTCACGATGTCGGTCGTGGCGATGGGCTTAAAGTCGTAGAGATCAGTGTTGCCAGCGTGACGCAGGTACGGGGCGCAGGTATCGCCAACGTAGTCGGACGTACCGGCACCGGTGAAGACAACGGACAGACGACCCTCGCCCATAGCGCGAGCCTCGGCCAGGAAGGCCTCGATGGCCTCCTTGTTCTCGCGATAGATGTTGAGCGTATCACGCCAAAGCTCGGGCTGCTGAGCAATCTCGGCCGTGGTGATCTGGGCGCCGAGCTCGGTGAGCTCCTCGACACTCTTCTCGAACATTTCTAATACCTCTCTCTAGAAGTAATCCTCTGACGTGCAATTATACACTTCGATTGGTTATCTGGTAGTAACCAGTTAAATGCAAAGAATCACCATATGGAAACGATGCGAGCACTAGTTACTGCGCTGGTGGTAAACCTTGTATTTAAACTGATCGGCACGAGCAACCGAGAGTGTGTACTCCACTACCTCGTTTGACTCGTTATACGTAGTCCTGACCAAATCGAGCACAGGCGAGCCCTCGACAATTCCCAAAAGGTGGGCATCGGTGGGACGGGCTATGCTCGCATAGAACTCCTCTTCGGCCACGCGAATCTTTTGCTGAAAGTCCTGCTCAATCACATCGTAAAGCGGCTTACGCTCCAGCAGCGGTCGCTTTAGGGACAGAAATTGACGAACCGGTAGATAGCTGCGTTCGACCATCATGGGCATGTTGTCGGCAGAACGAAGGCGCTTGAGCTTAAAAATGCGATCACCGATGCGCAATCCCATATGCTCGGCCAGATTCTTATCGGCCTCCATCTCGCAAAACTCGAGAATCGTGGTCTCGGGTTCTCGACCCATCGCGCGCATCTGCTCGGTAAAGCTGTAGGACTGCATAAGATTGGTTGCTTTTGCCGAACGGTCGGTCACAAAGGTACCGCGACCGTGCTGCCGAACCACCAGTCCTAAACGCTCCAGTTCCTGCAGAGCCAGGCGTACCGTAGTGCGCGAGAGACCATAGCGCTCCGAAAGTTCGCGCTCGGAAGGAATCATGTCACCGGCGCGATATTCATGGTCGATCTTTTCGGTCAGAATATCGACCAGCTGATCGTACAGCGGTTGCTTACGCGCTCCGATCGCCATCCTATCCTCCCTTT
>DBFZVF010000216.1:0-3195 GCA_048519165.1 Collinsella sp.
TGTTTACGCCATTTACGTGCGACTTTATTTTAATGGAGCGAGGATTAGGCTGCTTTATGCAAACTGTATCTTTGCTAAACACAAAACAGACAGCGCAAAATCTTACTCGCGCTATACGAGATTCTATGCACTAATTGGACGAGTATGCAGCCCTGCAATAACATGGCGTTTTTCATCCAACTTAAGGAATAGACGAGTGCCTTTGCCGCGCATCGGCCGGCAGCCGGCGAGCCGTCTCGTCGATCGCCGCTTCCAGAAAATCAAAAACTGATATTGCGCGCGAAATTGCGGCATGGTACTTTAGCGAAGAACAGCGCGGGCTGGGGCGACAGAGATCTGTCGTGAAGTTTGGGTTCGGCGACCCCGCCGCTGTCTTCTCCTTATCCGCCAGCGAGCCCCTTGAGCGACGGATTGAGGAGGTCCTTACTATGACAAAAATGCTCAAGATCACGCTAAATGGCGAGACGTTTCTCGCCGACATGCTCTGGGACAAGGCTCCCGAGGCATGCAGGCTCTTCGAATCGTCCTGTCCGGTCGAGTCACGTATCTTTTCGGCCAAGATCTGCGATGCCGAGGTAACCTATCCCGTATCGGGCCCCATCGCCAACTACGAGCACATCGAGAACCCCGTCTTTCACGAGCCGGCGGGCGCCGTGAGCTGGTATGGCGGATGGTCGTCAATCTGCATCTTCTTTGACGTGTGCGAGCCCTTTGGCACCTGCAACATGTTCGCCCGCATCTGTGAAGCCGACCGCGAGCGTTTTGCCGCCGCCTGCCGCAATGTCTGGGACAACCAGGGCATGTACATTAAAAACGAAATCGTCGAGATCGAAACGGAGGCCTAAAGATGATGGATATCAACACCCTGCTCGCACTCGACCTTGCCGAGTACATCACTGCACTTGAGGCCCTCGCCGATCAAATGATGCTCGAGGAGCCCCGCGACATCGACCTGATGCGTCGCCGCAAGCTCGACACCGGCCGCGAATTCGCCGTCTGGAACTTCACCGTCGGCTACTGCATGAACGCAGCCGACGCCCTCTCCCTCCTGCGAGCCCAGGCCAACGAAAACGCTAACGACGGCACCGCCGACCTCGCAACGATCAACAACAGCGCCGCGCGCCTGTGCGACTGGTTCTCGGGCGCCTTCGACGTCACCGGCAAAATGGATGACACCACGGCAATCCTCGCCCACAGCCGCGACCTCTACGCCCAGGTAGAGACTCACGAACAGTTTGCAGCCCTCACCCGCGCCACCGAGCGCTATCTGGTCCAGCTCCAATTTTGGGTTGACCGCCAGATTCCCTGGCCGGCTATTAGCGACTTCGTCCACGGCTACCGCCTACGCACAGAGAGCGGCGAGACAAGGTAACCAAGCAAGCAGCACCGACAACACCCCACCATCGGGATCCAAAGTAAGAATCAGAGGGCTGGAGACGCACCCAACAGCGTCCCCAGCCCCTTCGCAAAGTAGAGCACTGTTTCAGTGGCTTTGAGGCCTATTCGAACCTTTGCTATCTCCCAATTTTTGTATTTTTACGACAATATTATCTGCAAATTTTTGTATGATTTTAGGCGATTCTATCTGTCAATTTTTGTCATTTGGGGGTTTAATGCTACGCCGTAAGGTCACTGATAGGCTTTTGAGCTGGAAGAATAACTCCAATAAGGCATTACTCGTTACTGGTGCGCGTCAGATTGGCAAGAGCTATGCGATTCGCGCGTTTGGACAAAGCAACTACGCTTCGTATTTTGAGGTCAATTTACTACTCGATGTCGAAGCAAGGAATGCACTTGTTGGCGCAAAGAACTCCGTTGACTTTATCAACCGTGTAGCCCTTCTTGCGGATGCGCCGCTTGTTGAGGGCGATACGCTTGTCTTTGTCGATGAGATTCAGGAGTATCCGCAGATCGTTACACTCATGAAGGCGTTGGTCGAGGATGGGCGCTTTAGCTATGTCTTCTCGGGGTCTATGCTTGGGACTGAGTTTAAGGGGGTCTCTTCTTTTCCGGTGGGGTATGTAGAGCACATTGTTATGCGCCCGATGGATTTTGAAGAGTTTTGTTGGGCAAACAGCGTTAGCGAGAATGTGCTTGCAGGCATTCGCAGCTGCCTTGTCGAGAAACATCCTGTCGAAAACTATATTCATGAGGCGATGCTCAAGAACTATAGAGCTTATATCGTTTGCGGCGGCATGCCGGAGGTCGTTCAGAATTATATTGATTCGGGTTATTCGCTCGTGAGCACACGTGAGCTTCAAACTCAGCTGGTCGATCAGTACAAAAGCGATATCTCAAAATATGCATCGACTCGAGCGTTTAACGTTCGGTCGATTTTTGAGCAAATTCCCGTTCAGCTTGAGGCGGAGTCTCATCGCTTTGTTGTTTCGTCTCTGGGTGAGGGAGCTCGCCTTAAAAAATATGAGCAGGATTTCCTGTGGCTTGTTAACGCAGGTGTTGGATTGATGGTCGCCAGGGTGACGGAGCCACGGAGTCCTCTCAAGAGGACGGAGAAAACGACGGCCTTCAAACTATATGAGTCTGATACGGGCATGCTCGCATCGCGGTACCCCGGCAGCACCGCACGCGCTGTCTATCTTGATATGAAAACTCCCAACCTTGGTGGTCTCTATGAGAACGTGGTCGCACAGGAACTTGTTGCCCTCGGGGCGGATGCATGGTACTACCAAACGCGTGAGGTCGGTGAAGTTGACTTTGTGATCGAAGGCGCCCACGGGCACGTTGTCCCAATCGAGGTCAAATCGGGCAAGAAAGTTCGAGCGCACGCGGCCCTCGATCGTCTGATGAGTGTGGGCGAGTACAAAATTCCCGAGGCCGTTGTACTAAGCCACGAGAATCTCAGCAAAGAGGGCAAGGTTCTGTACGTTCCAATCTACATGACGTTTTGTCTCGATGAGTTTATGGAAAAGGATGACCCCAATAACGATTTCTCGTTCGCACCCATATCTCTCTAGCCATTAGAATCCACAATCCAGCCACGCCCTCCATCCATCCCCAAAGTGACGCGCCTTTCGCGGCAAAGCCGCGAAACAGCGAAGGGGACGGAATACCCGACCAACTACGTCCTTCATCCGCCCACACAATCCGAGGACGTAGTCGTAGCAGGATCTGAGGGCTGACCTTCGCGGACACTCCGCAGGACGAAAGAACCCCCGCCGCACGTAGTGTGAACTG
>DBFZVF010000217.1:0-5266 GCA_048519165.1 Collinsella sp.
CCATAATGGCGGCGGGTGTGGCCAGGCCCAACGCGCACGGACAACTGATCACCAGTACGGCCACGGCGGAGGTGAGTGCCTCGTTTATGCTGCCGGTCAGTGCCATCCACACCGCAAAGGTCACGGCCGAGATCACGAACACCACGGGCACGAACACGCCGGCGACCTTGTCGGCCATGCGGGCGATGGGCGCCTTGGTGGCGTTGGCGTCCTCGACGAGTTTGATGATCTTGGCGAGCGACGTGTCGGCGCCCACGCGTGTGGCACGGAAGGTAAACGACCCGGTACGGTTGACGGTGGCGGCGTTGACGGTGTCGCCGGCGGTCTTTTCTACGGGGACGGACTCGCCGGTGAGCGCACTCTCGTCCACGGCCGAGCTGCCCTCGAGCACCACGCCATCGACGGGGATGGACTCGCCGGGGCGCACGCGCAGGACCTGGCCGGGAAGGATGCTGTCGACGTCGACGGTGGTCTCGCTGTCGTCCTCTGCCACGACGGTCGCGGTCTTGGGCGCCAGGTCAATCAGTGCCTCGATGGCGCCGCCAGTTTTGGACTTGCTGCGCGTCTCAAGGTATTTGCCCACGGTGACCAGAGACAGGATCGTGCCGGCGCTCTCAAAATAGAGGTTGTCCATGCTCGTCATCATTGCCTCGTGCACCTGACCCGCGGCTAATTGGTCGGCCATGATGAACATGGCGTAGAGCGACCAGGCGATGGAGGCGGTAGCGCCCACGGCAATAAGGGCGTCCATGGTGGGCGCGCCGTGTGCGAGCGATTTAAACCCGTTGATAAAGTAGGCGTCGTTGACATAGACGATGGGGATGAGCAGGACGAGCTCGGTGAGGGCGAGCGTCATGCTGTGGGTATGGTCGGTGAAGACGCCAGGCAGCGGCCAACCAAGCATGTGCCCCATGCCTATGTAGAACAGTGGGATAAGGAATGCGATCGAGACGATGAGGCGGGTGCGCATGGCAGAGGCGGCGGCCTCCAATTTTTTGGTGGGCGACTCCATGTGGGCGGCGCCGGACCTGGCTTGCGTGCTTCCGTTTGAGCCGGCGGCACCGGTGCCCGCATCGACGGGTGAGGCCGAGTAGCCCGCGCGGTCGACGGCGGTGCAGATATCGTCGGGGGAGACCTGCGCGGGGTCGTAGTCGACCATCATGGAACCGGCGAGTAGGTTGACCGCGACGTTCTCGACGCCGTCGAGCTTGCTCACAGCACGGTCCACGTGCGCCTGGCAGGCGGCGCATGTCATGCCGCCCACGTCGAACTTATCTTGAGCCATGGCTTCTCCTTTCCGTGATTCGGTGTTGGAATTGTTAACCTGCCGATACTATACACCCATACCCCCTGGGGGTGTGTAGTACAGAAATAATATATGAGATTTCGTTACAGATGAGGATGGATGGTTGGCCGATGGACCGTCCCAACCAACCATCTCAATCTGTAACATCTAGCAGGGAAAATGATCTCTAACTGTTACAGATTGAGACGCTGCTCGGCGGGGGAGTCTCTGCTCGGCCCCGACCGCCCTGTCATCTGTGGTTTACGTGGGGGCATACGGAGTACGGGTATACTAACCGGCGGCGAATCTGCTCCATCGCTTAGGGCCGCTGCGTCTGGACGGCGCGTGATAGGGCTGCCAAAGCAATCGCCAGCGTGCTGAGCAACGTCCTCTCTGTGCGCACCTGTTTTTGTATGTATTAGCGCACTACCAAGCACGCTCGCGCGGCCGCATGCCGTGCCCATAACGCGTGCAGATAAGGAACAACAACATATGCGTAATTCTGTATCCGACGTCACGGACGCCGAGATTCTGGACGAGGCCCGCGAGGCCATGACCCAGGCTGCCTTTGATGCTGCCGACGAGGCCAGCGCCGCCGAGACCGTTGAGTCCGCGACCGAGAGCCTGCCCGCCTTTGACGAGCTGGGCCTTTCGGACGAGATACTTCGTGCCATCGAGAACCTGGGCTACACGGCGCCGACGCCCGTGCAGGCCGGCTCGATTCCCGTGGTGCTCGAGGGCCGCGACCTGCTTGCCGCCGCTCAGACCGGCACCGGCAAGACGGCTGCCTTCCTGCTGCCGACCATGAACAACCTGGAGCACATCGCTCCGCCCAAGCCCGTGCGCGAGCGTGGCGGCCGCAACCGCCGTCGCGGCGCCAAGAAGCCCGAGGGCAACGGCCGCGGCCCCGCGATGCTCGTCATCACCCCCACGCGCGAGCTCGCCCAGCAGATTGACGAGGTCGCCGGCAAGATTGCCGACGTCACCGGCCATGTCGCCGTGACTGTCGTGGGCGGCGTGAGCTACAAGCCGCAAACCGCGGCCCTCAAGTACGGCTGCGACATCCTGGTGGCCACGCCGGGCCGCCTGGTCGACCTGATCGAACAGGGCGCCTGCCACCTGAACGAGGTCAAGGTGCTGGTGCTGGACGAGGCCGACCGCATGCTCGACATGGGCTTTTTGCCCGCCGTTCGCCGTATTGTGCGCGAGACGCCGGCCGAGCGCCAGACGCTGCTGTTCTCGGCCACGCTCGACGAGGAGGCCGTGGGCGAGATCACCGACCTGGTGAGCGACCCGGCCCGCGTGGAGATCGCGCCTGCCACGTCGACCGCCGACACCGTCGACCAGTTTGTGTTCCCGGTGTCCATCGAGGCCAAGAACAACCTGCTGCCCGAGTTCCTCAAAAAGGAGGGCCCGGAGCGCACTATCGTCTTTATGCGCACCAAGCACCGCGCCGACAGCTGCTGCCGTCGTCTGGAGCGTAAGGGCATCAAGGCCGCCGCGATTCACGGCAACCGCAGCCAGGCGCAGCGCGAGCGCGCGCTTTCGGCCTTCCGCGACGGCACCGTCGACGTGCTGGTGGCGACCGACGTGCTCGCCCGCGGCATCGACATCAGCGACGTGCGCTACGTCGTGAACTTTGACGTGCCGGCCGAGCCGACCGACTACATCCACCGTATTGGCCGTACGGGCCGTGCCGGCGAGCTGGGCTGGGCCATCACGTTTGTGACCGAGCAGGATGTCGATGAGTTCTACGAGATCGAGAAGCTCATGGACAAGACGGCCGACATCTACGAGGCCGGCGACCTGCATGTGGGACCCAACCCGCCCGCGGTTGACCCCGAGCGCGACCCTGCGGCCTTTAAGGTGAAGAAGAAGACCAAGCGCGGCAAGTCCAAGAGCAAGAAGAAGCTTGAGCAGGCACGTCGCGACGGCAAGCGCAACGGCGATGACTACGGCGATGTGGCCGGTCGTTCCAACCGCGGCCGCGACGAGCGTCGTGGCGACGGCGAGCGTCCGAGCCGTCCCAAGCGCGGCGGCAAGACCCGCGTGCGCGAGGGCGTTCAGGCTCGCGTGGACGAGGCTGTGGAGAGCGTGGCCCGCGAGGTGGCTGCCGAGGAGCGCGGCGGTGCCGGTGCCATTGAGCAGGCCCCGCGCGGCAACCGTGCCGAGCGCCGTGCTAAGCAGTTCCAGGGCGAGGCACATCGCCGTCGCCGCGAGGACGAGGACCGCGGCGGTCGTCGCCGTGTTGAGCGCGAGGACGAGGGCCGTGGCTCGCGCGGCGGCAAGCGTGGTGCGGGCAACCGTCGTCGTTCCGGTCGTGATGACGAGCGCAGTGGCCGTGGCGAGCGTCGCGGCGGCGAGGGCCGCGGTGCGCGTGACACCCGCAGCGGTGAGTCCCGTGGTGGCAAGCGCTTTGAAGAGCACGGCGGCCGTGGCGGCGAGCGTCGCGAGGGTGCTCGCGGTAATGGCGGGCGCAGTGGCGCCGGGCGTTCTGGTGAATCGCGCGATCGTCGTGATCCGCGTGCCAGCCGCGATCGTCGCGATGATTGGCGCAACTACGACGATACCCGCGAGGAGCGTCGTGGCGGCTACCGTGGCGGTCGCGGCGGCAACCAGGCCGGTTCCCGCGGCGGTCGTGCCGGCGGTCGCGATAACCGTGGCAGCTATGGCAACAATCGTGGCGGCAAGCGCGGCGGCAGCTCCCGTCGTCCCGGTGACGGCGGCGGCAAGCGCAAGTAACATACGCGTCGCGCGGTAAGGCGAGATGAGTTTGGGTCCCGAGCAGACGATGCTCGGGGCCCTTTTTGTGGGCGTAGTTTGAGGTGGGCCGGCCCCCTCACGAAAAAGCACGGAGGCGGTCGCGGCAAGAGATGTGGGTTATCGGCTTAGTTGGAGATTCGCGTATGCGGGGTTCTGGCATAGACGGAGAACGTGAAGCTCCCTACTGACGCACGGTGGCCGCAGTGCCCGGGCGGACACACTCGGGATTCCGCTCGCTGCCTGGCGCCCTTGCTGCCATCTGACTTTCACGCTCGCATTGTTCTGGATGCGGGCGTGTTTTTTCACGGCACGCACGGGTCCCCCGGGGTGCGACGTGCATTTTCGGGAGTTTTCAGCAAGCCGGGGTGGCTGCATACGCGCCGGAAGCGTCTATTTGATCTCGCGAGATCCCTCGACGGGCGATTTGGGTCGGCAGGCGGCGTACGGCGTGGCGATAGCGCGCGTTTCGCGCCGTGCCGTGCCCCAAAGCGACGCCGGCCGCGCGATGCTCCCGGTTCGCGGCGTCGCCGGCGGGGGTCGCGATGCTGAATACTCCGGTTTTTGCACGGTCCAAGCGGGGGTACGTTGGGACGGGAAGGGGCGCCCCCATCTATTTATGCATGGCACAAGCGAAAATATGCAAGACAATAGGGCGCCATGCGCCGGATGCCCAGATTGGGCGCGCCATACGCCGACGTTCGCCGCGTCCCTTCCGCGCCGTGCGCGAATCAAAAGGCGAGGGCAGTTATGGGCGTGCGGGCGGCCCTGCTGACGGCGGGGTTGCAGCGGAGCTTGCGCTTGCCGTGGGCGATCGCGCGCCCTGGGCGCCGGCGCTCGACGGCCGCATGCTCCTGCTTGCCACGCACGATGCCGCTGACGCTCGGGCCCTCAATATCTCGGACATCATCACGCTCTAAATACTACTTAGCAACAAAATGATCCGTATTTCTCCGTCCCCATGGGGTCGGGTATGGTATTCTATCTGCGGGGGTAATACTTAAGAATACAGAGTAATACCAACGCCGTAGAAACAAACTCCAGATGCGGGCCAATCGGGTTGCCTTCACAGCCCGTCGCCCAGCCGCGTGGCCCGCATCTATC
The DNA here is from genome assembly GCA_048519165.1 of Collinsella sp. Classification (GTDB taxonomy): domain Bacteria; phylum Actinomycetota; class Coriobacteriia; order Coriobacteriales; family Coriobacteriaceae; genus Collinsella. The sequence goes on from DBFZVF010000217.1 coordinate 5,150, forward strand.
CACACCACCGTCGTTTCAAAAAGGAAGCGCCATGGCAGAACACATGACCCCGGTTGTCGCGAAGGTCTTGCCCGAGGAAAAGGCGGCCTTCGCGGCGGCAACCCAGCTCGTAGGCAC
>DBFZVF010000218.1:0-9719 GCA_048519165.1 Collinsella sp.
GCCACACACATGCCTATCGCGCACGACGCAACACCGGGCGAGGATTCGGGCATCGCAATCAAAAACACGCTTTCGGCCGACGATTTCCGCCGCATGATGAACCAGATGAAGGGCGGGGCGCCTGCAAAGAGTGCAAAACCAGCCTCCGCATCGCCCACGAGCGTCCCCGCAGCTGCGGCACCGATCGAGCAGAACACCGATGGCGCGCCGCTCGCAGCCAACTCGAAATTCACCTTCGAAAACTTTGTCTACGGCCCCGAAAACAGCCATGCCTATCGCTCGGCCCTCAAGTTTGCCGCGCTCGCGGACGAACGCGGCACATGCACATCCCTGTTCATCTATGGCAAATCGGGGCTGGGCAAGACCCATCTGCTGCTCGCCATCAAAAACGAGCTCGCCGAAAAGTCGCCCGAGATCAAGGTGAAGTACGCCAACTCGCAAGCGTACCTCGATGACCTGATGACGGAGTTCGACCGCCAAAAGAAGAGCAACGCCCCCATCATGCAGGCATACCATGACGTGGACGTGCTCATCATCGACGACATTCAAAACATCATCGGCAAGCGCGCGAGCGTGGACTACTTCTTCCAGCTCATGGACGAGTTTATCCGCAACAACAAAAAAGTCGTCATCGCAGCCGACCGTGCGCCCAAAGACCTGAGCATGGACGAGCGCCTTACCAGCCGTTTTAATGCCGGTATGCTCTGTTTGGTGGCGGAGCCCAGCTACGAGATGAAATACAAGATCTTGCAGCGCTACTACGAGAACACGATAGCCGCCGCACCCGAGGCGGGTGACGACTCGCTGCTGGCGGCCTATGGCGGCGATGGCGGGCATCTGACCGACGAGCACTTTAAGCACATGGCAGAAGTCTCGGGAACCAACATCCGCGAACTCGAGAGCTTCTGCGAACGCTGCGCCGGCGAGGCAGGAGACCGCGAACGCGAGGGCAGCGAGCTCAGTTTCGACGACATCGACGCCATCGCAAGTCAGTACTTCGATACGTCGGCCAAAAAGATCAACGTGCAGACGGTCCAGTCTGTCATTGAAGAGCAGTACGGCGTGACGCACGAGGAGCTCATCGGCCCGCGCCGCAACGCCAACATAGCCAAAGCCCGCCATATCGCCATATATCTGGCCATCGAGATGTGCGAGATGACGACTACGGCGGTGGGCGCGGAGTTTGGCAACCGCAACCACTCAACCGTCAGTACGAGCTATAAAAAGGTTCAGAAGATGATTCAGGAAGACCGCACCATAACCGAGGATCTCAAATCGCTGCGAGATAAAATTACACTGCGCTCGTAGGGAAATAGAGACACCTGTTGAAAACTTGTCGAAACGCTGGGCATAACATGTCTAAAACTCACCCCAAGGCGACGAAAAGTTTTCCGCAGGTTTTGAACGTGGAAAACACAGTCGGTTGCGCACAGGTTGCTGTCGATTCTCTTTTTGGGGTTGACCAGCGCTTTTGTGAGTAATCAACAGTTTCGTCAGTGCTATTACTATTATTAAGATATTTATATCTATAGAAAGGTATTAAAAGATGAAGTTCACCGTCAGCCAAAGCTCGCTCACGCAAGCCATCGGCGTCGTTATGAAAGGCGTCGCTTCGGCATCCACCCTTCCCATCCTGTCGGGCGTGCTCGTTAAGGCGCAGGACGGCATCTTGGAATTCCAAACCTCAAACTACACCATCTCGATTCGTCATCGCATTGCCGCGCATGTCGAAGAAGAGGGCGAGATGGTGATTCCCTGCAAGATGCTCTCGAACATTACGAAGACCCTTCCCGACGCTCCGGTTACCTTTGAGCTCTCGGAGCGTCAGGTGCTGATTGGATGCGAGAAGAGTTCCTTCCGCCTCAACACGCTCGACGCCAACGATTTCCCCGAGTTCCCTGCCTATGCCATCGAGAGCGCGGTGGAGCTCCCGACCGACATCCTGTCCGAGATGGTCGGTCGCGTATGGCGCGTCACTTCGACCGATAAGGCCCGCCCCATTCTGGGAGGCGTGCACATGAAGGTCGAGAACAACACCGTGCGCCTGGTGGCAACCGACTCCTTCCGCCTGGCCGTATGCGACACCCAGGTCGAGACCTCGACGCTCGAGGGATCCTTTGAGCTCAACGTTCCGGCCGACGCCTTCAACGACGCCCTGAGCATCATGGCCAGCCAGGCGACCATCATGATCGGCGCCACCGACACCCAGGTTGTCTTTGAGGCCGGCAACACCACCTACGTGTCGCGCCGTATCGAGGGCGTGTACCCCAACTACAAGCAGCTCATCCCCGATTCGTGCGTGACGAGCGTCAAGATCGACGTGGCGGCTTTTAATGCCGCCCTCAAGCGCGTGGCGGTCATCGCGAGCGCGAACCCCGCCGTCAAGTTCGAGATTGATGTCGAGAACGGTCAGATGGGCCTGTCCTCCATCTCCAATGACCAGGATCTGGCGCAGGAGACGATCGATGTCGAGGCCGAGGGCGAGTCGGGCACCATCGCCTTTAACTACCACTACATCTTTGGCTGCCTCAATGCCCTGTCCAAGGAGAAGGAGATCACGCTGGAGCTCAAGAGCTACTCACAGGCGGGTATCTTTAAGTCCTACGACAAGATCAACTACCTGTACCTGGTCATGCCGGTTCGCATCTAGCGCTGCGTCATGACCATGTTTGCCCGCAACCTTTCCGTCGCGCGCTACCGCAGTTTCGATAGCTACCGTCTTGACCTGGACGAAGGCGTGACGGTGCTTGCGGGGCCCAACGCGGCGGGAAAGACCAACCTTATAGAGGCGCTGCAGCTTTTGACGAGCGGCGCCTCGTTTAGGCATCCCACCGCTGGCGAGCTCGTGCACGACGGCACGGGCTCGTGCAGGCTCGAGTTGAGACTCGAGGGCGATGGCCGCGTGCTCGATATGGGGCTGGACGTTGAGGACGGCAAGCGCTCGTTTAGCCGTAACGGCAAGAGATGCTCGGCCGCCGGCGTGCGCGGGGTTTTGCCGAGCGTGCTTTTTTGCCCCGATCATCTGGATATGGTCAAACGCGGTGCCAGTGTGCGTCGCGCCGCCCTCGATGACTTTGGCGTGCAACTGAGCGCCCGTTACGCCGACCTGGCGAGCACCTACGGGCGTTGCGTGACGCAGCGCAACGCCCTGCTCAAGGAGTCCTGGTGCTGCCGCGAGATGCTCGGCGCATGGAATGACTCCATCGCCCGCGCCGGGTCAGCCCTGCTCGTACATCGTTTGGCCCTGCTCGACCGGCTGGCGGGCCATGTGCGCGCCGCGTATGGGCAGGTGGCGTCCGGTGAGGACGCAGGCGTGTCCTATGTGTCCACACTGGGGGATTTGCCTCAAACCGAGGGGCGCGAGGAACTTAAGGGCTGGGCGTACGAGCATATGCTCGCGGCCCTCGATGAGCGTGCCGATGAGGAGATGCGCCGCGGCGTGACGCTTGTGGGTCCGCATCGCGACGAGATTGAGTTTACCGTTGCGGGTCGATCTGCCCGTTCGTTTGCCAGCCAAGGGCAGCAGCGTACGCTGGTGCTGGCTTGGAAGGTGGCCGAGGTGACCGTCGCCCGTGACATCCTGGGCACAGCGCCGCTGCTGCTGTTGGACGACGTGATGAGCGAGCTCGATGCCGGGCGCCGGGGCGCTTTTCTGCAGCTGATCGGTGATGATATCCAGACAGTCATAACCACCACCAACCTGGGGTACTTTACCGATGACCTGCTTGATCGAGCCAAGGTGGTGAGCATGGGTGAGACGTGCTAATTACGAGCGCGAGAACGGAACGGTTGCCTTTGGCGGCTTTTTGGATGCCGAGCGTCAGCGCATCCTGGCGGCCGCGACACCTGAACGCCGCGCGCAAATGGAGGCTGCGGAGGAATCTCGTGCGGTCTATCGTGCCTGGAATGCGGTGTGCTCGGGCACGCGCGAGGGACGCCACGTGACGGGCCTGCGCTACCTGCCCGAGTCCAATGAGCTGCTGGTGTATCTCGATTCGCCCTCGTGGACGCAGGAGATGACGCTGCTGCGCGAGATCATCCGGGCGCGCATGGAGCGGGCCGGGGCGCATGTGGACGGCCTGGTGTTCAAAACGACCGCGCCCGGTCACACGCCGCCGGCTGCCAAGGAGCGCCTGCGCCCAGCCGTGACCGAGCGCCCGCCGGCTCCGCACGCCGATCTCAGCGAGGCCGAACGCGGCGAGATCGAGCGCCAAGTGGCGCCCATCGAAGATCAAAAACTGCGCGAGGCCCTCGAGAATGCCATGAGAGCTAGTGCCGAGTGGGCCAAGGGCGTGCAAAGCAAAAAAGAGCCTTAAATCGCATCTGGTGGCCTTGTAGAGCCAAATACCCTCGTTCCCGAGGGTATTTTTTTACGATAAACTAGTAAGGCTGTACACATTTTCTTAGCTGAAGGAGGACGTGTGGCAAACGAAAACGATTACGATGGCGGCGAGATTAAGATTCTCGAAGGTCTCGAGGCCGTTCGTAAGCGCCCGGGCATGTACATCGGCTCGACGAGCGCCAGCGGCCTGCATCACCTGGTGTGGGAGATCGTTGACAACTCCGTTGACGAGGCCATGGCCGGTTTCTGCACCGAGATTCAGGTGACGGTCCACGCCGACAACTCCATCACGGTCGTCGACAACGGGCGAGGCATCCCCGTCGACGAGCATCCCATCAAGAAGATCCCGACGCTCGAGGTCGTTATGACGATCTTGCACGCCGGCGGTAAGTTCGATAACTCGGCCTACAAGGTCTCGGGCGGCCTGCACGGCGTGGGCATCTCCGTCGTCAACGCGCTGTCCAAGCGCGTGGTCGTGCAGGTGCGCCGTGATGGCAACGTCTACGAGATGGAGTTCTCGCGCGGCAAGACCGTCAAGAAGATGAAGGTCGTGGGCACCTCGGATTCGACGGGTACCACCGTCAACTTCTGGCCCGACGACGAGATCTTCGAGACCTGTGTCTACGATTTCGATACGCTGCACAACCGTCTGCAGGAGACGGCGTTCCTCAATAAGAATCTCAAGATTGTGCTGACCGACGAGCGCGAGGCGACTCCCCACGTGGAGGAGTTCTGCTACGAGGGCGGCATCATCGACTTCGTTAAGTTCCTCAACGACGGCAAAGACGTCCCCGAGGCCTTTAAGGAGCCCATCTATATCGAGGGTAAATCGGATCCGGATGCGCCCGTGACCAAGATGGGCGAGGTCGAGGTGTCCCTGCAGTGGAATGCCGGCTATGGCGAGAACGTCATGTCGTTTGCCAACGACATCTACACCCCCGAGGGCGGCATGCATCTCGAGGGCTTCCGCACCGCCCTCACCCGCGTGATTAACGATTACGCCCGCAAGCAGAACCTGCTCAAGGAGAAGGACGCCAACCTGAGCGGTGACGACGTGCGCGAGGGTCTTTCGGCCGTTATATCGGTCAAACTGCCCGATCCACAGTTTGAGGGCCAGACCAAGGCGAAGCTCGGCAGTTCCTACATGCGCGCGCTCACGCTCAAGATCGTGACCGATGGACTGACCGATTATCTGGAGGAGCACCCCAAGCCCGCCCGCGAGATCGTCAAGAAGGCCCAGCAGGCCTGCAAGGCCCGCAACGCCGCCCGCAAGGCGCGCGAGGCGACCCGTCGCAAAAGTCTGCTCGAGACGGCGTCGCTGCCCGGCAAGCTCGCCGACTGCTCGGTGCGCGATGCCGAGCTGACCGAGCTCTTTATCGTAGAGGGCGACTCGGCAGGCGGTTCGGCCAAGGACGGCCGTCGCCGAGACATCCAGGCGATTCTGCCCCTGCGCGGCAAGATTTTGAACGTCGAGCGCGTGGGTGACCACCGCGCGTTCTCGAGCGACACCATCCAGTCGCTCATCACCGCGATCGGCTGCGGCGTCACGACGAGCGCCGGCGACGGTGGCGACTTCGATATCAGCAAGGCGCGCTACCACAAAATCATCATCATGACCGATGCAGACGTTGACGGTGCGCATATCCGCATCCTGCTGCTGACGTTCTTCTACAAGTACATGCGCCCGCTGATCGATGCCGGCTATGTCTATGTTGCCTGCCCGCCCATCTTTGGCATTAAGGTACGCAACAAGATCCATTACGTGTATCCCAACGGCCGCCAGCCCGAAGACGAGATTCTGCGCGACACCATTCAGAGCCTGGGCCTGAACCCCGACGACAACGACGAGGACGGCAAGGCCAAGGACGGCAAGATCACCAAGAAGCGCAAGGGCTATACCGTTCAGCGCTACAAGGGCCTGGGCGAGATGGACCCCAAGCAGCTTGCCTCGACGACGATGGACCCCAAGACTCGTATCCTGCAGCGCGTGTCGATCGAGGACGCCGTGGTGGCGGACCGCGCCGTGCGCGAGCTCATGGGTTCCGAGGTCGGCTATCGCCGCGAGTACATTGAAAAGCATGCGCATGATGCTCGGTTCCTTGACGCTTAAGAGGAGGTAACGTGGCAGACGATATCAACAACAACGAGGGTGTGGACGAGGCCGGCGACGCCGGCATGCCCGATGATCTGAAGCGCCTGCTCGCCCGCGCTGAGCAGGGCGAGGACGGCGATCCGGATTCCTATAACCCCGACGCCGAGGATGAAGATGATGAGGATGACGACGCCGAGCTCGAGGAGAGCTTCGGTGCGGTCGATCGTGGCGCCTCGGCCGGCGAGGACATCAACGGCGGTCAGCTCCAGATTTCAGAGTTCGGCCGCGAGATGAAGCAGTCGTTCATCGAGTACTCGATGTCGGTCATCACGGCGCGCGCCCTGCCGGACGTGCGCGACGGACTAAAGCCGGTGCACCGCCGCATCCTGTACGCCATGAACGAGAGTGGCATCTACCCCAACCGCCCGCATAAGAAGTCGGCCTGGACGGTCGGAGAAGTTATCGGCAAGTACCATCCGCACGGTGACTTCGCGGTTTACGAGGCCATGGTTCGTCTGGCGCAGTGGTTCTCCATGCGCACGCCGCTCATCGATGGCCACGGCAACTTCGGCAACATCGATGGTGACGGCGCGGCGGCTATGCGTTATACCGAGAGCCGCCTGGCAAAGCCCGCCATGGAGCTGCTGCGCGACCTGCAAAAGGATACCGTCGACTGGCAGCCCAACTACGACGAGTCGCTCGCCGAGCCCGTGGCGCTGCCCGCGCGCTTTCCCAACCTGCTGGTCAACGGCAGCCAGGGCATCGCCGTCGGCATGGCCACCAATATCGCTCCGCACAACCTCACCGAGGCGATCGAGGCCACCTGCTACCTGATCGACAATCCCGATGCCACCGTCGACGAGCTTATGCAGATCATGCCCGGTCCGGACTTCCCCACCGGCGCCATCATCATGGGCAGCGCCGGCATTAGGCAGAGCTACGAGACCGGTCGCGGCTCCATTACCGTGCGTGCCAAGGCTCACGTGGAATCCACCAAGACCGGTCGCAGCCGCCTGGTCTTTACCGAGATCCCTTACATGGTCAACAAGGGCACCCTGCAGGAGAAGATCGCCCAGCTCGTAAACGACAAGCGCATCGAGGGCATCTCGGACATGCGCGACGAGTCCAATCAGAAGGGCATCCGTCTGGTCATCGAGCTCAAGAAGGGCGTCATTCCGCAGGTCGTGCTCAACAACCTGTATAAGTACACCTCGCTGCAGACGACCTTTGGCGCCAACAACCTGGCACTCGTCAACGGCGTTCCCAAATGCCTGAGCTTGCGCGAGATGCTGCAGCACTACATCGACCACCAGGTCGACGTCGTCACCCGCCGCACTCGCTTTGACCTTAAGAAGGCCCAGGCGCGTGCCCATATCCTCGAGGGCTACTTGATGGCTCTCGACCATATCGACGAGGTCATCAGCATTATCCGTTCCTCGCAGACCGACTCCGAGGCAAGCGGCCGCCTGATCGAGCGCTTTGGCTTTACGCCCGAGCAGACCACGGCCATCCTCGAGATGAAGCTGCGCCGCCTGACTGGCCTGGAGCGCGACAAGATCCAGGAAGAGCTGGACGGTCTGCGCCGCGCCATCGCCTACTATGAGGACTTGCTGGCACATGAGGAGAAGATCCTGGGCGTCATCAAGGAGGAGATGCGCGAGATCTCGAAGAAGTTCGGCGACAAACGCCGCACCGAGATCAGCCATGTCGAAAAGGACCTGGATGTCGAGGACCTCATCGCCGACGAGGACATGGTCGTGACCATCACCCACACCGGCTACGTGAAGCGCATCCCGGTGGCTGCCTACCGCGCCCAGAAGCGCGGCGGCAAGGGCGTGTCGGGCGTCAACCTTAAAGAGGACGACGTCATCGACGAGATGTTTATCGCATCCACGCACGAGTACGTGCTGTTCTTCTCGAGCAAGGGCAAGGTCTACCGCCTGAAGGTGCACGAGCTGCCGGTGGGTACGCGCCAGGCGCGCGGCACCGCGATCGTCAACCTGCTGCCCTTTGAGGAAGGCGAGAAGATCGCGAGCGTCATCAGCTGCCGCGAGTTCCCCGCCGACGAGTACCTGATGTTTGCCACCAAGAGCGGCATGGTCAAGAAGACCGTGATGAGCGCTTACGACCGCAGCCGCCGTGATGGCCTGATCGCCATCAATCTGAGAGACGACGACGCGCTGCTCGCCGTGCGCCGTGTGCGCGAGGGCGACAAGATCATCCTGGCCACCACTGCGGGCAAGGCGATCATGTTCCCCGAGGACCAGGTTCGCGCCACGGGACGCGACACCAGCGGCGTTCGCGGTATTAGCATGAAGGACGGCGTGAGCGTTTTGGGTATGGAAGTTACCAACGGCAACGGCGACCTGTTTGTCATCACCGAGCGCGGCTACGGCAAGCGCACGCCGGTCGCGGACTATCCGGAGCAGAACCGCGGCGGTCAGGGCGTCTACACCATCCAGATGACCGAGCGTAAGGGAAACCTCGCGGCCATGAAGACGGTGGGTCCGCAGCACGAGCTGTTCATCGTGACGGAAGGCGCGACGGTCATTCGCGTCAAGACCGATGAGATTAGCCAGACCGGCCGAGCCACCCAGGGCGTCAAGATGATGACCGTCGACGACAACGACCGTGTGTGCGCTGTCGCCCGCATGACGGCAGCTAAGGAAAAGCCCGAAGGCGAAGGCGCCGAGGCCGAGGCAACGGTCGATGCCGAAAAGACCCCAGTCGATCTAGGCGACGGCAACGACATGCCAGAGGATCTCCTAGACGAGTAAGAGGCCCTAGCTGGTAGAAAATATCAGACCCCATATATCGGCGGTCGGCGCACTGCGCGCCGACCGCTTTTTTGACAATCCTGGACCCCGTGCCCGCCGAGTGGGCGAGATGGGTTAGGTTTGTCGCGAGTTCCGCACGCAAAGAAGGCCACTTAATGTGGCCTTCGTCTTGCGCAGGACTGCCCGAGCAGCAAACCTAACCCATCTCGCCCACTCGGCGGGCACACTCCAAAGATTTTCAAAAAAGTTGTTGACGCGCGCGTAACGACTCGTCTAATATATCCCTTGCGCGATGGACCTGTAGCTCAGTTGGTTAGAGCGTCCGGCTGATAACCGGGAGGTCACAAGTTCGAATCTTGTCAGGTCCACCACTTTCTTTCGCAATAAACACCCCAGCGAGAGCCGAGTCGCCGCTGGGGTGTTTATTACTGTCTCCGTGGGGGTTTAGCTCAGCTGGGAGAGCGCGGGCTTTGCAAGCCTGAGGTCAGGGGTTCGATCCCCCTAACCT
>DBFZVF010000219.1:0-8520 GCA_048519165.1 Collinsella sp.
GCACGAAGTTCATCGCGAGTTCCGCACGCAAAGAAGGCCACTTAATGTGGCCTTCGTCTTGCGCAGGACTGTAGAGCAGGGAACTTCGTGCCCCGACGCCCGGGAGGACGTTTCATTTAGAAAGATGGACCGACCGCCGTCAGCGATGGGAGCTACTCCCCCAGCACGGCCTTTTTGGCGGCTGCAGCCATGTTATCCAGATCTTCCTTGGTGGGATGGTCCTTTGCGGCAACCCAGTTGTCGAGCAGCATCTTATAGCGCGCGTTGTCGGGATCTTGCTCGAGCATGGCCTCGTAGCGCTGCTTGACCGCGGGACCCATCTTGCCCTGGCACATTGCCCAACCCACAAGCTCGGCATCCTCGGCCAAATTGGAGGTCACGCGATTGATAATCTGCTGATAATAGCTCTGGTCGGCGCCAAAACCGCAGGTACCAAAGAGGAAAACGCGCTTGCCGTGCAGAGCGGAGAGCAGCGCGGCAACCGAAGGCGTGCACGCGCCCTTGTCGCACCAAAAACCGACGAGCACCGTGTCGGCCGCGCAGGCGCCCTGCGCCTCGAGCGCAACCTGATCTGCATCCGCATCGTCGCTCAACGCCGCGGCATGGACAAACTCAACGCCCGCAGCCTGTAGGGCACGCTTGATCGCGCCCGAAACCATCCTGGTATTACCGCTCTTGCTGTTAACCACCAAAGAGCACGTCATAGTCACGTTGCCTCGTATCCCCCAAAACTAAAGCCACTAATGCAATTTATTAGATGAATATCTTAGTACTAACGTGACAGATGTAAACCACCGTCTGTCGATTGATTAATTTGCCCCGCGGGCTTGCTCACTGGGCGAATTGGCTGCGGTAGAGTTCGGCGTAGAAGCCGCCTGCCGCTAACAGCTCGTCGTGCGTGCCGCGCTCGATAATCTGGCCGTCGCGCATTACTAGAATGCAGTCGGCGTTGCGGATCGTCGACAGGCGGTGCGCCACCACAAAGCTTGTGCGGCCGGCCATAAGCTCGTCGAATGCCGCCTGCACCTGCAGCTCGGTGCGCGTATCGATACTCGAAGTCGCCTCGTCCAGCAGCAAGATAGCCGGGTCGGTGAGCATGACGCGCGCAATGCACAGCAGCTGCTTTTGGCCCTGGCTAAACGTGCCGCCGTCCTCGCCAATCACCGTGTCGTAGCCTTTCGGCAGCTGCACGATAAACTTGTGCGCGTGCGCGCGCTTGGCGGCTTCGATAACCTGCTCGCGCGTGGCTCCTGGGCAACCGTAGGCGATGTTTTCCGCCACCGTGCCCTCGAACAGCCAAGTGTCCTGCAGCACCATGCCAAAGGCACGACGCAGGCTCGAGCGCGTGTAATCGCGCGAAGCCTTGCCATCGACCGCGATGCGGCCGGCATCGATATCGTAAAAACGCAGCAGCAGATTGATGAGCGTTGTCTTTCCGCAGCCCGTGGGGCCGACCAGGGCAAAACGCATGCCGGGCTTGGCATCGATGCAGATATCCTGCAGCAGCTTTCGGTCGGGCACATAGCTAAAGTCCACGTGTTCAAAGGTCACCTCGCCCTGCGGGGCGGCAAGTTCCACGGCATCTGGCGCATCGGGCTCCTGCTCGCGCGCATCGAGCAGCGCAAACATGCGGCGCGCCGAGGCGTACGCGGTCTGGATCTGCGTAATGACGTTGGTGACCTCGTTGAACGGCTTGGTGTACTGGTTGGCGTAGGACAGGAAGATCTGCACGCCGCCCACCGTAAGCGCCGCGGGCACGCCCGTGATCACGCCCACGCAGCCGATCACAGCGACCACGGCATAGATGATGTTATTGATAAAGCGCGTGCCGGGGTTGGAGAGCGAACCCATAAACTGTGCGCGCTCGCCCGCGGTGTAAAGCTCGGCATTGAGGGCATCGAAGCGCTGCTGGGCGTTGGGACCATAGGCAAAGGCATCGACAAGCTTCTGCTCGCCTACGTACTCCTCGATATGACCACCGAGCTGCCCTTGAATACGCTGCTGTGCCGTAAAGCTTTTGTTGGAGAGCTTGGCAATAGCACCGGCTGCAAAAATGGAAAGCGGCGTGACGAGCACCACCACGAGCGTCATGGTCAGGTTAATGGAGAGCATAAACGCGAGCGTGCCTACGATGGTGATAACACCGGTGAAGAGCTGCGTAAAGCCCTGCAGCAGACCGTCGCCCACCTGATCGACGTCGTTGACCACGCGGCTCATAAGGTCGCCGTGGGCATGGCTGTCGATAAAGCTGAGCGGCATGCGGCTGAGCTTGTCGCTCGCCTCCACACGCATGTCGCGCACCGTCTCGTAGGACAGGCGGTTGACGCAATAGCCCTGTAGCCACTGGAAGGCCGCCGCGCCCACCACGACAATCGCGAGCTTGGTAACGAGCTGCAGCAGCGCATCGAAGTCCACCTGCCCGGTGGCGACGATGAGGTCGATGCCCTCGCCGACGAGGATGGGCGTATAGAGTTGCAAGATCACCGAGATGGCGGCGCTCACAAACGACGCCGTAAACGAGGCGCGGTGCGGGCGAACATAGCCCAGCAGGCGGCGGGTCACCGCACCCACGGGATAGCGCTCGGGATCGCCGAGCTGGCGCGGACCGTCACCCAGGTCGTTGAGGTTATCGTTGCCGGACACGTTGGCCGTCATCGTGGCGACCGAACCGGAAGAAGTGTACGGATTCATTTAGCAGCCCTCCTTTGCGCAGACGGATGCGGGGGCGGTCGGAGCGGGCGTGGGCGTCGTGCTCCCCTGCTGGCCCTCGAGCTCCTCGCGTCGTAGCTGCGACTGGCAAATCTCGCGGTAGAGCTGGCAGCTTGCATACAGCTCGTCATGCGTGCCCAGGCCCGCAACCGAGCCGTGGTCGAGTACGCAGATCATGTCGGCATCGCGCACGGTCGAGACGCGCTGGCTCACAATCACCGTGGTCAGCAGCAGCCCGCCCTCGGCGGCACCGCGCACATTGCGCTCGCGGATGGCATGGCGAAGCGCCGCGTCGGTCTTAAAGTCGAGCGCCGAGGCAGAATCGTCCATAATCAATATCTGAGGCGAGCCCACCAGGGCGCGCGCGATGGTCAGGCGCTGGCGTTGGCCACCGCTAAAGTTCTTACCGCCCGCCTCGACAGGGGCATCGAGCCCCTGCGACTTGCTGCGCACGAACTCGCTCGCTTGCGCCATATCGAGCGCTACCCAGAGCTCCTCGTCGGTCGCCGACTCGTCACGCCAGGTCAGGTTGCTGCGGATGGTGCCGCTCACCAGCGACGCACGCTGCGGAACAGTCGCAACCACATGGCGCAGCTGGTCGAGCTGCCAGGCGCGCACGTCGGCACCCATCACGCACACGCTGCCGGTGCTCGCATCGTACAGGCGCGGGATGAGCGAGACGAGTGTGGACTTACCACTGCCCGTACCGCCAATAATGCCGAGCGTCTTGCCCAGCGGGAGCTCCAGGGTCACATCGTTGACGGCATTTGCCGCGCCCGCGCCAAACGAAAAACTCGCATGGCCAAAGCTCACCGCGGAGACTGGAGCAGCACCACCCGCCAGTTCGCTCGGCTCGGGCAGCGCGACCGGCTGGTTGCCCTCGTCGGTGATGCTCGGCTCGCAGTTGAGCACCTCATTGATGCGCGACGCGCTGGCGCTCGCCTTGGTAAAGACCACGACCAGGTTGGCGACGTACACGATAGAGGTGAGCGTCTGCGTCATGTAGTTAACAAACGCCATGACCTGGCCCTGCGTAAGCTCACCCACGTTGACCTGGATGCCGCCCACCCACAGGATGGCGCACACGCCCAGGTTCATCACCAAAAACGTGACGGGGTTAAGGATCGACGAGAGCTTGCCCACCGCGATGGCGGTATGGGCCTGGTCGTCGGCGGCTTCGGCAAAACGCTTGCGCTCGTGGTCCTCGCGCACAAAGGCACGAACCACGCGAGCGCCCGAAAGGCCCTCGCGGCAGATAAGCGCGATACGGTCGAGCTTTGCCTGCAGCTGCTTGTAATACGGAATGCAGCGCGCCATGACAAACCAAAACACCAGGCCGATGGCGGGCGTGCAAATCAAAAAGATGATGCCGAGCTTAAGGTCGATGGCGAGAGCCGCGTACATAGAACCCACCGCCAGGAAGGGCCAGCGGATGAGCATCCGCACGCCCAGCGCCACGGCAAGCTGCACCTGGTTGACATCGTTGGTGATGCGGGTGATAAGCGACGGCGTGCCAAAGCGGTCGAGTTCGGCATAGCTCAGCTTGTTGATGTGCTGGTAGAGCGCACCACGGATATCGGTGCCCATGCCCTGCGAGGTGAGCGCCGCCATCTTTTGGCAGACGAGCGTAAACGAGATGCCGATCACAGCCATGGCGCCAAGCACCATACCGTAGTGGACGACGGCGTTGACATCGTGCGCCCCAATGCCCTTGTCGATCATCTGGGCAATCACCAGCGGCGTAAGCAGGTCAAAGATCACTTCGATCAGCTTGCACGCAGGCCCAATCACCATATAGCGGTGAAACTTGCCACCAAAACGCCTAAGCAACTCAATCATAGAAGGCGCTCCCTATCATCATCTCTCTTCAATCTGATTCATGATAGTACGGCGAGTCCTGGAGATGCGTAAGCAACTCATTACAGATGTAAGGGCGACGGTCACTAGCGCCCAAGGCATGTAGCAGCCGATGTTTTGGCAACGCCAGCGAGCGGCATAACGCCAGGGATTCAATTATCAGATAAATGTGACCCTGCCGGCACTCGCGGGTAGCCGCGGCACCAAAAAGCGCCTGCGCACTCGATGGATTCGGATGCCCGACAGAGGCTCCTTATGGCTGCTTCCTTCCGGACCTGACCAGATTCGGAACATGTCGTCATCCGAACCCATCGAACGCGCTAGGCGCTCGGTATATCTTACCTGCTCCTGCTCGACAGGGCAAGGTGGCTAATTTGGGACGGAGCCAAAAAGACCACTTTTGAGTTGCGGTGGAATAGTTCCTGTTTTACGACCCAAGGCCAAAAACAAGAACTATTTCACCGCAACTTATCGAGGGGATGGGTTTTAGATACGGCCAAAGTCGTAGGATCGAGCGGCCGCTTCGCCGGCGCAGATGAGGTTGGTTGTGGCTTCCTGGGGATCGAGCGCCAGCTCAAGGCCCATGGGCTTGCGGCAGACCGGCAAAACCAGGTCGACGCCCTGCCCATACACCGCATCCAGGTTGTCAGCACGACCGCCCACGACGGCGACCACCGGCTTGCCACATCGCTTCGCACGACGGGCCACGCCCACCGGCGCCTTACCGGCGGCGGATTGCTCGTCCATATTGCCCTCGCCCGTTATGACCAGGTCGGCATCGCGCACGCGCTCGTCGAACCCAATGAGGTCGAGCACCGTCTCAACGCCCGAACGCAACTCCGCCCCGAGCGCCAGCAGCGCGGCACCCAGGCCGCCAGCAGCACCGGCACCGGGCACGCCGAGCACCGAGCCAAATGTCCGTGCGCCCTCGGGCACGCGCAACAACCCCTGAGCCCGCGCCCCGGTAATCGCTGCATCGAGCAGGCGGCCGTAGCCGACCATCCAGCTGTCGTACCTGCTCAGCACCTCGGCATCACCCGTCGGCAGACCCTTCTGCCCACCGAACACCGCCAGTGCGCCTCGACGCCCCACGAGCGGATTCTCGACATCGGAAAGCACGATGATACGCGCGCCATTCAGCGCCCGAAGCGCCGGTGCCAAATCGATACTCGTCACGTGTTCAAGGCCCGCGAGACCGGGGGCGATATTGCAGCCACACTCATCAACAAGGTGGGCACCCAGCGCCTGCAGCATGCCGGCGCCACCGTCGTTGGTGGCACTGCCGCCCAGACCAATATAGATAGTCTTTGCCCCCGCGCGGACCGCGCGAAGTATGAGCTCGCCCACGCCATAGGTCGAAGCCGCAAGCGCCGCCGATTTCGTGCAGGGTGAATACCCAATACCCGCCGCCTCGGCCATCTCAATTACAGCCGAGTCGTGCTCGTCGTCCACCAGCATCCGGGCAGACACGCGATAGTCCAAGGGGCCTGCAACCTCACAGGTCGAGAGCTCGCCACCGCGCGCGGCGATGGCATCGAGCGTTCCCTCGCCACCATCTGCCAGCGGCAAAGCGCCCAGCTCGGCATCGGGCCACACACGGCGCACGCCTTCGGCAACGGCCTCCTCCGCCTGCGCACTCGACACGCTGCCCTTGAAGGAGTCGATCGCCAGCAGCACACGGCGGGGCCGCCGCACGGGGCCAAAGTCGACCGTCTCGTCGGCGAGGTCTCCAACACCCGCGAGCGCCTCGGCGTGAGCCGCATGCGCCTCAAGGTTCAAACCGCAACCGACGCCGTCGACACCGCGCAGGCCAGCAAAATAGCTGCTCAGCACTTCACGGCACTCGCCTGCCAGCACGCCGGCGGTCACATTAAACCGATGGTTCAGGCGCGAATCGGCATTGAGGTCGTACAGCGAACCCAGCGCGCCCACCTTGGCATCGGTCGCGCCATACGCGCAACGCCCCACGCGCGCGTTAACCATAAGCCCCGCGCACATACAGCAGGGCTCGAGCGTCACGTAAACCGTGCAATCGGAAAGGCGCCAGCGTCCAAGCGTCTGAGCGGCGGCACACAGGGCCAAAAATTCGGCATGCGCCGAAGGATCCTGGTCGAGTTCGCGGCGATTATGCGCCCTCGCGACAATCTCGCCCGCGCGTACCACCACCGCACCAATCGGTACCTCGCCCACCGCAGCAGCGGCGCGAGCCTCCGCCAGCGCCTCGCGCATGAAATTCTCGTCGATTTCGGTGATCGTCATCGTTCGCCTTCCCTGTTGCAAATTCAAAACGATGCTATCATTACGACTCACGGAGAGATGGCAGAGCGGTTGAATGCGGCGGTCTTGAAAACCGTTGAGCGCGAGAGCGTTCCGGGGGTTCGAATCCCCCTCTCTCCGCCACCTTAGTGATTCACCGGCGTCATGGTGCGCTCAAACAGCGCATCGACCACGTCGGCTATCTCGGGTCGACGCTCAAGATCGTGGCCCGATTCCCACCAGTTTGTGAACAATCGAATAATGCCACCGGCGATAAACTCCGATGTCGTCTCGAGCGAAACGGGCGCCAGGGCATCTTCGGCAAGCGAGCTCATCACACGCTCGCGGATGGAACGCGCAATGCGGTCGCAAATCATGCCGGTCAGCATGCCCGACATGCTGCTGGCCAAAAGGTTATCCATGAGCTGCTCATGCGCCAGAATCATATTCATGGCATCGTCAAAGACCTCATGGCGAAGCGCCCGTACGTCATCAAGCGGCTCCGCGTCCGCTGCATCGGTCCGGTTTTGCGGCAAGCCCGTCATAAGCTCATCGATATAGAAGGCAAAGTAATCGTTTTTATCGCGAAAATGCTTATAGAACGTCGTGCGGCGAATCAGGGCACGGTCGCAAAGCATAGCAACCGTCAAATCCTCAAACCGATGCTCTTCCAATAGCTCGGTAAAGGCATCGAACAGGGCACGATAGGTTTTCTTGATGCGAAGGTCCATCCGTATCGCCATCCTCAAGGCGTAGACAGCATTCCTTAATTTGTCGCATATCTTACACCTGTACCACCCGTTCCATATTGGTGCCTCCTTCCCGGTTGAAACATAACGCTTACCGGAAA
This sequence comes from Collinsella sp., assembly GCA_048519165.1. Taxonomy (GTDB): domain Bacteria; phylum Actinomycetota; class Coriobacteriia; order Coriobacteriales; family Coriobacteriaceae; genus Collinsella. The sequence continues at coordinate 7,673 of DBFZVF010000219.1, forward strand.
GTTCGGCACCGCCAAAGGTTGCGGGTATACTAGATGTGTTATACCAACAACGGCCGGCGCAAGACGCCGCTGCCATTCGAAACGGAGACATCATGCTTCCCGTCATCATCGGTATCGTTGTTGTCGTTGTGATCGCCTGCGCCATCGCCGGCATCTACAACAACATGGTCACCAAGCGCAATCGCATCGATAACGCTTGGCAGAACATCGACACGCAGTTGCAGCGCCGCAACGACCTGATCCCTAACCTGGTCGAGACCGTCAAGGGCTACGCCAAGCACGAGCAGGACACGCTCGCCGCCGTGGTCAACGCGCGCAACGCCGCCGTGAGCGCCACCACCCCTGAGGCCAAGATGGAAGCCGACAACGTGCTGACCGGTGCGCTGCGCCAGCTCTTTGCCGTCGCCGAGGCCTACCCCGACCTTAAGGCGAACACCAACTTTACGCAGCTCCAGGCATCGCTCGAGGACACCGAGAACAAGGTGAGCTACGCGCGCCAGAGCTACAACGATTGCGTGCTCAGCTACAACAACGCCATCCAGACGTTCCCGGCTGTTATCTTTGCCGGCATCTTCCAGTTTAAGGAGCGCCAGGGCTTCGAGGCCGCCGAGGCCGCCCGCCAGGCACCGACCGTCAAGTTCTAACAATCACGGCCGAGTCTTAAGCCAGTTCATCAACCCTTTGAGGTCCAAGGCACAAACCTTGGGCCCTTTTCTTATCCACGCACAAAGCGCGACCAAACAAAAAGCGCGGCCTAAAAGGCCGCGCACCATATTCAATTCAGCCAAGTAATCCCCTGTCGCGACAGCGCCGAGCCGCAGGGCAGAGAGCAAGTTCCCTCCCAGCGC
>DBFZVF010000220.1:0-3699 GCA_048519165.1 Collinsella sp.
GCACAAGACTTGCGTTGCGGATGGACGAATTATGGGTCGTAATAAATATCCCGAGGAGACGGTCGCGAAGATTCTCGACGCGGCGCTGGAGCTATTCTGCGCACAGGGTTATGAGGGGACGAGCATTCAAGATATCGTCGACCGCCTCGATGGCATGACCAAGGGCGCTGTCTATCATCACTTTAAGAGCAAAGAAGAGATTTTCAACGCCGCATTTGATCGGGCAATGGCTCCAATTGTTGAGCGCCGCCGCTCAACGCTTGGTATCGGTAATATGAACGGAGCCCAAAAGCTCAAGCGGCTGTACGCGCCCGAGTCCGTCGTTCCACAAATTGAGCTATGGGCACGCATACATCCTGCGGCGGATCCGGTAAAAAGCTCGCGTCTACTGGCGATGCAGTACCAGGGCTCGTTTGACGAATCGGCCGATGGCTGTCTTTTGCCAGTGATCGAGGAGGGCATCGCCGACGGCTCCATTGCGTGCGAATGCCCGCGTGAAGCGGCGGAGGCCGTATCGTTGTTGGCGAATCTTTGGCTGCTGCCATTGTTCCGTCCGCTCGAGCCCAAGGATCGAATGCTCGCTCGCGCGCAATGTTTGGCGCAGATGGCGGCCGCGGTGGGACTCGATTTGGGGGAAGAAGTGCTTCAGACAACGGCGCAGATTTGGGACGTATGGGACCGCGCCGGGTGGTAATATACGTACTGACGGTATGTAATTGATTTGTGAGGGTAGCCACGGCTGCCCTTTTCAAGTCATTAAATACATACTAATGGTATGTATAGAGGGCAGGCTTATGGCTGGAATGCGGAGAAGTAGTGTCTCGTTGGCGCAAAAAACAGTGCGGTCTATCAGGCTTTTCGGTCTTCTTGTTGCACAGCTGTGCGCGTATTCGATGTTGTCGGCACTGTGCTTTGCGTGCCCGCTTTACTTGTTCGATTGCAGCGGCTCATCAACGTTATATGGTGCCGTCGCGGCGATAGCGTTCGTGCCGGGCGTGCTTGCGACTCCGGCTGGCGGAATCTTGGCGGATCGCGGAAGTCATCGCGGGGCCCTTGTGGTGCTCGGCATTGTTCTGATGGCTGCATCACTGTTGTTTATCCCCATGAAGCGTTCGCTGCCTCTTACCGTTGTCGTGGTAGCAATGCTTTGCGTCCAATATGGCATCCAATCGCTGCTGAAACCGATGCTTCAAATTGAGACGGTGCGCATGACGGGCCCAGAAAAGGTTGAGCGTGCCACTGCGTTGGTCTCGCAGATAACCATGGCGAGCAATATCTTGGGGCCTGTAGTCGGGACGGCAGTCTATGGGTGCTTTGGTATCGATGCTCTATGCGAAACCGCGGCGTTGACGTTTGCGATGTCAGCCCTACTGTTCGGGGGCGCACTCAAGCAAAATGCCTCATCTGGAATGACAGGGGACAGTACGACTTGCTCGACATGCCGAAGCGATTTTCGGGAGTCGATTCGGTACCTGTTTCAAAACGCATCATTGCTCGTTGTGTTTTTGCTTGCGGCTATTTTGAACCTTGCGTTAGTTGGGTTAACGATTGGTGCTCCCGTTATTGTTGCAAAGCATCTCGGAATGCAATCATCCTTTGTTGGGATTATTGAGGTGGCTATGGGCTTAGGCGGTCTTGTCGGCAGTGGTTTGGTCGGTATTTGGCCGCATCGTTTTTCCTTCAAGGGCATATGTCGATATGTTGCGATGATTTGTTTTGGAGTCGTACCGATTATTGTCACGCTACTGAGCGGTCCTGATGAATTAGCGTTTGCCGCGCTTGCGGCCGGCTCGGCATGGGTCATGGCGTGGGCAAGCATTGCATCGGTCGAAATTGTTTCATTTGTTCAGCGGTCAGCGCCAAAGGAACTCTGCGGAAAAGTGCTGGCACTCGTTTATATGATGCTTTCCTGTGCAACGCCTATTGGCCAATTGGTTTACGGGCTCGCATATGATCGATGGACACCGGCGATTGTATTCGCAGGCATGTTTGCGGTGCTGACGTTGACGACGGCGCTGTTTTATCGGCTGAAAAGTCGCTTATGGCGAATGTCTTAAGGCGCTGGGGCACCGTGAATTTGTGGAGGCAGTGGCGCGCCGCGCCGTGACGGCATTGTTTGGGCATGCCTCTCCTTCGTCTACAATATCGTGCAGACGAAGGAGAGGCATGCCCATGATCAAGATGTTCGCGAGTGATTTAGACGGAACGCTGCTGAACGCCCTGCACGAAGCGGATGGGACCATCCGCCGTGCCATTCGCGAGCTGACCGAGGCTGGCCTGCATGTGGTTCCCGCGACCGGGCGCTCGACGCTGCCGGTCGGCGAGCATGGCTTTACGGGCCTGGCGCTCGATGCCTGCTGCTCTAACGGCTCCATCGTGCGCGACAGTCATGGCGAGGTGCTCAAGACCTGGACCATCGACCCTCAGATTACCGAGGAGCTGCTCAAGGAGTTTCCGGATATCTGTTTTGACTGCTCCACGCCCGATGGCATGTTTTCGAGCGGATCGTTTGAGATGCACCAGGCGGGCTTTAAAAAGGACAGTCCTATCAAGCGCATCGTGATGCGCGGCATGCGTGCGCGTGGCGGGTATCACGAGGAGCAGTATTTCGACCAGTCGATTGGTGACATCCTGCGCCACGATGTGTGCAAGATCAACTGCCGTGTGATCTCGCCCGAGCTGGAGCGCGACCTTAAGGCGTATTTGGCCGAGCGTTCGGACCGTGTGGTCAACGCGCCGTTCGATCCGGTGATGTTCGAGATCACGGACGTGGCGTGCAACAAGGGCGAGAGCGTGGCCTGGCTGGCGGGCTACTACGGTATTGCCGAGGACGAGGTCGCGGTTTACGGCGACGGCGGCAACGACATCGCCATGCTCAAGCGCTTCCGTCACAGCTACGCGACCAAAAACGGCAGCGATGCCGCCAAGGCCGCCGCGAGTGCAACTATCGGCAGTTGCATGGTTCATGCCGTCCCCAAACACATGCTCGCCACCATGCGCAAGCAAAACTCCCGCACCGTCATCGAATAATGTGACAAAGGGACAGCCCCTCTGTCACATGGGAGATGCCGGCTTTTGGCGTATAGGACTGTCTCGCTTTCGCCACCAACAAATTTCGAGTTATTCGGCCTGTCGGAGGTCGTTAAATGGCTAAAGATGCCCTCTCGGGAACATTCATACCTCTAATGGTGTTTGATTCGGTGTCGTAAGTGCGCAAATGGGCATGTATGCGCTCAAATAAGGACAAAAACCCTCAGATAATCCCGGCGGTGCATTTATACAGAACTAGCAGCGTGGCCGAATAACTCGAAAAATGTAGGTGGCAGTTCGGCGACAAGCTCGGGTACGGCAAAGGAACTGTTCCTTCGCCGTACCCGAGCTCCGATCTTCTGAAATAAGAACAAACATTCGCATATCTAACTGCGCTTTGATAGAATTGATACTGTTGGCGGCAGTTCCATGTGCCGGGCAACGCCCTCCATCTGATGGGAGGTGATGCCCATGACCGATTTGATTGATTTCGTGAGACTTCTGACCGCTTTGGTCTCGTTCTTCACGGCGCTTGTCGGCCTTTCCGAGGCACTCAAGCAGCGTTCGAAGCGCAACAGAAGGGGTCGCCGCCGCTAAGGCGTTGACCCCCTAATGCAAACAACGGCGCTGCCCAGCTTTGCAGAACTTGGGCTGCCGTCGACATTATTC
>DBFZVF010000221.1:0-5755 GCA_048519165.1 Collinsella sp.
ACTTAGGCCTCCTTGGCGTTTTCAATAGCGTCGACAGCGTCGGCGACAGAGTTGAGCGACAGCAGGGTCTCGTCATCGATCTCGAGGTCGAACTCGTCCTCGATGGCCGTCACCAGCTGCAGACGCTCGAGCGAATCGGCATCGAGATCGTCAAAAGTGGTCTCGTCGCTAATGTCGGCGACATCGACACCCAGCACGTCAGCGGCGACTTCGGCGATCTTATCGAAGATTTCGGAGCGATCCATAGCGCTTCCTCTCGTATGTCATGGAACACAACACAACACGGCAATCGGAGCCGCGTTGCAATACGGCTCCGATTCTACCCCACGCGGTACAGGTTGAGCCACGTAACGCGGCCTTTATAAAACGATACCGTCCATAGAATTGGCAACGTCCTGGACAAGCCCGGCGCGCACGGCCTGGGCCGCGGCAAGCGTACCGTTCTTGACGGCCTCGACCGACGTGGCACCGTGGCCGATCAACACGACGCCGCGCAGGCCCAGCAGAATCGCGCCGCCCTTGGCGTCGCCCGAAAGCTTGGCCTTAATCTGGCGCATCTGCTTTTTGATGAGCAGCGCGGCGATCTTGGTGCCGAGCGAAGACATAAAGGCACCCTTGAGCTCCTGCAGCAAAAACTTGGCAGCGCCCTCGGTGGCCTTGAGCGCAATATTGCCCGACATACCGTCGGCGACCACGACGTCAAAATTGCCCGACGTAAGATCGGTGCCCTCGCAGTTGCCCACAAAGCCGGGAACCGCGGCCTTCATGGCCGGGAAGCACGCCTTGGTAAAGTTGGAGCCCTTCTCGTCCTCGGTGCCGTTGGCAAGCAGGCCCACACGCGGATGCTCAATGCCCAAAGCCACGCGGGCATAGGCAGCACCCATCTGGGCGAAACGCACCATGTCGTCCACCGTGACATCGGGATTGGCGCCCATATCGCACAGCACCGTCAGGCCGCCGGCGCGATTAGGCAGTGCGTTAGTCAGGCACGGACGGACCGGCTGCTTCTTGCCCTCCGCCAAATACCTAAACGGCGTGACGTAGGCCGTGGCGGCAGCGGTCATGGCACCGGTCGAGCCGGCCGAGAAAAACGCGTCCGCATTGCCCTTCTTAATGGCACGGCATGCAAGCACGATCGAGGACTTGCGCTTAGTCATCACGGCGCGGATGGGATCGTCCTCCATGCTGATGACGTCGGGGGCCTCCAAGGCCTCCACGCGGGCATGCGCCGCGGCAAAGGGGTTGACGATTTCAGCGGGACCGACGGCCAAGACCTCAATCTCGGGATCTGCCGCAAGCGCAGCCTCGATACCGTCGAGGACAACCTGGGGCCTCTCGTCTCCGCCCACAACGTCTACACAAACGCGAACGTTACTCATTTCATATGCTCCTTATACAAAAATGGCCGACTCATTGAGCCGGCCATTGTGGTTCCAGTTGGAACGGCATCGTATCCAGAGTATACAGTTACTCGGTAACGATAACCTCGCGGTCCTTGTAGAAACCGCAGCTGGGGCACACGTGGTGCGGGAGCTTAACAGCGCCGCAACGGGGGCACGTGGACTGAGCCGCAGCCGAGATCTTCATGTTGGCGGAACGACGGGTATGGGTGCGGATACGACCCTGCTTTTGTTTAGGTACGGGCATAGTGACCTTCCTTATGAACTATCCAGTGTGGCGATTACGCGCAAGTAGCGATACTACCACAGTTTTACTCGTCAAGCTTGAGATTCTTCAATGCTGCAAATGGATTTTCCGTGGCTTCGGCCCATTCGGCCTCGGCTTGGGCAGCACAATCGCATTGCTCCACGTTGAGATTGGCGCCGCAAACGGGACAAAGACCGCGGCAATCGGGCTTGCAGAGCACAACAAACGGCGTGTCCATGACAACGGCGTCGTTGATGGGCTCGCCCAGATCGACGACGCGATCCTCGCCCAGGAGCTCATAGCCGTCTTCGTAGGCCTCGGGGTCCTCGGGCTCATGGAAGAGATAGAACTCCTCGATCTCGCCGGCAATGTCAAACGAGGCAGGCTCCAGGCAACGGTCGCACTCGCCGGTGGCGTGAGCGCGGACCATGCCCGAAAGCAGAACACCGGTACCGGCGTTGGTAAAGACCACGTCGTAGGAAATGCCGTCCTGCAGCTGGTACTCCTTCTCGCCCACCGTGTAGGTGGCGACATCGACCTTGCCGGTCAGCGGATAAGAGTCTCCGGGAAACTCGAGCTGCTCGGAAAGATCGACGGTTACGCTCGGGAACTCAGCCATTACCACTGACCGTTCTGCTGGGCGGCGCCCTCGTTGAGCTGCTGACGGCAACGAGTGACGGTGCCGGTCAGACTCTTAAGGTTCTCCTCGAGGTGCGTAAAGACCTGCTCGGCGTAATCCTCGGCGGCATAACGCGTCTCGCGCTCGTACTGCTGGGCACGGTCGCGGATGTCGTCGGCCTGCTGCTGGGCTAAGCGGACGATCTCCTGCTCACCGGCAATGGTGAGCGCCTGCTGCTGAGCATCGGCAATGATGGAATCGGCCTGGGCGGCGGCGGAGGCCATAAGCTCCTCGCGCTCTTTGAGGATACGGCGGGACTTCTGCCACTCCTCGGGATAGCTCATGCGGATCTCATCGAGGATGTTAAAGAAGACGTCGGCGTCGATAACCTTCATCTGGGCGTTCTTGCCGAACGGCGTCTTAGCCTCTTCGATGAGCCCCTCGAGCTCGTCGACAAGACTCACGATCCTGTCGCCAGGAAAATTCTCGCCCGGCATCCGGTCTCCTTTCATAGGTAACATATCATCGTGTTAGTTTACCACATGCCACCAGGCAATAAAAAACGTCACGAAAAGCGATGTTTGAGTGCTTCGACCACGTTGGGCGGCACAAACGTCGACACGTCGCTGCCAAGCGACGCGATCTGGCGCACCACCGAACTCGAGATATAGCCGTACTGCGGAGCACTCATGACAAAGATGGACTCCAGCTCGCTATCCAGGCGATAGTTGAGGTCGGCCTGCTGCAACTCGTACTCAAAGTCGGTCATGGCGCGCAGACCCTTAACGACGGCACCCGCCCTCTGTTCACGTGCAAAGTCGACCAGCAGGCCGGTGAAGGGCAGTACCTCGACGCCGTCCAAATCACCGAGGGCCTCGCGGGCCAGCGCCACGCGCTCGTCGAGCATAAAGGTGGTACCCACGCCGTTTTTACCCTGCGATTCGGCCACGGCGACGATCACGCTGGGAAAGATACGGCGAGCTCGGCGGATCACGTCGATATGGCCAAAGGTGATGGGATCGAAGGTGCCCGGGACGATCACGCGGTTGATGGTGTCATTCATGGGTGTCCTCCGAAGGCACATCCTCGTCATTTTCGTTCTCGTCAGCATGGTCGTTCTCGTCCTCGGCCACCCAGCGCAGCAAGTCAACCGAGGTAATGCCGTAGCGCTTCTCTCGCACGGTCTTGAAACAAGCCGGATGAGCACCTGCATCGGCTGCGGCATGTTCAAAAAGGGCAAAGGCCCCGGGCGCCAGCAGTCCCTGCTGGGAAAGATTTTGCAGCAGCTCCTCGACCGGCTCGGCGCCAAAGGCATAGGGCGGGTCGAGCAAGATCAGGTCAAAGGGACCACCCGGCACACGGCCGCGCGAGGCGCTCGCCAACACATCGCCGGTAACGACACGCCAACGCGAGCGGTCGCGGCACAGCGACTCGATATTCTTGGTGATCAGACGGGCGGCATTGCGATCGATCTCGAACGTGGTGAGCGAGCGGGCGCCACGCGAGAGCATCTCGATTCCCAGGGCGCCGGAGCCGCCAAAGGCGTCCAGCACGCGGACCTCGTCCAGATCGAAGTCGAACGCCGACATGACCATGGACGCGCATGCCTCGCGCACGCGATCGGTCGTGGGACGGGTGACATCGCGCCCACGCGGCTCTTCGATCTTGCGGCCGCGCCATTCACCGCCGATGATTCTCATCCTCCGCTGACCTCCTTAAAGATATGTCGATAACGCATGGCGACCGCGTCGCGCAAGGGGCGCGTCGCCACGGAGTCAAGGTTGCAAGCATACCGCAAGAGCTCGACCGCGTCCAAATGGGCCCATTCGATAAGATCCTCGTCGGCGTCCAGGTCCACAAAGCGCAGGGTCACGCCGCCGTGCTGGCGGTAGCCCAGAATCTCGCCCTCGTGGCGCAGGCGCAGGTCCATCTGGGCGAGCGCAAAGCCGTCAGAGGTCTTTTCGAGCGACTGGAGACGGTCTTGTGCCGCCGACGCGCCACCGTTGCCCTTGGAGTACGTCATGACCAGGCAAGTGCCCGACACGCTGCCGCGGCCCACGCGGCCGCGCAGCTGGTGCAGGGCCGCCAAGCCAAAGCGCTCTCCGTTCTCGATGACCATGACGGTGGCGTTGGGCACGTCGACGCCTACCTCGACCACCGTGGTCGAGACGAGCACGTCGATCTCACCGCGCTTGAAGGCATCGATCACGCGGTCCTTCTCCCCCGCCGGCATGCGGCCATGAAGGCGCTCAATGGTAAGTCCCGGCAGGGCCAGACGCAGTCGTTCGAGCTCGGTTGCCGTATCGTGCAGCGGTACAGGCACGGTCACGCGGCCCTCGTCGTCGCGGGCGATACCGGGTACGTCTTCCAGCTCATCGGCCGAGTCACTCGGCTCCACAAGCGGGCAGATCACGTAAGCCTGCTGGCCCTTTTCATACGCCTCGCGGATGGCACCGTAGGCCAAATCGCGGCTCGACTCGGTGAGCACGCGCGTCGTAACGCCCGCCCCCGGAACAGGTCGATGGCGGATGATGCTCGTGTCCAGGTCGCCGTAGACCGAGAGCGCCAACGTGCGCGGGATCGGCGTGGCCGTCATAACGAGAAGGTCGGCACCCGGGCCCTTGGCACGCAGAGCATTGCGCTGGCCCACACCAAAGCGGTGCTGCTCGTCGATGACGACAAGCGACAGATGCTTAAACGCCACGTTGTCCGAAAGGACCGCGTGGGTTCCAAAGAGGACGTCGAGCTCGCCCGATTCCAGCTGCGCATGGATCTGCTCGCGCTCGGCCGCCGGCGTGGCACCCGTCAGGAGCGCCCAAGACATGCCAGCCTGGGAGAGCAAGGGGCCGGTCTTATCGGCATATTGGCGCGCCAGCACACCCGTAGGCGCCATAACGCAGGACTGAGTGCCCGAATCGGCCGCGACAGCCAGCGCGCAGGCGGCGACGGCCGTCTTGCCGGTACCGACGTCGCCCAGTAGCAGGCGGTTCATCACGCGCCCGCCATCGCACATATCGTACAGGATGTCTTGGAACGCAGCCTCCTGCTCGTCGCTCAGCGAAAACGGCAGGGCTTCCCTGAGCGCCGCCAGGTGCTCACCCGCGGCGTGGGCGTAGGGAGCGACTTCGACCAAGCCGCCGTCGTTGCGCAGGCGCAGCGCCAGCTGAAGGTAGAGGCACTCCTCGTAGGCAAGGCGACGTCGCGCGATATCGCGCTCGGCCATACTCGATGGAAAATGAATTGAGCGCAGCGCACGGGCATTGCTCATCAGGCGGCGCTTGACGCGCAAGCGTGCGGGAATCGGGTCGAAGGGATTGCCGACGACCTCGAGCGCGCCGCTAACGATGCGGCGCATCCACGCCTGGCTCACGCCATCGCTCACGTAATGGACCGGCAGAATGGTGCCCGCGGCACGCCCACCCTCGAGCTTTTCGAAATGCGGAGAGGCCATCTGCTTAAAGCCGTAGGCAAACTCGACCTTACCCATCA
>DBFZVF010000222.1:0-2774 GCA_048519165.1 Collinsella sp.
CGTCGGGTATTTCGGGTCCGTATGGATCGGCCTGCGTTGCTGCACGGATGCTCGCGGATCGCTATCCCCAGGGCGGCAAGGTGCGCGTTATCGATTCGCTGGCGGCGTCTTCGGGCTTTGGCCTGCTGGCGGAATGTGCCGCCGACGTTCGCGATAGCGGCACTTCGCTCGACGAGACGGCCGCTTGGATTGAAGAACATAAACTCAACCTGCACCACTGGTTCTTCTCGACCGATCTGTCGAGCTACCTGCGCGGCGGTCGCATTTCGGCCGCGAGTGCAATCATCGGCACGGCGCTCAAGATTTGCCCGCTTATGACGGTCGATTGCGAAGGTGAGCTGGCGCCGCGTGAGAAGATTCGCACCAAGAAGCGCGCGATCTCCGAGATGGCCAAGACCGTGATGGCGCATGTACAGGACGGCGCGAACTATTCGGGCAAGTGCATCATGTCGCACTCGGCGTGCCGCGAGGACGCCGAGGCTGTTGCGGCGCTGATAGAGGAACAGGTTCCGCAGCTCAAAGGCAAGATTGAGATCAATAGCATCGGTGCTCTGATTGGCTCGCATACCGGTCCTGGCACGGTGGCCGTCTTCTTTATGGGCGACAAGCGCGTGGGCTAACGTTCGTGGGCTGGCTGACGGTTTTAACGGCTGCGCCTGTCCCTCCTGACATTCGATAACAGAAAAAGGCCCGTCCCGTTGTTTGCGGGACGGGCCTTGCTGTTGCGGCTAGCGTTTCTTTCCGCGGAAGAAGAAACCGTGCAGCGAGGGTTTGAGTCCGCGGTTGGCGCGACGCTCCTCGATATGGTCGTGGATCGAAGCGACGCGTTCGATGACTTCGTCGGGGATCGGCACGTCGGGATTCATGTTCTCGACCTGGCTGACCTCGGCGGCGGCGACCTGGTCGATAATGGGCACATCGTCGCGCGAGATGACAGGCGTGGCGTCTTCCTTCATCTTGCGATAGCGCTGCATCATGTCGGTCTGCAGCTGCTGGGCCGATGGCGGCGTCCAGATGATGGCGTTGGCGCCGGCGGCGATGGTCTCACGGATGCTCTCGGGCGTCTTGCCGCCCGGTGCGATGAGCGGCAGGTTGGGATAGTGCTCGCGCAGCTCGCGCAGGACCTGGGGCGTGTTCTTGCCGGCCGCGATGTTGAGGATCTTGGCTCCGGCGCGCACCTTGGCATGAGCATCGTCGTCGCAGCGAACGACCGTGGCGATTACGGGGATGTCGGCGATGTTGGTGATGTGCTCGACCATCTCGGCGGTGGCGGGGGAGTTGACCACGCAGCCCGCCGCACCCTGCATCTCGGAGACGGCCGCCATCTGCACGGAACGCTTACCGGTGGTGGTGCCGCCGCCAACGCCCACAAAGACCGGGCACTCGGCAACGGTCAGCAGCGCCTGCGTAATGGCGGGCTGCGGCGTGAAGGGGTAGACGGCAAACACGGCGTCGGCATTGGAATTGCGGATGACCGCCACGTCGGTGGTGTAGATGAGCGATTTGATGCGGCGACCAAAGAGCGTAAAACCGCTGGCCTCCTCGATCTCATCGGGCATACGGAGGGCCGCCTTGCGCAGGCGCCCGTCGATGGGCAGCGGCTCCATGGGCAAGAGGCCGTTGGGAGTTACGGCCACCTGGGACTCGGTAAATTCGTCTGCAAGCTCTACCTCGGAGAAGTCGACCGAGGCGACGATGTCCTCGTGAACCTCGGCGGGAACATCAATGGGGGCTTGGTCGTTCGTCGCGGCAGGCGTATCGAAGGAGCTGGTGGCGACAAAGGCGTCGACGCGCTCGTTTAGGTCGTTGAGAGAATCCATAGCGGTCCGTTTCTATGTTGTGCGGTCGGCAGTGTATGACCGGCGCTGCGAGTGCTAAATCGTTTGACGAGTTGATTTTTCCCCGCCACTCCATCCGTTAGACTGAAGGCCGGCGAACGTGAAGGAGCTGTGGTGGCGGGAATCGAGGTGCTATCTTGAATGTCCCGTATACAAAAGAGAGGTGACGCGGTATGGAATTCTCGGCAATGTTGGGCTCGATTGGCCTATGCGTGGGCGCAATCGTTGCCGCCGCGGTCATCTACTTTGTGGTCACGGCCATTAAGGGCAAAAAGGTCGAGAGCAAGGAACGTGAAGCGCTTGCGCGGCATAAGGACCAGCAGGACAGGCGCGCACGGCGATAGCTTGTTGAGTTTTGAATCCGTGCGCTAGCTGCGTTTTCGGACCAGGGCGATGTAGAAGCCCTCAAAGTCGCGGCTGGGCGGAATGGTCAGCGTGCCGGGCATGCCGTTGGCAATGGCCGAGACGTGGCCGGCGGCAATGGCTTCGGTAAGGGCGTTGCATTCGATACGCGGCTTGTCGCCGGTATCCTGTGCGCGACGCGCTTCGCTTTCGCTCGGCGTGCCGTCGAGGGGGATGAGCTCGCAGTCCATGTGCTTGTCGAGGGCCTCTTGCAGGGCATCCTCGTTTTCCTGCGGCAAGATCGAACACGTCGAATAGACGAGCGTGCCGCCCGGTTTGAGAGCCCCCATGGCACGATCCAGAAGCGCGCGCTGCGAGCGGGCGCACTTGACGAGCAGTTGCTCGGTGAGGCCGCGCAGGCTCTTTTCGTTGCCGCTGATGACGGTACCCGTACCGGTGCAGGGGGCGTCGAGCAGGATACGGTCAAAGCGGAAGAACTCGTCAAGCTTGCGTGCGTCAATACGCATGACGGGCACGTTTTTGGCGCCCTGGCGGCCCAGGTTGGCCTCGAGCTTTTCGGCACGGGGAATGCTC
>DBFZVF010000223.1:0-2805 GCA_048519165.1 Collinsella sp.
GACCACCGGATCGCTGTGGCGCAATGTTCCCCTGTTCGCCTTCCCTGTGGCCGCCACGAGCATCTTGGAGCAACTGTCGAACCTCATCGCCACGGTCATCATCGGTAACTTCTCGGGCGACCAGGGAACCCTCGCCATGGCGGCGGTCGGCTCCAATGTTCCGCTTACCAGTCTTATGCTCAACCTGTTTATTGGCATGTCGCTTGGCTCCAACGTGGTCATCGCCAACGCTATCGGCCGCAACGATCAGAACATGGTCAAACGCGCCGTCCACACCTCGATTCTTATGGCACTTGTGGGCTTTGTCGTCATCGCACTGGGCGAGATCTTTGCCGAGCCCATGCTCGCCGCGCTCAACGTTCCCGCCGAAACCATGCCGCTCGCTTCGCTCTACCTACGCGTCTTTTTGCTCAGCATGCCCTCGATCTTGCTTTACAACTTTGAGGCCGCGATCTTCCGCTCCGTCGGCATCACCCGCATGCCGCTGCAGGCGCTTGCCGTGTCCACCGTCCTCAACATTGGCCTGGACCTCATCTTTGTCCCCGTACTCCACTGGGGCGTCGCGGGCGTCGCCATCGCCACCGCCATCGCCTACACCGTCAGCGCCGCTACGCTCTTTATCCGCCTGCTCAAGACCGACTCCGTCGTCCGCGTCACCCCGCGCGACCTGGCTATCGACCCCGTCGCCCTCAAGCGCATCGTCAAGATCGGCCTGCCCGCCGGCATCCAGAGCGCCGTCTTTGCCGTCGCCAACATCATCATCCAGTCTGCTATCAACAGCCTGGGCACCGAGGTCATGGCGGCATCGAGCGCCGCTATGAGCTTGGAGTACGTATGCTACAACCTGCTCAACAGCTTTAGCCAGGCTTGCACCACCTTTGTGGGACAAAACCACGGTGCCCGCCAGATCGACCGCTGCACCAAAACGCTCAAGGTCTGCCTGGTCGAAGGCGGTATCGTTGCACTCACCACGATCATCGTTATTGTCGGCCTGGGGCGCGAGATCTTGTCGCTGTTCAACAGCGATCCCAACATCGTCTCGATCGGCTATATCCGCGTGTGTTCGATCTTCCCGGCGTACGCCTTTAGCATGTTCTACGAAAACATGTCCGGCTACCTACGCGGCTTTGGTATCTCGCTCACGCCCGCCCTCATCACCATGATCTGCGTCTGCGGCATCCGCTTCTATTGGGTGTTCTGCGTGTTCCCGCACTTCCGCACCTTTGCGAACATCATGATGGTCTACCCCATCAGCCTGGGCACCACGGCGTTCTTTATGGTCGTGGCGGTACTACTTTGCCACCCGGCACGCACCTATCGCGCCACCCAAGCCAAAGCGACAGCCCGCTAAACACCGTACTCAACGCCACGCCAGTCATTAATTGACAATATGCGAGCTCATATAGTCGATAAAGCGCCTCGTGGCGATAGGCATGGTATCCCAGCTGCGTCAAGCTGCCACTACGTCGCGCGAGGGAGCATGCACGATGGGTCGCACACGAATATCGGCTCGCATGCCCTCCACAGTACGACGGTAGAGCATGCTCACGCCTAGGTCCTCCTCCACCATCGCCATGATGGTGTAGTCGTCAGTCACCTCACTCGTCACGTGCGGCGACAGCCCATGTGTCGCAAATGCATCGAGCACCAGGCTCTGTTCGCCCTCATCCAGCAGCACAAAGGGCTCGGACGCCAGGTCGGCGAGCGTCACCTTTTCCTTTGCCGCCAGCGGATGCGCAGCCGGCAGCAGCGCCACCAACTCGTCGTGATAGACCACACGCTTCTCGAGGCCTGCGGTAAACCCGCGCGCCGTAAAGCAAAAATCCACCACGCCGTCGTGCACCCACTGAGCGTTGCGCGTGTAATCGCCCTGCTTGAGGGTAAAGCGTACGCCCGGGTGCAGCGTACCAAAGTCGCGGATCACACGCGGCAGCACGGTACGGCTCACGTTGGTAAACGTCGCGATGCGAATATCGGTCGACGAAAGCCCCAGCAGCTCCTGGCGCTTGCCCTCGAGCTCGGCCTCGGCGGTCACAATCTGGCGCAGGTACGGCAGATACTGCTTGCCATCGCGCGTAAGCGAAACGCCCTGCTTTCCGCGCTCGATAAGCGTGGTGCCCAGCTCGCGCTCGAGCGCCTTGACGGCCTGGCTCACCGCACTTTGCGTATAGCCCAACTCGTCCGCCGCGCCCTTAAGACTGCCGCGATCGACCACCATACAAACAATCTGATACCGCGATGCCATCGTGCCTCCACATCAATGCAGCCGTAAAACGTTTTGCCAGCGCTTTTCCTAATGACATTAGCATTTCTTAATCATACTGAAGATACATTCGCTTTACTACATCCACATCTGGGAGCAGAATCCTTTTTACGAAACCGTTCTGTAACAAAAGGAGTCCCATGGATCGCAAAAAAGCAATCGCGCTCTCATTTTCCGTTCCCGTCGCATGGGGCTTTTCGTACCCCCTCATGAAGATCGGCATGGACAGTATGAACGCCACGAGCATCGTTGCGCTGCGCTGCATCATCGCCTTTGTGGCTTGCCTGCCGCTCTTCCACAAGCGCGCTTTCCGCATCAACCGCGACCTTATGGTCCGCGCTGCCATCATCGGCGCCATTATGGCAACCGAACTCACCTGCATGTGCCTGGGCTCCAGCCTCACCTCCGCCTCCACCGCCGGCTTTTTGCAGAGCCTGACGGTCGTGATCGTGCCGTTTGCCAACGCCGCCCTGCTGCGTCGTGCCCCCGAGCGCAAAGTGCTCGTCGGCACCGCCATCGTCACCTGCGGTATGTTGCTGCTC
>DBFZVF010000224.1:0-6720 GCA_048519165.1 Collinsella sp.
GCACAACCGTGAGTTCATGGAGGTCGAGACGCCCTCCCTGTTCAAGTCCACGCCCGAGGGCGCCCGCGACTTCATCGTTCCCAGCCGTATTCAGCCGGGTAACTTCTACGCCCTGCCGCAGTCCCCGCAGCTCCTGAAGCAGCTGCTTATGGTCGGTGGCGTTGAGCGCTACTACCAGGTCGCCAAGTGCTTCCGCGACGAGGACCTGCGTGCCGACCGCCAGCCCGAGTTCACCCAGGTCGATATCGAGATGTCTTTCGTGGACCAGAATGATGTCATGAGCGCGCTCGAAGAGGTCCTGGCTGACGCCTTCGGCCGCATGGGTGTCGAGATGCCCACGCCGCTGCGTCGCATGGACTACTGGGAGGCCATGGACACCTATGGCTCCGACAAGCCCGATACCCGCTACGGCATGCACCTGGTCGACCTGACCGACATCTTCGCCAACTCCAAGTTCAAGGTCTTTGCGACTGCCGCAAACGAGGAGGGCTCTGTCGTCAAGGCCATCAACGCCAAGGGCGCCGGTGCCTGGGCACGTGCCAAGATCGATAAGCTCGCCGGCGTGGCTTCCACGTTTGGCGCCAAGGGCCTGGCATGGATCGCTTTCCGCGAGGACGGCTCCATCAACAGCCCCATCGTCAAGTTCTTCTCGGACGAGGAGATGACGGCTCTGCGCGAGCGCATGGATGTCGAGCCCGGCGACCTTGTGATGTTCGCCGCCGGCCCGCGCCTGCTCTCTGACGAGATTCTGGGCGGCATGCGTTCCCACATGGCCAACGCACTTGAGATCAAGCGCGAGGGCCACGACTTCCTGTGGGTCGTCAACTTCCCGCTGTTCCACTGGGATGAGGACCGCAAGGCCTATGCTGCCGAGCATCAGCCCTTTACCCTGCCGACCGAGACCGACATCGCCAAGATCGAGGCCGATCCTTTGGCGGCCGGTTCTTGCACCTACGACTTTGTCATGGACGGCTTTGAGGCCGGCGGCGGCGGTATGCGTATCCACAACGCCGAGATGCAGATGTCCATGCTCAAGCTCCTGGGCTTTACCGAGGAGCGCGCCGAGTCGCAGTTCGGCTTCCTCATGGAGGCGCTCAAGTTTGGTGCGCCCCCGATGGGCGGTTTTGCTCTGGGCCTGGACCGCGTGTGCATGCTGCTCACCGGCTCCGACTCCATCCGCGACGTCATGGCGTTCCCCAAGACGGCCAGCGGCTCCGACCTCATGTCGGGCGCCCCGAGTGCCGTTTCCGGCGCTCAGCTCAAGGACGTCAGCCTGCGTCTGATGTAGGCAAGCGACTACATATTGCCCACAACGAGGGAAGGACGCGTGCCTTCCCTCGTTTTTTATGGGACGGGGGTGCGCCGGTAACGTACAATAACTACCACGTGGCTGGGTTTGCCGGCCGAATGTGCGATGTCGTGGGAGGGGACATGGTCGAGTTTACAAAGACTATTAAAGATCCGTTGGGATTACATGCCCGCCCGGTTGCGCTGCTCTATGACATCATTGCCAAGCATCGTAGCGACGTGTCAGTCAGTATCGGCGATCGCCACACGGATGGCCGCGACGTTATAGGGCTCATGGCACTCTGCGGCGAATGTGGCGAGGATGTCGTGTTCCGTGTTTCGGGCGTGGATGAGGCCTCCTGCGTCACGTCGATCAGAAACCTCTCGCTTTAACCTCAACAATGTGACAAAGGGACTGTCACTTTGTCACATTTATATTGGCATCAAAAGGCACCGCAAAGAGATGGTCTTTGCGGTGCCTTTGTTTCGTATAGGAAACTTTTTCGAAATCTGAATGGGGACCCTTTCCAAAAAGTTAACCACGTGTTAGTTTACTAAAGCGAACATAGGCGTGGTTAACTTTTACCGCGTCGATGTTGAGGACGAACTGACGTTAGGAGCCACTCATGTCTTGCGGACCGCAGATGCCGGCCATGCCGCTTTCGATGGTAAAAGCGGGCGAAACCGTGCGCGTGTCTCGTGTAAAGGGCAATGAGGACATGAAGCACCACCTCAAGGACCTCGGCTTTGTCGAGGGCAACGAAATCCACGTGGTGAGCTCGAGTGGCGCCAATATCATCGTCACCGTGCTGGGCGCACGCTTTGGCATCGATTCCAAGGTTGCCATGCACATCATGACCGTCGGTTAGTCCACAGCATTTGATAAAAACCGAAAGGGGGACAAGAGGATGAAGACGTTGGGTGACGTTAAGGTGGGCGAGAGCTCTACCATCGTCAAGCTTCACGGTGAGGGCGCGCTTCGCCGCCATCTTATGGACCTGGGGCTCATCAAGGGCACTTCGTTCAAGGTCGTGAAGGTTGCACCGCTCGGTGATCCGGTCGAGATCAACGTGCGCGGCTACGAGCTTTCCATCCGCAAGGAGGAGGCGGCCGTCGTCGAGGTCCAGTAAGGACTTGCGGCGCATATTTCTGCAGATAAAGTTAGGTTTTTCTAACTTAATGCAGCATTTTGAAGCACATTATCCAGCCTGCGCGGAGAAAGCAGCGCGGGCACACAAGGAAGAAGGATTGAATGGCGGATTCTCAGATCCATGTCGCACTTGCGGGTAACCCCAACTGCGGCAAGACCACGCTTTTCAACCTGATCACCGGCGCCAACGGTTATGTTGGCAACTGGCCTGGTGTTACGGTTGAGAAAAAGGAAGCCAAGCTCCTGAGTGACAAGAACGTCACCATCACGGATCTCCCCGGTATCTACTCGCTTTCCCCCTACAGCCCTGAGGAGCAGTGCTCGCGCGACTACCTCATGAGCGGCGAGCCCGATGTCGTCGTCCAGGTGGTCGACGCCACCAACCTCGAGCGCAACCTGTACCTGGCACTTCAGGTCATCGAGACCGGCCTGCCCGTGGTCGTTGCCCTCAACATGGCCGACCTGGTCGAGAAGAATGGCGACAAGATCGACACCGACAGGCTTTCCAAGAAGCTCGGCTGCCCGGTTATGATGATCTCGGCCCTTAAGAACAAGGGCATCAAGGAGCTCTTCGAGCAGGTTAAGAAGTCCGCTGCTTCCAAGGGCCAGGTGCCGGAGCACAAGTTCGACTCCTCCATCGAGGACGTTCTGACGCACATCGAGAACAACCTGCCGGCAAGCGTCCCCGCCAACAAGCGCCGCTACTATGCCGTCAAGCTGTTCGAGCGCGATGCGGACGCCTGCAAGCTCATCAACCTCACCAAGGAGAAGGCCGCTCGCGTCGAAGAGCTGGTCGCTCAGTGCGAGCAGGACTGCGACGACGATGCCGAGTCCATCATCACCGGTGAGCGCTACGGCGTGATCTCCCACATCATCGACGAGTGCCTCACCAAGGCTCCGGCCAAGATGAGCACCTCCGAGAAGATCGACCGCGTGGTTACCAACCGTATTTTGGGCCTGCCGATCTTTGTGGTCATCATGTTCTGCGTGTACTACATCGCCGTCTCCACTCTGGGCGGCACGGTGACCGACTTCACCAACGACCAGCTCTTCGGTACCGACGGCTGGTATGTGCTCGGTCAGGGCCGCGATGCCTATGACGCAGCTGTCGAGGCTGCGGGTGACGCCGCCGATTTGGTTGACCCGGCGGAGTATGGCCCGTATGTTCCGGGTATTACCACCATGGTCCACGACGCACTTGTGGCGGGTGGCACCGAGGACGGTGGCCTGGTCGATTCGCTGGTCTGCGACGGCATCGTCGGCGGTATTGGCGCCATCATGGGCTTCGTCCCGCAGATGTTCCTGCTCTTTGTGATGCTGTCCTTCCTGGAGGACTGCGGCTACATGGCCCGCGTCGCCTTTATCATGGACCGCGTGTTCCGCCGGTTTGGCCTGTCCGGTAAGTCCTTCATCCCCATGCTCGTGTCCTCGGGCTGCGGCGTCCCCGGCGTCATGGCCACCAAGACCATCGAGAACGAGAAGGACCGCCGCATGACGGTCATGACCACCACGTTCATTCCCTGTGGCGCCAAGCTGCCGATTATTGCCCTGCTCATGGGTTCCATCATCGGCGATTCTTCCACCACCGCCGCGTGGATCAGCCCGCTCTTCTACTTCCTGGGCGTCTTTGCCGTCATCGCCTCGGGCCTCATGCTCAAGAAGACCAAACTCTTCGCCGGTCGCCCGACGCCGTTCGTTATGGAGCTTCCCGCCTACCACTTCCCGGCGATCCGCTCTTGGGCACTGCACGTGTGGGAGCGCTGCTGGGCCTTTATCAAGAAGGCCGGCACGATCATCTTCGCGTCCACCGTCGTTGTTTGGTTCCTCTCCAACTTTGGTAGCTATAACGGTTCCTTTGGCTTCCTGCCTGCGATGGACGGCATCCCCGAGGAGTTCACGGACTATTCTGTGCTCGCCATGCTGGGCAACCTGGTTGCCTGGATCTTCGCCCCGCTCGGCTTTAGCACTTGGCAGGCAACCGCGCTGACCGTCTCTGGCCTTGTCGCCAAGGAGAACGTCGTCGCCACCGCCGGATCGCTGCTGTCCGTCGCCGACGCGGGCGAGACCGACCCGAGCCTGTGGACCGCGTTCGCCGGCATGTTCCCGACTATGGGCGCTTGCGTGGCCTTCGGCGCCTTCAACCTGCTGTGCGCTCCGTGCTTTGCCGCCATTGGCACCATCCGCAACCAGATGGATTCCGGCAAGTGGACCGCGATTGCCATCGGCTACGAGTGCGCCTTCGCTTGGGTGATCGCTCTGTTCATCAACCAGTTCTACAACCTGCTTGTTCTGGGGCAGTTTGGTATCTGGACGGTTGTGGCCATTGTGCTGCTGGTTGCGATGCTCTTCCAGATTTTCCGTCCCATGCCTAAGTTTGCTTGGACGGACGAGGACGAGACCAACACTGCTTCCGCTGCAGTTTCCGCTTAAGTCCGAATAAGGATTAACCCCTTTCCACGAACCCGGGTGTCCCAGCGACACTCGGGCTTTTTGGTGGGGGAGATGTGGCGTTTCCGCAGATAAAACCGACCAAAATAAACCTGTCCCTTTTTGGTAGGTGGAGGATGGGGTAAAGTAAGTGGTGGTTAACTAGAGGAGGCTTGCTATGGCACCTATCGATATTGTTGTACTGGCTGTTATCGGCATTGCGTTTGTCGCCGTGTGCGTGCGCATCTACCGCAAGGGCACCTGCGCCGACTGCGCTCAGGGTGGCGTTTGCACGGGGCATTGCTCCAACAAAAAGACGTGCGTTGCACTTAAGGGCGTAGACAAAATCGCCGAAGACTTGGGTCGCGGTATCAAATAAGGTCCGGACATCCAAGCGCTCCGCGGGCATCCGTTCGCGGGGCGCTTTGCACATTTGGGGGCGAGCGCGGCGAGTTGTAGAGTGATCTTGGGGTATCGTTAACTGGACTATTAATTGGCAACTTATCTATAACGGAGTAACCGCATGAGCGCTCGCGTAACCATGAAGGACATAGCCGCCGAGCTTGGCGTTTCCATCAATACCGTGCACAAGGCTCTGACGGGAAAGGCCGGCGTGAGCGAATCCGTGCGCGCCAAGGTGAACGCTAAGGCCGAGGCCATGGGCTATCACCGCAACACAAGTGCCTCAAGCCTGCGCCGCAAGGATATCAATCTGGTGTTTTGCCTGCCCCGCGCATCGCGCGAGGGAGCGTACTTTTTCCGTTACCTGTGGGAAGGCTGCAATCGCTTTGAACAGGAGGTCATCGACCGGGGCATTACGGTTGAGCGCGTTGAATTTGGCGTGGGCGGCTACGCTGATGCACTCGAGCAAATCGACGAGCGTCTGCAGGTGGGCGAGAAGATTGATGGCTTGCTCGCCTATGCGCCGGGCGACGATCGTGCGACTGAGCTTTTGGGGCAGATCGCCGAGGCGGGCGTGACGATTGAGCTTGTCGACGGCGACCGTCCGCATTTGAATCGTTTGGGTGCGAGCTTGGCCGATTATTCGACGGCAGGCAGCCTTATGGCCGAGCAGGCGGCAAACCTGGTCCATGCTTCTGGGGCCGACGCCCGCGTGCTCCTTTTGACAGGCGACCCATATACCGATTCGCACTATCTAACCGCCCGCGCCTTCCACAATTACCTGCGCGAACGTGATATTCCATGGCAGGTTGAGGATCTTGCAGGTGCCCATGCGCAAGTCAAACAACTCGAGCATGAGCTCGAAAAGCGCTTGAGTGCGCCGGACGCCCCCGAACTTATCTGTAGCGTTTTTGCCGTTGGTTCCGAAGTGGTTGCCGACGCGCTCGTCTCGACCGGCAAGGCCGGTCAGGTCATGGTGATCGGCAACGACCTGTTTCCCGAAAGTGCTCTGGCCTTGCGCCGCGGTATCTTTACCAATATTGTCTATAAGGACCCGACGAGCCTGGCGTATCGCGGCGCTAAGACGCTGGGCGATTATCTGCTGTGGGGAAGGACCCCGACGGTGCCCGTCCAGAAGGGCGCCGTCGAGATGGTATTTGCCAGCAATGTCGATCGCTACTGCGAACTTGCGGGTATTTAGCCGATTGAGCAGGTACCCCCTCTTGCGACGTGCATTTTTGGGAGTATTCAGCATCGGCATGCCCTGAATGAGGTGCAGAACGACTGTTTTAAGTGCCCCCGATGGCGTAATTGGTAGCGCGCAGAGATGTGGTGTAAGAGGCGGGGCATGCCCCGCCTCTTCTCTTTCTTGAAAGGGAGGGGACACCGCCTAGAATTCGTCGTTGGAGTAATGAAGGTGACGAATGGAAGGAAAGGCGATGCCCCAAGAAGAG
>DBFZVF010000225.1:0-10591 GCA_048519165.1 Collinsella sp.
CACCGCCGTCAACGCGTTCCTCAGGGCGCTCGTCCGAGAGGGCGGGATGCCGTTCGAGATGAGGGTCAAGACGCCGGCGCCCGACGGGGAGACGGCGAGATAGCCGGCAGGTCGGCATGTCAATCCTGGTCTAACAGAGCCTTAAAAAATCATTTTGGGTGACGTGTGGCGGAAGACCAGTCTTTCTGGGACGGGAATGATTTTTTCATCCCCGTCCCAGAAAAATCATTTGGCATGCGAGATTGGAGGAAGTGATGGCGCAGGGGACGTTTGTGCAGGCGCTTCGTAAGGAGGCGGCGCTTAGCAGCACCTTTATGAAGGGGCGCTCGCTCATGCTCAACGGCGCCGTGCTGTCGTTTGAGGACTCCGGCTCGCGCTTCTCCAAAAACGTGAACATCGAGGGTTCGGTGCGCGGCTCGCGCGGCGACCTGTACAAGACGCACGTGGCGCTCGACATGGACGAGCACGAGGTTATCGACTACGACTGCGATTGCCCCGCTGCCTTCCGCTATTCCGGCATGTGCAAACACGCCATCGCCACGGCGCTGGCGTATCTGGATGCCAGTGGCGCCGAGCCCGTCGAGGGTTTGCGCACACCGGTCCGCACGTTTACGACACCGCCCGCACAGTCCAAGCAGCCCACGCGCCCCGCGCCCACCGCATCTGCGGTCAACCCCAACTTTCCCTTTCCGGCACCCATCCCCACGAGCCCGAGCCTTGTGGCGGCGCTTTCCGATCTTTCGGACGCGCGCATGGATGAGCTGGCGAGCATGCGCCGCAAGCTTGCCAGTGCCGTTGATCCCGATGCGCCCAAAGCGGTGCTGGAGCCCTCGTTGGTGCCGTACTACAATCCGCTGTTTGCCGATCGTTTTAACTGGGCGCTCGAGTTTCGCATTCGTAGCGGTTCGGTGTCCTACGTGGTTAAGGATATCGACGGCATGGCCGATGCCTATGTGCGCGGCGGTACGTTCTCCTATGGCAAGAAGCTTACGTTTGTCCATGTGCCCGAGGCTTTCGACGACGTATCGACAAAGCTGCTCGACTTTATCGCAATGACGGTCGCCTACCTAGGCGATATTACGAGCTCGCGCTCGGCATCGTATGACTTTGCCCGCAGCGGTTTTGTCGCCGAGCGTCAGTTGCCGGTATCCGAGCATTCCATCGTGTCCGTGCTGGACCTGCTGCGTGGCAGGACCATGTCCTTTGAGCCTGCTTGGTCGCGGGGGACGGCGACGCATCGCGCCTACGAGGTGGCGGTCGAGCTGTCGCCGCAGGGGGAGGGCGAAGTCCCGGCTAAGCGCCCGCCGCTCCTTGCCGCCAAGATTGCACCGGCGGCGGGAGGCAGCTACGACTTGCGCCTGCCGGCCGATACGTACTGCTTTGTCGCTGGTGACGCAGCCTATCTGGTCGATACGCGCCGCGCGCGCCGTACCGACACGGCGTTTGCCCAACATGCGGCGCCGTTCCTTTCGCACTTGTTGCCCTGCCGCACGCCGGTCCATATCGCCGCCGACCAGGTGGGCGAGTTCTGCCGCATGGCACTGCCTATCTTGCGCGACTACACCGACTTGACCGCGCCCGCTGCGCTCGATACCGTGGCGCCCGAGCCGAGCTTTGCCATGGCGATCGGCGTCGACGATGGACTCGTGACCTGCAAAGTTACGGTTACCTACGGCGACTGGTCGGCAGATCTCTTTAGTCTTGGTGCTCCGGGCAGCCCTTTCGAAGAGCAACGCCCCGGCGTTCCGCCCCGCGATACGGTGGCGGAGTTTCGCGTTATGGACACGGCTGCCCTGTACTTCGATTTCTACGAGGGCGGCCTGGCATTTGAGGAGCGCGATGACGAGAGCCTGTTCCACTTGCTGACCGAGGGTTTGTCTGCCCTGTCCGAGCTGGGCGAGGTCATGCTCAGCGATCGCCTGCGCCAGATCTCGGTACGCCCTGCGCCTAAGCTCTCGGTGCGCGCCACCGTCAAGAGCAACTTGCTCGACGTCGAGCTAGGTGCGAGCGGGCTTTCGGCGGCCGACCTTGCCATCTATCTCGATTCGTATAAGCGCCACCAGACGTTCGCGCGCCTTACGTCCGGCGACATCGTGCGCCTGGACGAGGGCGCTCGTGCTGCGTTTGGCCTTGCCGAGGACTTGGGTGTCGATGCCGTCGACCTGCTCGACGGCGTGTCGCTTCCCGCGTCGAGCACCCTGTTTGTTGATAGCATGCTCACGCGCACGCCGGCGCTCGAGGCCGATCGCGACGCCGCGTTCCGCCGCACCGTCGAGCGTCTGGACACGCTCGGCAAGATGGACTTTACGGTGCCCGCCTCGCTCAAGGCCACGCTGCGTGGCTACCAGGTCGACGGCTATCAGTGGCTCGGCTCGCTCGAGCACCTGGGCCTTGGCGGCATCTTGGCCGACGATATGGGCCTGGGCAAAACGCTGCAGATGATCGCGCACATTCTGGCGCGCGTGGAAGCGGGGGATACCAAGCCCACGCTCGTGGTATGCCCCGCGTCGCTCGTGTACAACTGGGCTGCCGAGTTGGAGCGCTTTGCCCCCTCGCTTGATGTGTGCGCCATCGTGGGCGCCAAGGCTCAACGCCGTGTGCAGATCGCTGGCGTGGCCGAGCACAACGTGGTCGTGACGTCGTATGACCTCATGCGCCGCGACATCGACGAATACATCGAGCAGGACTTTGCTCGCGTGGTGCTCGACGAGGCCCAGTACATTAAAAACCCGCTCACCCAGGTGGCGCGCGCCGCCAAGCGCCTGCCGGCCGGCGTGCGCTTTGCCTTGACGGGAACGCCCATCGAAAACCGCCTGTCCGAGCTCTGGAGTATCTTCGACTTTTTGATGCCGGGTCTTCTGGGCACGCGCGACTCATTTGCCAAGCGCTTTGAAAGTCCCGTCGAGCATGCTGAGGGCGATAGTGCCGCTCGTCTGCAGGCGCTCGTATCGCCGTTTGTGCTGCGTCGCGTCAAGGAAGAGGTGGTGGCCGATCTGCCCGAGAAGATCGAGGATACGGTGATGGCGCAGCTTACCGGCGAGCAGCGCAAGCTCTACCTGGCCAACCAGGACCGCATTGCCCAGCAAGTGCAGCACCGCGAGGCCGGGGAGTTTAAGAAAGACAAGCTCAAGGTACTTGCCGAGCTCACCAAGCTGCGTCAGATCTGCTGCGACCCGCATCTGCACTATGCGGACTACAAGGCGGGAAGCGCCAAGCTCGATACATGCATGGAGCTCGTCCACGGAGCACTCGACGGCGGTCATCGCATCTTGCTGTTCAGCCAGTTTACGGGCATGCTCGATATCATCGGCAAGCGCCTGGCCAAGGAGGATATCGCCTTTCTTAAGCTCACGGGTGCATCGTCCAAGGAGAGTCGCGCCAAGATGGTTGCGCAGTTCCAGGCGGGCGAGGTGCCGGTGTTCTTGATTTCGCTCAAGGCGGGCGGCGTGGGCCTTAACCTGACGGCGGCCGACGTGGTCATTCACTACGACCCGTGGTGGAACGTGGCAGCGCAGGATCAGGCGACCGACCGCGCCCACCGCATTGGCCAGCAGCACACCGTGACCGTGTACAAGCTCATTGCCAAGGACACGATCGAGGAGCGCATCATGCAGATGCAGGAGTCCAAACGCGATCTGGTCAACAGCGTGCTCGGCGGCGACGGCATCTCGTCGGCGCTGTTCACACGCGAGGATGTTCTGGCACTGCTCGGCGGCGACGGTCGCTAGCCCGCTCGAGTGGGGCCGCCAGGGCGGATAGTACGCGCCGCCCCACCGTTCCCGCCCGTTATGTGTTCATTTGCCATGCCGTGGATGGTTCGCCTGCCTTTGGGCATAAGAAGCATCAGGAATATTGGCACATCAGCAAAGGAGAACATCATGGCGAAATTCTTTAAGGACCCCGACGGTAAGCTCATCGCTGCCCTTGGCGACGGCGTTGCGACCCCTGCCGGTTGCACGGAGCTGACCGCAAACACCGAGGATGCGGCACACGAGAAGCACGTGCCTGTTGTCGAGATCGAGCGCGACGGCCACGTCATTCGCGCACGCGTGGGCTCGACAGAGCACCCCATGCTGCCCGAGCACTACATCGAGTGGATCGCGCTTGAGGCCGAGGGCCGCCTGGAGGTCCATTACCTTGAGCCCGGCATGAAGCCCACGACGTTTTTCGCTGGCGGCTCCAAGACCGGTACCGTCTATGCCTACTGCAACCTGCACGGGTTGTGGTCCGCGACGTTCTAGGAGCGCGCCCCCGCTCGGGGTATCATAGCTAGCATATGCACATGCGAGCGCCGGCTGCATTATGCGGCCGGCGCTTTTACTACGACAACGACGATTTACGACGGAAAGGGCTGGGCCATGAAGCTCGCACTTGCACAGATCGATATGCGCCTGGGTGACATCGAGGGCATTTGCGGCCGCATCGAGGACCAGGCTCGCCTGGCTCATGAGCGCGGCGCGCGCGTGCTGTGCGTTCCGGCTCCGCTCTTTATGGGTGCCATGCCGGGCAGCCTGGTGGGCGCTGCCGATTTTGAGCACGATATGCTGACGGGCTTGACGGGCGTTGCCGAGCGCATCCAAGAGCTCGACATGATCTGCATCGTGCCCTCTGCGGTTTCGTTTGAGGGCCAGCCCCTGCTCGACTACATGATGCTTAAGGATGGCCGCGTGGTGCCTGCGCGCGCAAGCATCGCCCTGCAGCGTGGCGAGAGCAACGACGCGCGTTGGGCGTCTCCGGTGTTTGACGTGGACGGCGTGCGCATCGCCGTGGTGTTTGACCTGGACCGCGAGCTCGAAATGCTGCCGACCGGCGTCGACCTCATCGCCTATTTCCAGTTCAACGCGTTTGACATGACCGATCGCGAGACGGCCGCCATTGCCGCCGTGCGCAGCGGTGCCTACCGCAAGATCGCGTCCAAGCGCAGCGTATGGTTTGCCTGCATGGCGCCGATTGGTGCCTATGACGAGTCGGTGTATACCGGCGGATCGTTTGTGCTCGACGATTGCGGCCGCGTGGTGGCCCAGGCGCCGTGCTTTGAGGAGAGCCTGCTGGTTCAGGAGATTCAGCGCGGCGTGATGCTCGATGCCCTGGAGGACCACGAGCTGCCCGAGTTTCGTTCCGAGGAGTGGCTGTGGCAGGCGCTGGTGCTTGCCGTACGCGACAATGCCCGCGCCCGCGGCGCTTCGCGTGCCGTGGTGGCGCTCGAGGGCGATTTGCCGTCGTCCCTGTTGGCGGCGCTTGCCGTCGATGCCTTGGGTCCGCGTAATGTGATTGGCCTGGTGCTGGGGCGCAATCGCATCTTTACGCCGGCGCAGGAGGAGGCCGAAGCCGCCCGTTGTTCCGCTGTTCGCTCAATCGCCGAGCGCTTGCACATTCGCACCGTCGAGCGCGATGCGCCGGATGTGGCGCGCGTGCTCGACCGCGACGTGTCGGCGGGCGACGCCGAACGTCTGCGCTCGCGTGCGTTGGGCCTGATGCTCGAGGATACGGCGCTCGAGCTGGGCGCTACGGCGCTGAGCCCGCTTTCCAAGACTGAGTACGCGCTGGCGGCGCCCGCGCTGTCCGGCGGCTACCAGGGCGACTTTGCGCCCTTTGGCGATGTGTATCTGTCGACGCTCGAGTTTGTGGCACGCGTGCGCAACCGCGCCTCGGCCGTGGTGCCCCAAAAGCTCGTGACGCTCAACGCGGTGGAGGATTGCATGGATCGCGTGCTGGCGCAGGCGCTCTCGACGCTCGCCGGTCCGGTTGATATGCTCGATCGCGCGGCGCAGCTGCTTGGCGGGCTTGAGCCGGGCGAGGTCGATGGTGCGCTCGAGTCGCACGTGGACCGCAACCGTCCCTTTGACGACATCCCGATGGCCGCCGCCAAGCCCGAGGCCTGCTCGCTGCTGCTGATGCTCGTGCGCCAGGGTGAGGCTGCCCGTCGCATGCTACCGACGGCGCCGATCGTTTCGGCCCGTTCGTTTGCCGAGCGCGCCTGGCCGTACATGCTTGCGTGGTCCGATCTGGGGCTCAACGGTAAGGAGCGCATGACGGTTGATTCGCTGGCGCGCGCCGAGGTGCGCCGCTTTGCCGACGACGATACGAGTGACCGCATGCGCGGCGAGATGATGGGCCTGTTGGGCGAGCTGTTGGGCATTTCGCCTGAGCAGATGGAAGAGCTGCGCTCTGAGGACGGTCAGCGTCGTTTGCACGAGGGAATGAAAAAGTTCGAGGGCGAGGTTCAGGACGCCATCGACAAGATGATGGGCGGCCAGGGCGGACCACAGGGTGGGCCCCAGGGAGGTCCGATGCCGCATCCGCCGGTGGATCCCCGACAGTTCCCGTTCTTCTCGCAGAACTAACTATGGGATGGGATTCGCTCCCAACCCCGATACTTCAACTAAGCGTCTTGGCCCCGTTGTGTTATTCTAGAACAGACGTTCGTGAATGATGCGCGGGGCCTTGCCTTGCGCTGTGCTTGTGGCGAGGGGAGGTCGGCTTGGTTATCTTGGGTATCGACCCTGGTTTGGCCCATACGGGCTGGGGGATTATCGAGGAGCGGCGTGGCGAGGTTCGCTGCCGTTCCTACGGTTGTATCGAGACCAGCGCGGGCAGCCCGCTCGCGGTGCGCCTGTCGCATATCGCCCGCGACCTCAAGGGCGTCGTCGAACGCTACCGTCCCGATACCGCTGCCATCGAGAGCATTTACTTTGGCGCCAACGTCCGCTCGGCCATCCCCACGGCGCATGCCCGCGGTGCTGCGCTCGTGGCGCTTTCGGAGTGCGCGCTCGAGATTGGCGAATACACGCCCATGCAGATCAAGCAAGCCGTGGTGGGCACGGGCGCTGCGGATAAACGGCAGGTTGCCTACATGGTGCGCACGCTCACGCAGCTCGATCACGATCCTCACCCAGACCATGCCGCCGATGCCCTGGCCTGCGCCATCTGTCACGTTAACCTAAGCCGCACCCGGGCGCTTACCGGCGGCGAGTTCTATCAACAGAGAGGAACCGGATACTGATGATCTCTCAGCTCCATGGAACGCTTGTCGAGGCCACGATGAGCTCGGCCGTCGTCGATGTATCGGGCGTGGGCTTTGAGCTCGGTATTTCGGGCAGCACTGCCGCCACGCTGCCTACGCCCGGCGGTGAGGTTCGCCTCTATACCCGCATGCAGGTGCGCGAGGACGCCATGACGCTTTTTGGCTTTGCCTCCAAGGACGAGCGCACGATGTTCGATCGGCTCGTTTCCGTCTCGGGCGTTGGCCCGCGCTTGGCGCTCGCCGTGCTCTCCACCTATACCGTGGGGCAGCTGTATTCCCTGGTGATGGCCGAGGACGACAAGGGCATGGCCAAGGTTCCCGGTGTGGGCAAAAAGACCGCCCAGCGCCTTATCTTGGAGCTCAAGAGTACCTTTGCCAAGGACAAGGGCTTTGTTCCGGTCGACGTAATCCCCGGTCAGGTTGCGATGCCGGTTCCCGCTGCCGCTCCCTCGGCAATCGATGACGCCCGCGCGGCGCTCCTTTCCATGGGCTTTAGCCCGCAGGAGACCGAGGTTGCCCTGAGCGGGTATGATGAGCAGGATATGCGTGTCGAGGATTTGCTCGGCGCGGCGCTTAAGCGACTCGGAATGGATGCGTGATGTGGGAAGCCGATGACTCTCAGGACCTGTGGGCGACGCCCGGTAACTCGCCGGCGGCATCCATGGCGCACGGCGAGCGCATGGTGGGCTCGGAGCTGACGGCCGAGGACCTCGATGTCGACCGCACTTTGCGCCCCCAGCGCCTGGACGACTACTGCGGCCAGGAGCACATCAAGCAGAGCCTGCGCGTGTTGATCGAAGCGGCGCAGAACCGTGGCGAGACGCTCGACCACGTGATTTTCTCGGGTCCTCCGGGCCTGGGCAAGACCACGCTGGCCACCGTTATCGCCAACGAGCTGGGCGCTCAGATCAAGACCACGAGTGGCCCCGCCATCGCGCGCACGGGCGACCTGGCGGCCATCCTTACTAACTTGCAGCCGGGTGATGTGCTGTTTATCGACGAGATCCACCGCCTCAACCGTTCGGTCGAGGAGGTCCTGTACCCCGCGATGGAGGACTTTGCCCTCGATATCGTGATTGGCAAGGGTCCGGCGGCGCGCTCGATTCGCCTGGATATCCCCAAGTTTACGCTGGTAGCGGCAACGACTCGCTCGGGCATGTTGACCGGCCCACTACGCGACCGTTTTGGCATTTCGTATCGCCTGGATTACTACACCGTCGAGGAGCTCGCCCAGATTGTGACACGCTCGGCGACCATTCTGGGTGTGACGATCGACCATGCCAGTGCACTCGAGATCGGCTCGCGTTCCCGCGGTACGCCGCGTCTTGCCAACCGTCTGCTCAAGCGCGTGCGCGACTACGCGCAGGTGCGCGGCAACGGCCCCATCGAGCTCGATATCTGTCGCCAGGCGCTCGAGTTCTTTGAGATCGACGAGCTTGGTCTGGACTGGATGGACATTCGCATCTTGGAGACGCTTGCCAAGACGTTCTCCGGCCGTGCCGTGGGCCTGACGACGCTTGCTAGCGCGGTGGGCGAGGACCCGGGTACGCTTGAGGATGTCTACGAGCCCTATCTGCTGCAGTGCGGCTTGATGATTCGTACGCCGCAGGGCCGTCAGGCAACCCTTCGCACCTTTGAGCACCTGGGGATTGAACCTACCGTTTAGGGCGCTTTGTTTTGGCGGGCTGTTGGACTATCGCTGGGCATCGGGTAAACATATCGCCGTTCATCGGTTATGGGCGTTTTACTATTGCGCGCCCGTGCTATGCTGAATTGGTCTTTTTCTCATTCGGTAACGAAAGGACCGCCCATGCCTACTGACATCGAAATCGCACGTTCCGTCACGCCGCTGCCCATTACCGAGGTGGCCAAGAACGCCGGCGTCGACGTTAAGCACCTGATTCCGTACGGCTTCGACAAGGCTAAGGTCGACTATTCACTGCTCAACGAGCCGACTGATCACCAGGCCAAGCTTGTCCTCGTGACCGCCATCAACCCCACGCCTGCGGGCGAGGGCAAGACCACCACGACCATCGGTCTGGCCGATGGCCTGCGTCGTCGCGGCGTCAAGAGTGCCGTGGCCCTGCGCGAGCCTTCGCTCGGCCCCGTCTTTGGCGTTAAGGGCGGTGCTGCCGGCGGCGGCTGGGCTCAGGTCATCCCCATGGAGGATATCAACCTGCACTTTACCGGCGACTTCCACGCTATCGGTGCCGCCAATAACCTGCTGGCCGCCATGCTTGATAACCACATCCAGCAGGGCAATCAGCTCGGTATTGACGTTAAGCGCATCACTTGGAAGCGCGTCGTCGATATGAACGACCGTCAGCTGCGCCACGTCATCGACGGCATTGGCGGTAAGGCCCAGGGCGTGCCGCGCGAGGACGGCTTCGATATCACCGTTGCCTCCGAGGTCATGGCGATCCTGTGCCTGTCCACAAGCATCAGCGATCTTAAGGAGCGCTTGGGCGAGATCGTTGTCGGCTATAGCTATGCCGGCGAGCCCGTCCGCGCCCGCGACCTTAAGGCCCAGGGAGCTATGGCCGCACTGCTCAAGGATGCGCTCAAGCCCAATCTGGTGCAGACGCTCGAGGGCACGCCCGCGTTTGTCCACGGCGGTCCCTTCGCCAATATCGCCCACGGCTGCAACTCCATCATGGCCACGCGTATGGCTATGCGTTTTGGCGATGTCGCCATTACCGAGGCGGGCTTTGGTGCCGACCTGGGTGCCGAGAAATTCCTGGACATCAAGTGCCGCATGACGGGCGTTCGTCCCAACGCCGTCGTGGTCGTCGCCACCGCTCGCGCGTTGAAGTACAACGGTGGCGTCGCCAAGGCCGATCTCAACGAGGAGAACCTCGAGGCACTCAAGGCTGGCATGCCCAACCTGCTGCGTCACGTCGACAACATCCAGAACGTTTATGGTCTGCCCTGCGTGGTCGCCATCAACCGCTTCCCGACGGACACCGAGGCCGAGCTTGCGCTCATCGAGTCCGAGTGCCAGAAGCTCGGCGTCAACGTTAAGCTATCCGAGGTCTGGGCCAAGGGCGGCGAGGGCGCGCTCGAGCTGGCCGATGAGGTTATGCGTCTGATTGAGCAGCCGAGTGAGCACAAGTTTGCCTATGAGGACGGCGCCGATGTGGCCGACGCTCTCGAGGCCATTGCCACCAAGGTCTACCGCGCCGACGGCGTTGACTTTACGCCGGCCGCCAAGCGCCAGCTCGCCGAGCTGCGCGAGAACGGCTTTGGCAACCTGCCGGTGTGCGTCGCCAAGACGCAGTACAGCTTTAGCGACAACGCCAAGGCCCTGGGCGCTCCCGAGAACTTCCGCATCACCGTGCGTGAGCTCAAGGTTTCT
The DNA here is from genome assembly GCA_048519165.1 of Collinsella sp. Lineage (GTDB taxonomy): Bacteria > Actinomycetota > Coriobacteriia > Coriobacteriales > Coriobacteriaceae > Collinsella. The sequence continues at coordinate 10,380 of DBFZVF010000225.1, forward strand.
GCCGGCGCCCACTTTGTGGTCGCGCTGACCGGCAGTGTTCTGACCATGCCGGGTCTGCCCAAGGTGCCCGCGGCCGAAAACATCGACGTCGACAACGACGGCAACATCACCGGCCTGTTCTAAGCCTGCTGTCCATAGCTGCTAGCCCGCCCCGCCGCGCCCACAAGGCACGGCGGGGCTTTTTGATCCTTAGGCCCGCGCATGTCTTGTAG
>DBFZVF010000226.1:0-2701 GCA_048519165.1 Collinsella sp.
CACCGCCGTCAACGCGTTCCTCAGGGCGCTCGTCCGAGAGGGCGGGATGCCGTTCGAGATGAGGGTCAAGACGCCGGCGCCCGACGGGGAGACGGCGAGATAGCCGGCAGGTCGGCATGTCAATCCTGGTCTAACAGAGCCAAATCGAATCCTCGCTTTCTGTAGCGAGGTACTCAATCCAGGCATTGCGCTCCTCGGAGCGGCGATTGGGGTCACCGTATGCTTTGAGCGATCCATAGGCGGCGGTGCCGTCCTTTGAGCGCACGGCGACCGGCTGAAAGGGGAGCTTGCGCATCAAAATGCTCTGCGCGACAAATAGACGGACGGCCTCGGCGAGCGATGTGCCCATGGCGTCGTAGAGATGTTCGGCATGCTGCTTGTCTTCCTCGCGAATGCGCACCTGCAGGATGGCTCGTTTTTGAGTCGATGACATCACTGGCCCCCTTAATGAGCGTGCAATATAGTCGGTCAAATGCGGCATGTGCCGATACTTGAGCATCTTATAACGATTACTTTATTTCGCTCAAGTAAATAACCATTAACTTGAATACAAGCGTAGTACATCTAAAATGAGAGCGCGTAAAAATCTCTGAGGCGTACGCATGTAATACACTCACCTTTATAGCTATCCGAGAATAGTTCCAACCTGCCAAAACCCCTGCAATACACCCGTATTGCAGGGCCTATGCTCAAGTTTGCCCCCTGCAACTGCGTATATTTAACCTGTATATCGTTGGAGGAATTCTATCGAAGTGCCTGTTTCGCCGCATGCACTCGATACGCCGATGCCGGACCACGGGCGGTCCGGGGCAACGTCGGCAGGGTCTCTCCGGCATGGGATTCAGGAGGGAGTGAACAACATGGGCAATAAACGAGTCGTGGCTGATTCTTCACGCTGCATTGGGTGCCAAACCTGTATGGCGGCGTGCATCGAGGCACACGATATTCCCGGCAACATCGCCGCACCTCGCTTGCGCGTAACGCGCACCTACGAGATCTCCGCGCCGGTGGCATGCCACCACTGCGAGGACGCTCCGTGCGCGAAGGCCTGTCCTACGGGCGCCTTGTTCTTTGATCCAAAGAACCATCGCATCGGCGTCAACGAGGACAACTGCATCGGCTGCAAGAGCTGCGTCATGGCATGCCCCTTTGGCGCCGTGAGCGTGGCGACCACGCAGGTCCCCGTCTTGATGGGCGACGTGCGCGTGGGTTCGCAGACTAAGAGCTTCGTGCTCAAGTGCGACCTGTGCGTGGACCGTCCCGGCGGTCCGGCGTGTGCCGAGGCGTGCCCGACCAAGGGCCTCACCCTGGTAGACGAGGAGCGCCTGGCAGAACTGACTGCCGAGCGTGCCCGCGCCACCATCGAAAACGAGGCGTAGACGGGCGGCCATACAAGCCCAACGATTGTCATATACGTACCGATTACTCGGTAGCAGAGAAAGGAAGGAGGGTGTCATGGAGAAGCATAAAGTGATCTGCCCGTACTGCGGCGCCGGTTGCCAGTTTAACCTCCTGGTCCAAAACGGCCAGGTCGTGGGTACCGAACCGCTCAACGGCATCACCAACCAGAGCGAGCTGTGCCTTAAGGGCATGAGCGGCTACGACTTCATCAACGACACCAAGATCTTGACTCCCCGCGTACTGCACCCGATGATCCGCCGCACCAAGGGCGCGGATCTTGAGCGCGTAAGCTGGGACGAGGCACTGGATTTCACCGCATCTAAGATGCAGGCCATAATTGACGAATATGGTCCTAACGCTGTCATGACCACCGGCTCTTCGCGAGGCGGCGGCAATGAGGCGAACTACGTCATGCAGAAGTTTACGCGTGCGTGCATCGGCACCCACAGCGTGGACAACTGCGCCCGTACTTGACACGGCCCTACTGTCCTCGGTCTGATGGACACGGTTGGTTCAGGTTGCATGTCATGCTCCATCCCCGGTATGGAGGATGCGGGCTGCATTTTCCTCTTCGGCTATAACCCTGCCGATTCGCACCCCATCGTCGCAAGGCGTATCGTGCGAGCCAAAGAAAAGGGTTGCAAGATTATCGTCGCCGACCCGCGCCATATCGAAACTGCGCGTATCGCCGATATCTACCTTCCGATCAAGAACGGTTGCAATGTCGCGTTCCTCAACGCCTTTGCCAACTGCTTGGTCAACGATGGCCTCTACGACAAGGAATTCGTCGCCGAACACACGAACGGCTTTGACGAGTGGTGGGAGACCATCAAGAACTACACTCCCGAATCCGTACAGGACATCACGGGTGTCGAGCCCGCATTGATCCATCAAGCTGCCGAGATGTACGCCACGGCGAAGCCCTCTGCCATCATTGGCTGGGGTATGGGCGTATGCCAGCAGAAGCAGAACCTGAAGACGGTGCACACCATCGCCTCCATCGCCTGCGTTGCCGGCCAGATCGGCAAACCCAATTCCGGCCTCGCGCCCGTGCGTGGCCAGAACAACGTCCAGGGCTCCTGCGATATGGGCATGCTGCCCAACCTGTACCCTGGCTACCAGAAGGTCACCGACCCGGCAGTGCGTGCCAAGTTTGCCAAGGCTTGGGGCGTGCCCGAGGAAAAGCTCCCGCTCGATGCGCTTGCTGCCATCGTTAAGCCGCGCACCAAGATGCCGGCCGACGCCGTGACCGTCGCCGCTCCCATCTTTGCTACGGCCGAGACGCTTGAGTATGACGAGA
>DBFZVF010000227.1:0-12007 GCA_048519165.1 Collinsella sp.
CGCATATCGATACCGCTCAGCCATTCGCTTCGCCCCCGCCGCGCGCATCTTCATCCGGTCTGTTACTTTTAATCTAACAATTCTTTGAGGAACGTAGGTGCTTCTAAATGTACTGTCGACTTCTTCTCAAACTAATCCTAAGAGACAGGGCCGTATGGATCTCCACGCTCGTTCTCGCTGCAGCCTTTTCCGTCCCCATTGCGTTCAATTCACCCATCTACGGGCCCTTCTTTATGAAACAGGGCATGCAGGGCTTTGTCGACGCATTCAATACGCGCGCCCCAGGCCAACGGCACAGACCTATCGCCAGAGCAGCAAGATGACGCGGAGCTTGCAAGATACGCGAACGCCGCCCTCGCCGCTCAAACCGACGCCGCCTTTCTCGATTCTGCCGAGAGCTACTACGCGCTCATGGGCGAAGGCTTCCAATCCGGGTCCATCGTGGGAGACCGAGAGACCAATGACGCGGCGCTCGCATATTGCCGTGCCCTGAGCAGCTCCGGCATCGCGGATATCCCGGCCTCCGCAAACGACCTGCCATTCCTTTCCTTCCTGCCCTACGCCATTGCCACGGCGCCGTCTTTCCTTCCCTTCATCCCCTTCCTTCTCTCGTCGATACTCGTGCTCGGCGCCACAAGGCCCGGGACCCTGGCGGCGAAGGCGCCCGTGCCCAAATTCCGGCGCCTTATCCAAACCGTGTTTTCGATAATCGTCGCGGGGACCGCGATGCTCCTCGCCGGCCTCGCACCCGGGGGCATTTACGCCTTGGCCCTAAACGGCTTCGGGCAGATCGGGTACCCGATCGCCTTCTTCCATAACGGCGCGCTCACTACCACGACCGCGGGAAACGTCTTCACGACCATACTTCTCGCGCTGCTCGCGGGTGGAACCTTGATATCCGTTTGTTCCGTCGTCCTATCGACCGCAACGAGGCGCGTCCTCGCGGGCCCCCTTACCTCCGCGTTGCTTGTCGCGGCCCCGGCATTCCCGTTATTGTCCGATTCGGCACTGGGGCATAACGCCGCGCTCGAGCTCCTGCCGCTGGCCGTGTTCTCGCCTATCGAGGCAACGGGTTACGTAGGATGCTTCCCGACAGAATTCATTGGCTCCGGTTCGGGCGGCGCATCGATGCTTGCCGTGGCCCTGGTATACGTCGCGGTCCTTTTCGCGGTCGGCGCCGTTGTGACGCGTTCGCCCAAACAGGCTGGACCCGCGAAAAAGCACCATGGGCTCGAGCTCCTGGACGCGAGCGTGGGATACGGAAGCACGACGATACTTTCAATCGGGTCGCTTTTCCTGAGCCCGGGAACGGCGGCGGGGCTCGTCGCCCCCAACGGCTCGGGGAAAACCACCCTTCTTGAAGCGCTGTCGGGCCAATTTCCCACCCGCATCCGCTCGGGAAGCCTGTTGGCAGACGGAATCTACCAACGTCGATCAGCCGAATTCGCAGAACTCGTCTACCTGAGCTCTTCGGGCGGCGCGGATCTCTACCCCACGCTATCGGCCATCGAGCACCTCTCTTTCGTTAGGGAGGCGTGGAAATCGGCCGCCGACATCGACTCGCTCTGCGACTCCCTCGGAATCTCCCCATATCTCGACAAGCCGACCCGTAAACTCTCGACAGGAATGAAGCAGCAGGTAAAGCTTGCCATGGCGATAGCGACCGATTGCCCGTACCTCATCCTCGATGAACCGCTGAACGGCCTCGATCCGGGAAAACGGAAAACCTCCTGCGACGCGATGCGCAGCGAGGTGGCGCGGGGACGCAGCGTGCTCATTTCAAGCCATCTGCTCGACGACCTGGCAGACCTCACCAACTCGTTCTACTTCATCGAGGCCGGCACGCTCGTGGAAAAGATCAAGTCGTCCTCGCAGACGCTCAAGCAGGAATACCTCGATACATACGAGGGAGGTGAATGACATGATAGGCAAGAGCTATGCAGAGATAGCGATTGTTGGCTTTGTACTTTGTCTTGCAATGGTGCTATGTGCATCATTTGCGAGGTATAGGTCCGAGCAGTCGTTCATCGATGGCGCTGAAAATGGGTTTGGCATAGACGGGATGTATGTCAACGATGGCGCGACCAAGCCGTCTATGGCGATTCTTGCAGGCGAAGATATGGAATGGCAAATCTGTAATGACGATGGCTCTTGTATGAGTGGTCGTTTGGCCGCAACGAGCGATCCGAATTCGTTCGATCTTCTCGACAATGATGGAGCGGATTGCGGTTCTGTTCACCTTTCATATGCATCGCGAGATGGGATGGACGGTATTCTCTACGTCTCCCACGAGACCGGCGATTTCAAGATGCGCAGGACTAACCGAGTGCCGGCTTTTATCGAGGAGTGAGAGTTCCCGGCGGTCTGCCGATTAGGCCGCCGGGGTATTGAACCCCGCATTCATCCGTACACACACGGATGAATGCGGGAAGTGTCCGGATGAAGGTGATAATCAAGGAAACAAAGCTGTTCTGCCTGGGACGGCTTTGGCCTGGACTTTAACCACAACATCGCAATCGACACTTATCAGCTCGCGCAACGCGCATGGCCAAATCTCGGACGCTGGTGCATGGAGGACCTTCGAGATTTACTGGACATCCAAATCGACGACGCACACCGCGTGCTCGCCGACTGCGAAGACGAGATGGCTGTCTACAATGCGATCAGAAACGGCGTGAAGTCGGGAGAGCTTTCTGTGGAACCGCCGCGCCGTCGCGCGAGCCGACCGGGCAACCCGGGCAATCTGGTCCCGACTCTCCCGGTCGTATTCCTACGATATCGCCCCTAAATCACCAATGTGTCAGATAAAGAATGATGCAATGGCTGTGATCACGCCTACGGCGGACGCAACGACTGCGCCTTTTTTCCTCTCCTTTAGTCCGACGATTAGGGTTGCCGTAAAGTAAAGGGCGGAAATGCAGTCTATGGCAAGCAAAACGAGTTCCTTGGGCGGTTTCAGCAAAAGGTCGCTAGCAAAGAGTAATGCAAGCAGGGCAAAGCCGATTGTGTTCAAGTATCTCGATTGATTTTGCGACAACATGGCAACTTCCTTTCAGAACATGCAAATGAAAAGTCGGTACGATGTCATTGCGGTTGCAAAAAAGCCGCCGCTAGGACCGGTTGTCACGAGACCGGCGATAACTTCAGCGGTGCCAACAAGCTAGAGATCGCGCAGGCAAGCCTCCTCCTTCGCGTTCAGCTTGACCTTGTGAGGGGCGGGGCGGTTATTTGCAGATCCGTGAGAATCGCACCACGCCTTGGAATATGAATCCGCGCAGCGCCCGCGCTCAAAAAAGGGATATATCGTAATTTTCGTCGTAATTGACTCCGACGTAGATATCGCTGCTCTCGGCGGGAGATCCCTCGTCGGCATGGGCTGCCGCAACGGGTACAAATGGTGTCATGACAAGGGAGGGGCAAAGAGTTGCTGAGACGATGGAGGGTAGGCATTTCTTCATGGCCGGCTCCTTAATCTGGCCTTTGATAGTTACTCGATGTCGCCTCCTTCCGCTTTATATCCGTTGTATTTGGCGTATTTCTTTAATAAGGCAAGAGGTTCTTCCTCTCCTTCGGATAAGCCGATGATGTTTCCTTGATCATCCAGTATGAATACGGACGGAATATGCTCAAGTTCGTATTCGACATACACGGTATTATCTTAATCTATGTATATGGGAAAGTCTCCTTCATGGACCGAGGCTGAAATCCTGTCCCATTTTAATGGACAAAGATGAGGGATAAGCATTGTGTTGCGGTTTGATATTGACGGCGATTAAGGCGGCGAAACACGTCAGAGTCGCCAAAGTCAGTAAGGCGATAATGCATTTTCTCGGTTTCCAGCTCATGACAGATCCCTCTCTCATGGTGAAACGCATACGTTTTGAAACGGGATGCCGCTTCGATTCGTTCCGGACGCGGATGTGGACGTAACTGGTCTCGGTGCCAAGTGCGATTTCAGTGCTGTATATGACTTAACGGGAATGTCCGAGCAGTGCCGGAGTCTCCATCTGGATTGTTCCGACTGGAACATCAGCCCGAATACACTGCATAGCGACTCCAACAAGAACGTACCCGGCGTAATCCTTCCCAAGGCATGGCAATAGTCAAGATGCCGCAGCGGCAAGACAAAGACAGATTCCCGCGATAACCCTACGCTCAGCTCGTTTCTATTCACCCTGAGCGAAGGGAGTGTCGCATATGCATGCAGCGGCGCAGAACCTCCGGGGGGGGGTATCTCCTAGAGGTATCCGCCTCCGGAGGCCAAGGAATCATCGAGTACGTCCTGATCATCGTTGTCATCGGCCTGGTGATCGTGTTCGCGGGACCCGGCGTGGCCGGAGCCATCCGCAACCAGTTCAACCTGGTCGGCAACACGGTGAACAATGGGACGGTTGGCGGCGTCGAGGGAGGCGCATCCGGCGGAGGGTCTGCAGGTACCGATTCCGCGACCGTCCAGGCGGCTATCGCCAAGGACGCGAAGGACTGGACCCTCGAAGAGCAGAAGGCCGTGGCCGAGGACATCGCCGCGAAGGGCGAGGCATCGTCCGCCTTCGCCAAGGCGGAGGCCGCGATGAATGCAGGGACGAAGTTCTCGATGAAGCTCATCGATGGTCAGACGCTCGAGTACAAGATTATCGGCATCAACCACGATGACTTGGCCGATGGTAGCGGCAAGGCGGGCCTGACGTTCCTCGCCACCTCGACGGGTATTAAATCTCGCGTGAACGCCACCAACACCAATGCCGGTGGCTGGGAGAAGTCGGAACTCCGCGCGAAGATGAACTCCGGCGAGATCTGGAACCTGATGCCCTCCGATTTCCAATCCAAGGTGAAGCCGGTCAGGAAGCTGACGAACAACGTTGATGGAACCGACAAGAATGCCGCCGTGACGGCGACCTCGGACAAGCTGTTCATGCTCAGTTATTCCGAAATCGTCGAGACCCCTTATAACGGCTGGTCTGGTTATTCTTGGATCGGAAACGAAGGAACCCAGTACGAGGCCTTCAAGGGTAAGGTGACTAACAATTATTCGGGTAACGATTGCCTGAGTGTTGGCGTCGCTTGGTGGGAGCGTTCCTTGAATCCGAGCGCCTCTGCGCTCTTCCTCTATGTCAACAGCAACGGCGATCCGTCGTACAACTACGGCGCGACGAACTCGAATCGCGTCTGCCCAGCTTGGTGCTTCTAGATTCATCTGTTAAGCCCGCACGGCCTGTGCGGGCTTTTCTTTTGGCGGTTACTCGAACGGTTTGATGTTTGTGGCATAGGTTATCGGTTTGAGGAGAAATGAGGTCACACAGCGGCTCTCAGAGCGCCTGCCGCACTCCCCCGCCATTACTCCTGCGGCATCCTCGTATAGAGCCCATCCCGCTTGGCGTTTCGTTGCAACAGCCCACTTGTCCACCGATCAAGTGAACTACTGGAATAAATACAGCGACACGCTTGTTCGTTACAGTCGCTATATCTACGTAAATCGCCGCGATAAATACAGCCTGTATTCGGCTGTATACCAGCTACGCGTATGTAGATTCATATCGCGTTAATAAATCGGCTCAAGCGCGTGCAAAACACGCAAGTAACCGCACAAAGCGATTATCGCGCAGGTAGATTTTTGGCACCCTGTTGCTTAATCAAAATTAAGCAATTGCTTAAAACAAAAAAGGTCAGACACTAGGTGCCTGACCTGCAAACTTCTGGTCGGGACGACTGGATTCGAACCAGCGACCCCTTGACCCCCAGTCAAGTGCGCTACCAAGCTGCGCCACGTCCCGAAGCTTTTGTTTGTTGCGCTGCTCTCGCTCGCAACAGGGAGTATATTAACCCGAAACTTTCCCTTTGTGCAAGAACTTTTTTACAAATTTTGAAGCAGGTCCAAAATTGTATCTGCGAGCTGTGGTTTTGTTAGTACGGGAAGTTCTTGCGTACCCGCTGTGCTCACGATCCAGGCCTTGTTGGTATCGGTTCCAAAGCCCGAATCGGCGCGCGAGACATCGTTGGCGATAATGGCGTCGCAACCCTTGCGGGCGAGCTTTCGCCGAGCGTACTCCACGACGTTATCGGTCTCAGCCGCAAAGCCGATCACGCACCGCTCCCCCTTTTGGCGCGAAAGCTCGGCCAAGATATCGACTGTCTCGACCAGTTCAATGTGATCCAATCGTTCGTTGGCCTTTTTGAGCTTATGGTCGGCAGGGGCTGCGGGGGTGTAGTCGGCGACAGCGGCCGCGCAAATGGCCGCATCGGCCGTCTGGAAGGCGCCCAGCGCCGCCTGCAGCATCTCTGCGGCGGTCTGCACGCGCACGAACTCCACGCCGCGGGGAACATCGAGCGATGTCGGCCCCAGCACAAGCGTAACCGCAGCACCGCGGCGAGCGGCCTCCCCCGCCAGGGCGATGCCCATCTTGCCCGACGATCTGTTGCCGATAAAGCGCACGGGGTCGATCGGCTCGTGCGTGGGGCCGGCGGTTATCATAATGCGCTTGCCTGCCAGGTCTTGCGGGACGGGGTTCAGCACCTCGCAGACGGCCTCGACGATGTCCTCGGGCTCGCTCATGCGTCCCGTGTCCACGTCGCCGCAGGCAAGGTAGCCGCTGCCGGGTCCCACCACATGGACACCACGTTCGCGCAGCGCGGCCATATTGGCCTGCGTCGCCGGCGCCTTCCACATGCCGTTGTTCATGGCAGGGGCGATCACGATGGGTCGCGGCGTGGCAAGCAGCGTGGTGGAGATGAGGTCATCGGCGATGCCGTTTGCCATCTTGGCGATGATATTGGCCGTCGCGGGCGCCACGACCACCAGATCGGGCTCCTGTGCCAGCGAAATGTGGTGGATGGGGTCGGAGGGGTCGTCGAAAAGGCCCACCGCGACCGGTTCGTTGGTGAGCGCGCGGAAGGTGAGCGGCCCCACAAACTCGGTGGCATGCTCGCTCATAACGACCTTGACGCGCGCGCCGTGCTTTTGCAGCAGGCGCACGATATTGCACGACTTATAGGCGGCGATCCCGCCGGTAATGCCCAGCAGGATCGTTTTTCCCTCAAGTTGCATTGAATTGTTGGATGCCGCCGTCATCATTTAAGCTTCCTTGCTGGGAAGCACCAGCAGACGGTGGCAATACGGGCAGTGCGCGATCTCGCTACCGTCGTGGTTGAGGTCGCTCATGGACGACGCCTGCAGCGCGGTGTGGCAGACCGTGGGGATGTTGCCCTTGATGGTCTCGACGGCCAGGCCGCGGAACTGCTTGAGCAGGCGCTCATAATCGGTGAGCACGTCGGTCGGCAGCGTGGCGGCAAGCGCGGTGCGCTCCTTGGTGGCGGCGTCAATCTGAGTCTGGAGGTCGGCGGCCTTGGCGCGGGCGGCCTTGGTGTCGGCCTTTACGCCCTCTTCGAACTTGGCGATGATGGCCTGTGCGCGGGTCTCGCGGTCGAGCGCCTCCTTGTGGGCGACGACGACATCTTTGCGGGTGTGCTCGATCTTGTCCAGACGCTTGGCCAGGGTGGCGAGCTCGTTCTCAAGGTCCTGAACCTCGCGGTAGTCAGAGCCATCAACGTGGCGCTTCTTGGCGGCCTCGATGGCGTTATTGGTCTGGATCTCGGTGGTGTTGAGATCGTCGAGCTCAATATCCAGGTCCTTGCGTTGGGCGTAGAGCTTGGTCATCTCGGCCTTGAGCTTAACGTAGGTCTTGCGCTTGGAAGCGAGCTCCTTGAGCTCCGGCATATTGGCAAGTTCGCTCTTGTTGCGGGCGAGCTCCAAATCGATCTGTTGCAGCTTGAGTAGCGTAGCGCCGGCGCTCATAAGTTCTCTCCTTTTGTCACAGTCCACCATTGGCAAGGGTTCAATATTTTAATCGCATGACGGGGGTCGACCCCGGCATTAACTGCAGAGTTCATCAATATATCAACGAACGGCTCTTCGGAGCGGTCATGGCCGAGCAAGATCACCGGCAACCCGCGCAAGGCAAGGTCCTGCGCAACGTGGTAGCCGGCCTCTCCGGTCACAATAACATCTGCGCCCGCGGCGATGGCAAACTCACCAAAGTCGCCCAGGGAGCCGCCTAAAATTGCGACGGTGCGGCACGGGTGCTCGGCTTCGCCCCATACGCGCGGGTCGCTGCCAAAGGCCGTGGCGGCACGGGCAGCAAGGTCGCGCAGGTTGCAGGGCTCGTCGAGTGTCGCCAAGGCGCCAAGGCCGCAGGCCTCGGGGTCGTCCACGTGCTCCAGCGAGCTTGCGGGCGCGGCGTCCAACAGCTTACTTAGGCAGATACGCGCCTCGTGCGAGCGGTCCAGGTTGGTGTGGAGCGAGATGATGCTCACCCCGCTGCGGGCCGCCTCGTACAGCGCAGCGCTGCACTGGGGGCGCGCGGAATCGGCCGGGCAAAATGCCTCGGGTGCCTTGATGTAGACGGGATGATGCGTGAGCAACACGTTGGCTCCGGCTTCCAAGGCACGCTGCACGTTGTCCCTCGTGGCGTCGAGTGCGCAGGCCACGCCGCGGATCTCGTCGTCGGGGTCGCCAACGGATAAGCCTACGTGGTCCCAGCCCTCGGCGTCCGCCTTGGGGTAGCGCGCCAGCAGGGCACGTTCGAGCTCGGAGACGATCATGCGGCACCTACGATCGAGAGCAGCGTCTGGGCAAAGTCGTCCAGATCGCTCGGATTCACGCGGTCATCGAAGGAAATGCGCAGTGCGCCCAACGCCTGCTCGCGACCGATGCCCATCGCGCTTAAAACGTGGCTGGGGTCCATGCTGCCGCTCGAGCATGCCGAGCCTGCCGATACCTCAAAACCGGCGGCGTCGAGCTTGATGATAAGCTCCTCGGAGTCCATGCCGTCAATGTAGATCGATACCATGCCGGGCAGACGGTCGGCATGCGCATAGTCGCCCATGGTTGCGTGAATGCGCGGATGGGCCGTAAGCGTGGCGTAGAGCTTATCGGACAGGGCCTGCAGCCTCGCGCGCTCCCGGCCCACATTCGGCAGCAACACGGAAGCGGCAGCGGCAAAGGCGAGCTGCGTGCGCAGGTCCTGTGTGCCGGCACGTCGTCCGGCTTCCTGACCGCCGCCAAAGATGCGGGGGCGCAGCGGCGTGCGGTTCTTAAGGTAGAGCGCGCCGGATGCTACAGGGCCGCCGATCTTGTGTGCGGCAACGGTCGTGGCATCGACGCCCAGCTCGGTGACATCGAGCGGAATATGCAAGTAGCCCTGGATGGCATCGGTGTGGAACAGGGCGCCCACGGTATGCGCCGCGGCGGCCAGCTCGCGGATGGGCTGCACCACGCCGGTCTCGTTATTGGCGGCCATGATGCTCACGAGCGCGACGTCGTCGCCAAGCAAGTCGCTCAGCACGGCAGGCTCGATGTAGCCCGCACGGCAGGGCTGCACCAGATCGACGGTAAAGCCGGCTGCACGCAGCAGCGGCAGGTTGTCCAGAATCGAATCGTGCTCGATGGCAGATACGATCACGCGGTTGCGCTTGCGGTCGTGCTGACGGGCGCCTTCGGCAAGACCGAGCAGTGCCAGCTGGTTTGCCTCGGTGCCGCCATTGGTCAAGATAATCTCGGACGGGCGGACGCGCGCGCCAAAGCTGCGGGCGATCTCGCGACGCGCCACTTCCAGGCGCGCAGCGGCCTTGCGGCCGAGCGAATGCAGCGAGTTGGGGTTGACGCCGGCAAGCTCGCTGTCGTCGTACTCGCGCTGCGCAAGGAGCGCCTCGGCGCGCATGGGCGTCGAGGCGGCATAGTCAAGATTCACGGGTATGCGGTTTTGACCTGCGGTCATAAGGGTTTATGCCTCCTGTGCGGCCTCGTTGCCCAGCTTCTGCAGCAGCGCAACCTCGGCGGCGGGATCTTCAGACTTAAATATGGCGGAACCGGCTACGAGCACGTTGGCACCGGCCTTGACGACCTCGGCGATGTTTTTGGAAGAAATGCCGCCGTCGACCTCGATCATGGGCGATACGCCGTGGCGCTCGCACATGGCCTTGAGCTCGTGGAGCTTAGGCAGAGTGCCTGGGATAAAGCTCTGGCCGCCAAAGCCGGGATTCACGCTCATGAGCAGCACCATGTCGACAACGTCGATGATGCTCTCGAGCACGCAGACGGGCGTGGCAGGGTTGAGCACCACGCCGGCCTTGACGCCGCGCTGCTGCAGGTGCGTGAGCGTGCGGTGCAGGTGCGTGGAGGCCTCGTAGTGCACGGTGATCATATCGGCACCGGCGTCGGCATACCAATCGACCGTCTCGTCGGGGTTCGAGACCATCAGGTGCGCGTCGACCGGCACGTCGGTTGAGCGCTTGACGGCCTTGAGGATGTCAACGCCAAAGGTGAGGTTGCCGGTAAAGTGGCCATCCATAACGTCAAAGTGCACGTAGTCGGCGCCGGCGATCTTGTCGAGCTCGCCCTTGAGGTTGGCCATATCGGCCGAAAGGACAGACGGAGCGATTTTAATGGAACCCATGGTAGTAGCCTTTCTGCGCTAGTCGGTGAGTCCGTAGAACTCTTGAGAGGGGACGCGATCGGTAAGAATCTCGAGCGCCCTATCCAAAGTAACACCGTTGTAGAGCGTTTGCTCCACGGCAAAGGTGAGCGGAATGTCTACGCCCAGTGAACGGGCGAGCTCGCTCACACTCCGTGCCGCGACGGCGCCCTCGACCACCATGTGCGTACGTGCCTGGTACTCGTCTAGTGACGCGCCGTGGGCAAACTCGTAGCCAAAGGTGCGGTTGCGCGAATGCTCCGAGGTGCAGGTGGCGATGAGGTCGCCCATGCCGGCGAGTCCCATGCACGTTATGGCCTGCCCGCCACGGGCGTGCACGAGGCGGCTGATCTCTGCCAGGCCGCGCGTCATGATAAGGGCGAGCGTATTGTCGCCCGCACCGGTACCGGCGGAGATGCCACACACGATGGCGATGACGTTTTTCATGGCGCCGCATACCTCGACGCCGGTCATATCCTGCGACAGGTAGATGCGGAAGGCCGTGGACAGGAGCAGGTCCTTAAAGGTCTCCCCTACCTGCGCGTCTTTGCTGGCGATGACGGCGGCAGAAAGTCCGCCGCGGCAGATCTCCTCGGCATGGTTGGGGCCGGAGAGCGCCGCCACGCGCGCTTCGTTGCCGATCTCGCTGGCAATGACCTCGCTCATGAGCAGTCCAGATTCGGGCTCAATGCCCTTGGTGAGGCAGAGTACCGGGGTGTCGGCGGCGATGAAGGGGGCTGCCTGATGGCATACGCTGCGCAGGTGTGTGGAGGGCACGGCAAAGATGATGGCGTCGGCGCCGTCGAGCGCCTGCGCCAGATCCGTCGTGGCGACGACATTGCCGGGCAGCTCGTAGCCCATCAGATACCGGGGATTGCGGTGCTCGCCATTGATGCCAGCGGCCGTCTGCTCGCTATGGGCCCACATGATCACGCGCTCGGCTCGCGCGGCGGCAAGGCCGGCGACTGCGGTTCCCCAGGAGCCGGAGCCAATCAGCGCAACATTCATGACTCTCTCCTACTTATCGTCGGGCTCGGTGACGCGCTTGGTAAACGAGAGCTTGGACTCCTTGCCCGTCATGAGCTTTTTGATGTTCGCGCGATGGGCCCACACCACGGTGATGCCAATCATCGCCATACAAAACTTAAGTTCCAGGCTGCCGTACGGAAAGACCGCACAAGCGGCGATGGGAAGACCGATGGCCGCGGCAAGCGAGCCCACGGACACAAACTTGGTGATGGCGACGGCCACGATAAACATGCCCAGCAGCGAAAGCCCGATGGGCCAGTACCAGGCGAGGATGACGCCCAAGCCCACGGCGATGCCCTTGCCGCCATGGAAGTTGAGGTAGGGCGAGAAGATGTGGCCCCACACCGCTGCCAGGCAAATGACGCCGAGCATCCAGTCGCCGGGGGCTCCGGGCGCCATGATGCTCGGCGGAAAGCCATAGCCCACGCTCGCGATGAGCGGACGGGCGATAAGAACGCAGATGGCGCCCTTAAGGCAGTCGAGCAGCAGCGTGAGCGCGGCCACCTTGGGGC
>DBFZVF010000228.1:0-5343 GCA_048519165.1 Collinsella sp.
GGTGAGCGCCGCAAGTCCAGAACTCGAGGGAACCAGCAAAGAGAGCAGGCCAAGGACGATATACATAAACGTGGTGTAGACGGCAGCGGGTGCACCGGCGAGCGCAGTAGCGAGCGCCTGGAGGATGGTGTCGATGATCATGCCGCCCTCGGCGATGACCAGAATACCGCGAGCGATACCGATAACGATAGCAGCGTACGCAAAATCGGCGAGACCCTTAACGAACTCCTCAGCGATCGTCTGCTGGTCAAGACCGCCCAGGATACCGGCAAGCAAGCCCATGCCAAGGAACACGGCGGAAATCTCATTCATGTACCAGCCCTGGGTAACAAGACCCCAGACGATAATGCCCATACCGCAGGCAAAATCGATAAGTACGAGCTTCTGACGGGTAGTGAACTCTTCCTCGATGGAGGCATCAGTCACGGAAAACTCAACACGCTTGAGCTTGTCGTCCTCGTACGTAATGGACGACTCGGGGTTTTTCTTGACGCGCATAGCGTAGCGCATGGCCCATGCGATACCGACGGCAGTAAAGATGACCCAAGAAACGGCGCGCAGCCACAGCTGAGGATTGCCCTCGATGCCAATGATGCCCTGGGCGATCAAAACATTAAACGGGTCGATGGTCGAAGCACAATATCCCAGGTTAGGACCAAGGAAGCAGATGATGAATGCCGTCATCGAGTCATAACCGATACCCATCATGATGGGAATGAAGATGGCATAGAACGGCAGGGCTTCCTCAGACATGCCAAACGTAGTGCCGCAAATGGACAGCAACGTCATCGTAATGGGAATGATGAGGATGTCCTTGTTCTTGAGCTTTTTAATCACACGGCTCATGCCGGCATTCAAAGCGTTGGTCTTGGTGATGATTGCGAACGATCCGCCAATCAATAAGACGAACGCAACGACGTCGGCAGCCTCCTGGATGCCCTTAGTGGGCGCTTGCAGGACCGCGAAGATATCCTGACCCAGATTGATGGTCTCGCCGGTCTCGGAATCGGTGTAGTTCTTATCGACCTGTTCATAGGTTCCAGCAACGGCGACTTCGCGCTCGCCCGCCGCTGTCGAAATCGTCTTGCGCTGATACTGACCCGAGGGAACGATCCAAGTCAGGACCGCAAAGACAACGATCAGCAAGAACATGATCGTATAGACATGCGGTAATTTGAACTTAAAACGTCTGTTTGTCTTCTTCGCCTTCGTATCTGACATAGATACCTCCAAAGAACTCGAGACTGCATCGCATCTCGCTTCAACGCTTGCATAAGGCAAACGTTCTATGACGTTCTATAGATTACCAGCAGCTTTTCCCGTCATCAAGATAATTTCAAACTGATTGCCGCAACGCGGTTGAACGGTCGCGTTCGCGCCGTGAACGGTATGGAAGCGCCCGGTGAGATGATCCACCGGGCGTTTCCATTCGCAATGTCCTAGATGTCAAAAACGTAGCGAGACCCAACGATCCGCTGACGACCGATGATAAACGGCCGCCGTTGCTCATCGAAAAAGAAGGCTTCCATATAAAACAAGGGTTCGCCAACGGGAACCGCCAGCAACCGAGCGACCTCGGGCGATGCGCACGCGATCTCGAGCGTGCACGGGTCGGTAAACGCGGGCATGCGGCCAGTCTGGTTGCGCACGAACTCAAAAATGGATTGGTTAGATAGAGGCGCCGTTGATAGATAGGCGTTGTCCTCGTAAACGTATATGTTGTTCTCAAGCATGACGGGGACGCCATCGGCAGTACGCACGCGCTCAACGCAAATCAAGTCAGTTCCAACGGGAACACCAAAGAAATGTGCTTCGGTGGAATCCGCCGGCAGTATCTTTCTCGAAATGACACACGCCCCCGGTTCCATTCCGTTAACGCGGCATGCGTCCGAAAAACTCTGAACGTCATCCTTCTGGCGAATCTTGCGCTTGAGCTTGGGGGCATTGACAAACGTGCCTTTCCCCTGTCGCTTCGTTAGATAGCCCTGCTGGACGAGCTCCTCAATAGCACGTCGCACGGTAACGCGGCCAACTTTATAGCTCTCAGCCAATTCGAATTCGTTGGGTATCCGCGCGCCTGCCTTGTAGGCGCCGGAGTTGATTTCGTTTTTAATGATATCAATGACCTGTTGGTACAGCGGTATCGCTGCTTTACCGTCAGTTGGCCCTTCAGTCGGTGGCATATACCCTCTCCCAGCACAATTAATTCTAAAACGGGCTTAAGAGCATTCAACAAGCCCTTAAGCCCGCATTAGCTTAAAGTATGCTAGGTGTCGCACCAAAATGTTGGCTATTTACTCATCAGACCCGAAAAACGCGCAACTACCGCGCTCCTAAGAAAGCGTGAGCAGCTCCGGCAGCTGGTCGATGATCTTGTCCGCGGCATCCTGGCTAAAGCCAAAGCGCTCCTCGCGCTTGGCAATGACCGTCAGGCCGGCTCGCTTGCCGGCAGTGATGCCAGGCACCGAATCCTCAACGCAGCAGCAGCGATTCGCGGGCAGCCCCAGCAGGTCCAGCGCATGCAGGTAGATGTCGGGCTCGGGCTTGCTCTCCTTAAACTGCTCGCCGCTCACCACATACTCAAAGGCATCCGACAGCCCGCACGCATTGAGCACTTCCTCGATGCTATCCATGGGAGACGAGCTGGCAAGCGCCACGCGAACGCCACGGCGCGGCAGCTCTCGAATCGTATCCACGGCGCCTGGGTTAATCAAAGCCTGATAGTCGCGCGGACGCTTATGCGCCCACTCATCCCAACGGGCCAACGCTTCATCGCCAGTGAAGTGCCCCTTACCGGCGCGCTCAAACCAATCGACCAGCATATGCAGGAAGAACTGATGCGAGGTACCGACCTGCCCATTCAACTCCTCTTGAGTCAGATTAAGCCCAAGCTCCTTGGCAAACGCAGCAGTCTCGCCCAAGTAGTAATACTCGGTATCGACAATGACGCCGTCCATGTCAAAGATAACGGCGTCGAACGGAAATGCGGACACGGCACCCTCCCTAACAAAAGGACGCCCGCAAGCAGGCGCCCGAGCCATGCATTAATCGGCGATTCTAACCCAGCAGCTTATCCAGCGTCACCGCAATGCCATCTTCGTTGTTATCGGCGGTCACCATCTGGGCTACAGCCTTAACCTCTTCGACGGCGTTACCCATGGCAACACCGGTGCCGGCCCACTCAATCATGGACTTGTCGTTCTGGCCGTCGCCAAACGATACGACCTCACTGGCATCGATGCCGAGCTTGGGCAGGGCACCCTCGAGTGCGCGGGCCTTGTCGATACCGGGCGCCGTGTACTCAAAGTACCAGTCGGCCGTAAACATGCCCGAAAGCGTCTGCTTAAAGGGCGCATACATCTCCTCGTAATGCGCCTGCAGGTAGGCCGGATCGCCCGCCGTCAGCAGCTTGTCCACGGGATAAGCATCAGCGACCTCATGCAGGCTCTCCACCTCGCGAATCTTAAGATCGCACGCGTCGCGCTCATACTTGACGATATTCTTCTGCGAGCCGTCAGGCAGCGTGATCATGCAATGGTACGAGTCCTCGACGTGCAAATCGCGACCGAGCGAAATCATAGGGATCACGTCAAAATTACGCAGGTGATCAATCAGGCGATGCAATTCGTCGGCAGGCATAGCCTGATCGAACAGCACCTCGTCGGTCTGGGCATCGACGACGTGTGCGCCGTTAAAGGCCACCAGCAGACCGTCATGGTTTTGAAGGTCGAGCTCTTGCGCCAAGGCGTGCAGCCCCCATGCGGGACGGCCCGAAGCCAAAATGAGCTTAATGCCCGACTCCTGCGCCGCGAGCAGCTTCTCGCGCGTACGCGGGCTAATCACTTTCTGATCGTTGGTGAGTGTACCGTCGATATCCATCGCGATGGCTTTGATTGCCATATATGCCTCCCTGTCATTGAACAACCTTGTCTGAGCCATCATACAGAACACCCATCGCGACTCCGTTTACAACGGGCAAAAAGTCATATTGTCTCGAACATGAACAGCGTGTGGTCGTGAAGCTTTATCGCTCAGGTCAAATACGTCTGCTAGCGACGCTCATCCGTCGGTGCGCCCTCGACGATCGTGATGCCCGCCGATGCACCTAACGCGCTGGCGCCGGCCTCGATGAATGCGCAGGCCTCTTCGTAATTATGGATACCGCCCGCCGCCTTGATTGCCACGGCATCGCCGAGCACCTCGTGCATCAGCCGCACGTCCTCGAGCTTAGCACCGCCAAAGCTTCTGCCGGTCGATGTCTTAAGGAATCCCGGCTTGGCCTCCAGCGCGATCTCGCATACACGGCGCTTGGCGGCGTCGTCGCCGTCCAGCTTGCACATCTCGACGATTACCTTGTCAGTGATGCCATGCGCGCGACAAAAATCAGCAATGGTAGTCATCTCGCGCTCGATGGCATCAAAATCGCGGTTCTCGATCGACCCCTGATTCAAAACGTAGTCAATCTCGGTAAAGCCACACGCAGCGTATTCCTCAAACCTCGCAAGCTTCTCCTCAAGCGTCATAGTGCCCTGGGGAAAGTCGATAGCGCCGGCAAGGATGATGTCAGAGCCCTCGAGCATGGCGCGGCCCGTCTCGTACTCCTGCAGGTTCGCAAATACGCAGCGAAAGTTGTACTTTAACGCCTTCTCGACATACTGCTCAAACGTGTCCTCGGGGGCATCGATATAGTCGATGTATTTATTGATGGGTTTGGCAAGCGTCATGCTGGGCCTCCTTGTTCAGGGCTGGCAACCGATTCGTGGCTTCACGCGAAAAACCACGTTCAATGTACGCCCGGCATGCAAGGACAGCGTCCGCATTCCGACAAGTGGTATGAAATTAGCCGTAAACGTATAATTTACGGACAGCGAATGGCACCGCACGCGGATGCCGACAGCAAGACATCCCCCCTCAATACACCCTCATGCCCCTTTACTGTTTGCGACCAGAAATGATGAGCTGCACAACGTCGTTAGCGGTCGAATTCGACCTCTGACGACGTCACGCGACCCATCGTATCTGGCCGACAACAGAAAAGGGGCCCGTATCCCAACGGATACGGGCCCCTTTCGGCCATGACCTATCTCAGCAGCAAAGACCACTTGCGGTGAGCGCGGTAGAACTCGATCGCACCATCTTATCCGAGCCGGGGCACGTTCGCATAGCGTGGCGCGTGACGGTTGCAAAACCACCCCATTTGAAACAAAGGCAAAAAAGTACTTGCAAAGACGCGTTCCGACATATAAGTTGATAAAAGACCGCCGTTGCGGTTTTAAGTAGATCGAGCATATGAAGTTTCAGTTTTTAGCGTGTAAGAGAAAGAAGATCGGCAAAGTACAGCCC
>DBFZVF010000229.1:0-9713 GCA_048519165.1 Collinsella sp.
TGCTGTTTCAGGGCGGGGTGGAATTCCCCACTGGCGGTAAATCGGGCGGTGCCAAAGGGGTGCCGTGGCGCAGACGAGGCGTCTGCGACCGAGCCGATGAGTCCGCGACCCGTGCGTGTGTTGGTTCGCATGCCGGCTGAACTGGTGAGACCCCAGTACCAACGGTTAGAGTCCGGATGAAAGAGGCAGGTGATCTTAATGTCTGAACAGTCGCAGCATATCCATTTTGAGAACACGAATAGGTGGAGCACCAAACAGCTCGTTACCATGGCGTTGATGTGTGCCTTGGGAGCACTGTTTATGTATGTGCAGCTGCCCATTCTTCCATCGGCGCCGTTTTTGACGTATGACCCGTCGCTGGTGCCGGCGATGGTGTGTGGATTTGCGTATGGCCCTGGTGCCGGCACAGCTGTTGCCGCCATGGTGATCGTCATTCATGCGCTCACCACGGGCGACTGGGTCGGCGCGCTTATGAACTTGGTCGCTACGCTGGGCTTTATTCTGCCCGCGGCAATCGTCTACCAAAAGATGCACACCTACAAGGGCGCCGTGATTGGTCTGGTGCTCGGCGTTATTGCCGCTACGGTGTTGTCTATGGTCGCAAACCTTACCATTGGCGTATGGTTCTGGTATGGCTCGGTCGATGTGATCGCCCCGCTCATGGTTCCTGCCGTGTTGCCGTTCAACCTTATCAAGACCGTGCTTAACTCGGTATTGACGCTTGCGGTGTATAAGGCGGTCTCCAACCTCATCACGCCTAAAAAGGACCAGGTCAAAGGTCGCGCATGATTGAGTGTCGGGGCGTTTCCTTTAGCTATGACGGTGTCACGCCGGCGCTCGACGGCATCGATCTGAACATCGAGGACGGCGAGTTTTTCTGCATCCTCGGTGGTAATGGGTCGGGCAAGTCGACGTTTGCCAAGCATCTGAATGCACTGCTGCAGCCCGACGCGGGCACGGTACGCATCAACGGCATGGATGCGTCCGATCCCGAGTTGGTCTACGACATTCGTTCGACCGCGGGCATGGTGTTCCAGAATCCCGATGATCAGCTGGTGGCAACGCTTGTCGAAGATGACGTTGCGTTTGGTCCCGAAAACCTTGGCGTGCCATCGGCGCAAATTGCGCAGCGCGTACGTGAGGCGCTAAAGGGCGTGGGCCTGGTGGGCTTTGAGCGCCACGAGACCCATGCGCTCTCGGGCGGACAAAAGCAGCGCGTGGCGCTCGCCGGCGTACTTGCCATGGAGCCGCGCGTGCTTATCTTGGACGAGGCCTCCTCGATGCTCGATCCGCGCGGACGCAAGGGCCTTATGAAGGCCTGTCATGCGCTCCACGATCGCGGCATGACTATCGTGATGATTACGCACTTTATGGAGGAGGCCGCCGAGGCCGATCGTGTCGCGGTGTTTCGGGCGGGGCACGTTGCCATGCTCGGTACGCCCGAGGAAATCTTGACGCGGGCGGATGAGCTTGCGCAGCTCAACCTGGATATGCCGGAGTCGTGTCGTCTGGGCAGGTCACTTCGTGTGAAGGGCGTGCCCGTTTGCGCGCAGGTGCGTGAGGCGGATATGGTCGCCGAGATTGCGCAGGCTTATGCCGAGCGAAGTGGAGCAGGCATCGCGGGGCAGTCTTCCGTATCCCAGTTGGAAATCGCTGACGGCACTGTTCCGGTAGACAACGAGGACAACGCGTCGGAGCCCGTCATCGAACTATCCCATGTTTCGTACAGTTATTCGCTCAGTCCGCGCGAGCGCCACCGCTGGCACAAGCGCTCGGCCACTGCGGGCAAATCGAACAAACAGGCTCTCTGGGGAAACGACCCAAGCAGCCCGTGGGCGCTGCGCGATGTATCGCTGACGGTGCGTCGTGGCGAGTTCCTGGGCTTGGCAGGTCATACCGGTTCGGGTAAGTCGACGCTGGTCCAGCATCTCAACGGTTTGATTCGCCCCCAGGAGGGATCCGTTCGCGCGCTGGGGCTCGATCTGTCAAACAAGAAAGACGCCGCCGCGGTTAAGGCCAAGGTCGGCGTGGTGTTTCAATATCCTGAGCGTCAGCTGTTTGCCGAAACCGTGGCGCAGGACGTGGCGTTTGGTCCGCATAACCTTGGCTTGCCGCAAGATGAAGTCGACCGTCGTGTCGAGTCATCGCTCTCGCGCGTGGGCCTCGACCTTTCCACGGTCAGCGACAAGAGTCCCTTTGAGCTTTCGGGCGGCCAGCAACGGCGTGTGGCATTCGCCGGCGTGCTCGCCATGGAGCCCGAAGTCCTGGTGCTCGATGAACCCATGGCGGGGCTCGATCCGGGTGCGCGCAGGGATTTCCTAGGGCTCATCGATCGACTCCATCGCGAGGGCCTGACCGTTGTCATGGTTTCGCACAGCATGGATGACCTGGCAAATTGTTGTGACCGTATCGTCGTAATGAACGAAGGCACGGTGTTTGCCGAGGGAACCCCCACGCAGGTGTTTGCGCATGCCGATGAGCTCAAGTCGATCGGCTTGGGCATTCCCGCCGCCCAGCGTATGGCGCTGGCGCTTACGGAGGCGGGCGTGCCGCTGCGCCGCGGCGGGCTCTATACGGTTGAGTCGTTGGCCGACGAGTTGGCAAATATGCTGATCGGTCGCTCAGACGGTTCTTCTAACGTCTCGGACAAGGCCAAATCCGAAACGGTCGTGCGAGAGGAGGGCTGCTGATGGAGGCGTTTTCGTTTGGCAGCTACTATCCGAGCGATAGTGCGATCCATCGCCTGGATCCGCGCACCAAGCTGCTCCTGGGCTTTGTGTTTTTAATCACAACGCTGACCGTCGGCGGCTTCCGTGGACTGGCCCCTGTCGCAATTTTCGTCGTGCTGGTCTATTCCATGGCCCGGGTGCCGTTGCGCCGGGTCCTATCATCGATGGCGCCGCTGCTGGCAATCGTCGTCGTGGTCGCGGTGCTCAACTTGTTTACCGATCAGAGTGGGCGCATCCTGTGGCAGCTCGGCTTTCTGCAGATAAGCGAGGACTCACTGCGTTCTGCCGCCTTTATGGCGTGCCGCCTGACGTTGATGATGGCCGGCATGAGCGCCATTACACTCACCACGCCGACGCTCGACCTCACCGCGGGCTTTGAGCGCCTGCTCGCGCCGTTTGCGCGTGTGGGACTTCCTGCGCACGAGCTCGGCATGATCATGGGTATCGCGCTACGCTTTATGCCGCAGTTTGCCACTGAGATGAAGCAGACGGCCGATGCGCAGGCAAGCCGCGGCGCGCGCGTGACGGGCGGTCCGCTCGGCGGCGTGCGCATGCTCGGCAGTGTGGCGATTCCGCTGTTCACGGGCGTGTTCCGCCATGCCGAGATGCTGTCTGCTGCCATGGATGCACGCTGCTATCACGGCGAGCAGGGCCGCACGCGCCTGCATACGCTTGCATTTGGCCGCGGCGACGCGTTGGCGGCGGTGGTGACGGCGTTGCTGCTCATCTGCGTCATCGTCATCAATCTTCAACTTGTTTAGGCGCGATTCGAGCGCAGGAAAGGGGCCCCTATGACCGACAACGATCGCACGGCGCAGCTCGAGCGCGCCTGTTCGTATCTTAGGCGTATTCCGGCGTGGTATCTTGCCACGATCGACGTGACGGACGGATATCAGCCGCGCGTGAGGCCGTTCTCGTTTGCCATGGTCGATGATGGCAAGCTGTGGTTTTGCACCTCGCGCGATAAGGACGTGTGGGCGGAGTTGAGCGCGAATCCCAAGTTTGAGCTCTCGGGCTGGAAGCCGGGGGAGTGCTGGATCGTGTTAACTGGCGAGGCCGCGCTCGAGGACGATGCGGTCGTGAGCGACAAAGTGCGCCAGGCAGGCTTTAAGCACATGGTGGGCATTGGCGAGCAACACGATAGCGCCAACGACGGTCGCCTTGCGTTCTTCTCGGTGCGCAATATCGCCGCCCGCTTCTGTGATATCGACGGCAGCGAGGAGCGCCTGGAGCTCTAGCAAGCACAAACCAGGTTCCCAAACTAGCTAGTACAGGAGGAAACGTGGACGGATTGAATACGGTTTTGGAGTATCTGACGTCGGTGCCGGCGTGGTATCTGGCGACGAGCGTGGACGGGCAGCCGCATGTGCGTCCGTTCTCGTTTGCACAGATCCAGGACGGCAAGCTGTGGTTTGTGACAGCGCGCACTAAAGATGTGTGGCAGGAGCTGCTGCAAAACCAGCGCTTTGAGGCCACGAGTTGGTGGCCGGGCCATGGCTGGTTGATTCTGCGCGGACGTGCGGGTCTGGATGACCGGGCTTCGAGCGAAATGCGCGAGGCAGGATGGAAACATCTTGAGCGCTTGAGCGAGCACTATGAGGGGCCTAACGACCCCACGCTCGTCTTCTTTAGCGTCGAGGATCCCGAGGCTTTTATCTGCAATCACGACGAATGGGTGCCGGTCGAGCTCTAGCCAGCTGGCTCATCCTAACAACTTGGTTTTCGCATGGGCGGGCCCCGTATTGCCCGGCGCCGTTAGGAGCGCCGGTCAATACGGGGCCCGCTCCATTTGTCAATTCCTTCAAGCGAATGTGTCGGGAATGTTTCAATGCATGAATATACAAGTCATTTACGTGTTCATGCATCTTTTGGTGCTAAAGTTTCAACCCACCTCATAACGACCGCTGAGAAATGCGCATCGGTGCATAAATCGCAGACAAGGAGTCTGATATGTCTTTAAAGGTTGGAATCGTCGGCGCGGCTGGATATGCCGGAGCCGAGCTCATTCACCTCGTGCTCGGCCATCCCGAGTTTGAACTTGTTGCCATTACGTCCAACGCCGATGCCGGCCAGCCGCTGTCTGCGGTGTATCCGAGCTTTGCTGGCGTGAGCGATCTGGTTTTCACCACGCATGACGCCCCCGAGCTCAAGAGCTGCGATGCGGTTTTTCTTGCCGTGCCGCACACGGCTGCCATGGCACAGGTGCCCACGCTGCTTGCATCGGGCGTCTCCTGCTTTGATCTTTCGGCCGATTACCGTCTGAGCGACGCGTCTGTCTTTGAGGCATGGTATGCCGCCGAGCACACGAGCCCCGAGTTGCTCAAGACCCGCGCTTTCGGCCTGCCCGAGCTGTTCTGCCAGGACTTAGAGACCGCCGCATCCGATTATGCTGACGGCAAGTCCGTGCTGGTCGCCTGCGCCGGCTGCTATCCCACCGCAACGAGCCTTGCTGCCGCTCCCGCCGTGCGCGCCGGCTGGGTTGCCGAGAACGGCCCCGTAATCGTCGATGCCATTAGCGGCGTGACGGGTGCCGGTAAGTCCTGCAACGCCCGCACCCACTTTTGCAGCGCGGACGAAAACCTGGAGGCCTATGGCGTGGGTAAACATCGCCACACGCCCGAGATTGAGCAAATCCTTGGCTTAACCGATCGCGTCGTCTTTACCCCGCATCTGGCGCCGCTCAAGCGCGGCCTGCTCTCCACGGTGACGCTGCCGCTCACGCCGCAGGCCATCGACTCCCTGGCTCTTGAGGATGTCGTCGACTATTACAAGCAGTTCTACGCTGGACGCACCTTTGTGCGCGTGCTCGACGCCGGCCAGCAGCCCAAGACGGCTTCGGTCGTCGGAACCAACGCCGCCCAGATTGGCCTCGCGCTCAACAAGCGCGCGGGCGTTCTGGTGGCGACGGGCGTCATCGACAATCTGTGCAAGGGTGCTGCGGGCCAAGCGGTCCAGTGCGCCAATATCGTCTTTGGCTTTGACGAGCGACGAGGCTTGCCCACAGTGGCGTGCCCGGTGTAGCACATTCGATTGTTAACGATTTGGTAGTCGGGCATCGAGTGGGGCGCCACTCTTAAGCTGGTCTCATGATTACGACCGGCATGGCGCACCAACCGATGTCCGTTTTTTGTTTGACATAAGGAGTCATGAAGACGATGAATACCGAGCTGTTTGATATCAGGATTCGCGCTGTCGAGGGTGGCGTTACGGCTGCGGCTGGTTTTAAGGCTGCAGGCATCCACGCTGGGTTCCGCAAGAACCCCGAGCGTCTGGATTACGCGCTCGTCGTGCCCGATAAACCCTGTCCCGGTGCCGGCGTGTTTACCACCAATCGCTTTTGCGCGGCGCCCGTGCAGGTGAGCCGTGCCAACCTGGGCGGTGCCGACAAGGGTTATGGCGTCATCGCCGGCGTTTCGGTCAACTCTGGCAATGCCAACGCCGCCACGGGTGAGACCGGCCTTGCATGCGCGCGCGAGACGTGCAGCATCGCATCGCAGGTTATCGGCTGCGAACCCCAGCAGATTCTGGTTGCCTCCACGGGTGTGATTGGCCAGATTCTGCCGATCGACACGTTTGAGACCGCCATTCCTGCTGCCTACGAGGCGCTCTCCGCCCACGGTGGCGCCGATGCCGCTCGCGCCATCATGACGACTGACACGCACTCCAAGGAGTACGCCGTGTCCTATGTCAGCGAGGCTGCGGGTCATGCGGGCAATGTCTATACGGTAGGCGGAATGTGCAAGGGCTCGGGCATGATCATGCCCAACATGGCCACCATGATCGCGGTTATTACTACCGATGCCCCCGTCGAGCCGGCGGCGCTCCACGCCCTGTTGCTCTCGACCGTTAAGCAGACCTTCAATAAGGTGACGGTCGATTCCGATACCTCGACCAACGACACCTGTATCATGCTTGCTTCTGGCGCTGCAGCCGCAGATGCCGAGGCCATCGTCGAGGGCTCCGATGCCTTTGACGAGTTGGCATTTGCTGTGCACGAGGTGTGCGAGAGCCTGGCGCGCAATATCGCCGCCGATGGTGAGGGGGCATCCAAGCTTGTTACGGTCAACGTTACCGGCGCCGTGAACGACGAGGAGGCCGATATCGCCGCCCGTGCCGTTGCCAACTCGCCGCTCGTTAAGACCTGCATCGCCGGCCACGACTGCAACTGGGGCCGCGTTGCTATGGCGCTTGGCAAGTGCGGGGTGAAGTTTAATCAGGAAGACGTTTCCATCGACATGATGGGCATGCCTGTCTGTCGCGACGGTCTGACTGTTCCCTTTGACGAGGACGAGGCTCTACGGCGTTTCGAGGCGCCCGAGATCGTGATCTCGGCCGACCTGGGCGCAGGCGACGCGGCAACGACCGTGTGGACCTGCGACCTCACGCATGAGTACATCTCCATCAACGGCGATTACCGTTCCTAGATTCCAGGCACGCTGCGCATCTCGCCGCGATTGCGGACGGTGGAGCACGGCGCGATAACGATACGAAAGACGAGGCAGATTATGAAATTCGCACGCGATTGTCGCTCGAGCGAGTCCAACGAAGCAACCGCGCAGTTGCTGTTCGAGGCACTGCCGTGGATTAAGAACCTGACCGGCAAGACGGTTGTTATCAAATATGGCGGAGCCGCCATGGTTGATGAGCAGCTGCGCCGCGACGTGATGAGCGACATCGTTTTGCTCAAGATCATCGGCATGCGCCCCGTTATCGTGCACGGCGGCGGCAAGGCTATCAACGAGGCGCTGAGCCATTACGATATTCCCGTCGAGTTTAAGAACGGCCAGCGCGTGACCACGCCGGCGACTATGGATATCGTGCGCGAGGTGCTGGGCGGCAAGGTTAACCAGGAGCTGGTTGCTGCCATCAACCACCACGGCAACCTGGCCGTGGGCGTGTCGGGCAGCGATGCCGGCACGCTCATCGCCGAGTCGCTCGACCCCGAGCTCGGTCGCGTGGGCAAAGTGACGCACGTCAACACCGACTATATCGAGCGCTTACTCGATAGCGAGTACATCCCCGTCATCGCTACCGTCGCGGCGGGGGAGGACGGCGGTTTCTTCAACATCAACGCCGATACCGCCGCCGGTGCCGTTGCCGCGGCGCTCCACGCGCATAAGGCGATCTTTTTGACCGATGTCGATGGCCTGTACAAGGACTTTAGCGACAAGGACTCGCTTATCTCCAACCTAACACTCGACGAGGTTAACGAAATGCTCTACGGCGACGAGGTCGATAAGGGCATGATTCCTAAGCTGCGTGCGGCCGTCGATGCGCTTACCGGCGGCGTATTTCGTGCCCACATCATTAACGGTACTACGCCGCATTCGCTGCTCCTGGAGCTGCTGACCGATGCCGGCGTCGGCACCGTGATCCATTCCACCGAGACGGCTTACGAGTTCGATACGCATCCGCATCCGCTTTCGACGTTTGCTGCGCGTCTGACCGAGAACCTTGACGAGGTCGAGAAGCTTCAGACGGTCTAGCTGACCCTCAGCCGCCCCATTCCTGCACCCATAGCCCCGCGCCGTCTGGCGCCCAACGAAAGGCATCTCATGTCACTTGCAGCTCAGCAATCGCTTGAATCCCATTACGTTATGCATACCTTTGGCCGCTCTCCGGTCGAGTTTGTCGAGGGTCACGGCATGAAGCTCACCGGCGACGATGGCCGTGAGTACCTCGACTTTCTTGCCGGCATCGGCGTGTGCAGCCTAGGTCATGGCGACCCGGCTGTGCTCTCGGCGCTCGAAGCACAGACCAAAAAGCTCATGCATGTCTCCAACTATTTCTACATCGAGCAGCGCGGACAGGTCGCGGCGCTGCTGTCCAAGCTTGCTAACGACGACGTAGATGGTGCGCGCGTGCTTGCCGATGCCATTGTCGCCGGCGATGAGACCACGGCAGCTGCTCTTGGTGCCCCGGCTGCGGATGAGCAGGTTTGGGAGACCTTCTTTGCCAACTCTGGCGCCGAGGCCAACGAGGGCTCGATGAAGCTCGCGCGCCTGTATGCCAAGCGTGCCGGTAATGGCGGCAACACCATCGTGTGCATGCGCGGCGGCTTCCACGGCCGTACGCTCGAGACCATTGCCGCTACCATGCAGGATTGGCTGCAGGACAGTTTCCGCCCGCTGCCGGGTGGCTTTGTGGCCTGCACGCCCAACGATGTTGACGAGCTGCGTGCGATCTTTAAGCAGCTGGGGAGCGAAATTTGTGCCGTGATGCTCGAGCCGATCCAGGGTGAGAGTGGCGTGCACCCCATGACCGAGGAGTTTATGGCGGCAGCGCGCGACCTGGCACACGAAGTGGGCGCCGTGCTTATCGCCGACGAGGTCCAGTGCGGTATCTTCCGCACGGGTAAGCCGTTTGCGTTCCAGACCTATGGCGTGGAGCCCGACATCATGAGCCTTGCCAAGGGCATTGCTGATGGCGTGCCCATGGGTGCCGTCGTGGCGAAGAAGGAGATTGCCGACGTGTTTAAGCCGGGCGACCACGGCTCGACCTTTGGCGGTAGCTGCTTGGCCATCGCGGCGTGTGCCGCGACGCTCTCCGCGCTTGTGCGTGGCGATTATGCCGAGCATGCTGCCAAGGTGGGTGCCTATATGGAGGCAAAGCTCGCCAAGCTGCCGCACGTGACCGAGGTACGTGGTCGCGGCTTGATGCTCGGCTGTGATTTGGATGATGCCGCGGGCGACGCGCATGGTGTTGTTGCCCGCGCGCTGGCCGCCGGTGCCGTGATCAACGCTACGGGTGCGCATACGCTGCGTTTCCTGCCGCCACTCGTCTGCGAGGAAGCCGACGTGGACAGTCTGATCGAGATCCTGTCGGGTGTTTTGGGCTAACGCGGCGCAATAACTCAATTTGGACCGAGTTCCGGACTGCGGACGTGCCCTATGCGGCATGATTCAGCGGTCTGGAGCCCGTTTTGCCTTAGATTTGCTAAGGCAGGGAGACCTGCTGGTCAAAAAACATCAAATATGAGTACTG
>DBFZVF010000230.1:0-2937 GCA_048519165.1 Collinsella sp.
GCACCTAGGTGGCGCCGCGACCACGCAGGAGATGCGCCAGGTTGCGGGACGCGCGACCACGGCGCGCGTCGCCCCCAACAGTCTGCGCGCCAAGGCGGTCTCCTCCCTTAAACGGCAAGCCCTGCTCGGCCGCCCGCAGGATGCGCTCGTCGATCTGGGAACGCACGATATCGTTGGTGGCGACCCAGGCGGCAAAGCTGGCATTGTCGGGGGCGCCCAGGCCCTCCTGCAGTACCGGCGTCGCCTCGGACAGCGCAAGGACAAGCTCGTCGGTGGAGCCCACACCCACGTTGACGCGGGCATAGACGCCATCGGGAAACTCGGTTTGGAAATAGAGCGCCTCGGCTGCGTGTGGGCACGAGCGTGCAAGGATGCGCAAGTAGTGCTCGGCACCCTCGTAGTCCAGCTCGCGCCAGGCAGCGCTCATCAGCGCGATGAGCGTCCATGGGTCCAAGTCGCGCTCCGCGTCCTTGGGACGACGGCGTAGCGGCGTGTTGGCAAGATAGGGCACGGAGTGGGCAGAGCGAAAGCGCTTGAGCTCCTCGGCGGGGTATTCGAGCTTAGCCATGGCGAGCATTGCGGTGTGGCGGACGCCGGCCGGATCGTTGGGGGCAAAGTCGAGGCTGCAGTTTGCGGCTTCGAGCGACATGCGATAGCGGCCGCTAATGAGGGCGCGCGACGCAAGGGCGGCAAGCCAGCGCAGGTAGGGGCGGCGCATAAGGTCGCCTGCGGCCTCGCGCTCGTAGGGGTCCTGCGCCGAGGCGATCTTGAGTGCCAGGTCGTGCTCGACTTCATCGCGCTTGGATACCAAGTACTGTACGTACTCCTCGTTGGAGTTGGCGGTGAGGGCGATCAGCATGCGCTGGGCATCCCAGTTGGTGGGGTCGAGCGCGGCTGCCTCGCGAAGCATGTTCTCGGCAGCGGCCTCTTCTTGCTCTGCCTGGGTATCGTCAGGGATAAAGGGAATGCGGTAGTCGACAGCCTCGACCACCTTGGCAATGAGGTGCCCGGCGCGGTCGCGGTCGTGCACGATGAGCGGCGCGGGGTTGCGGGTGAATTGTTCCATCAGACGCTCTACGGCGGCACCGTCGGTGAGCGGGATATTGTCGCGGCGCAAGGCCTCAAGAACGAGGCGATGGCAATCCTCTTGAATGGGATCGAATGCCATGGGGCCTCCTTTGCTGCGGTTAGGGTTCAAATGTCTCTATATAAGGTTCTAGTTTACCCGCATGTGGCACACCGGGGGTGCCGCACTTGGACATGCACCTTTGCACCACGAAGACGGATGTCGCACAAATGTCGGCACCTTGGACGACTGAGTGGTATCACGGTGCCGCAAACGGTCGATTTTTGGCGGCGAACGGGGCGCATTTTGGAGGGCCACAGTCCTGCCCGGGATATGTGGTCAACCTTGATAAAACGTTTGCCCAGCTTGGGAGTATGAATGCCCCACAAGGGTCTTCAGGGATAGAAAAAACGTTTCATCATTGTCGGCTTTAGGTGAATAACTGACCAACCAGAACGGTAGAATAGTGTTTGTCTGAGCGTTGAGACGTTTAGACATCGCGCATTGTCATCGCCGGCAACGCGCAAAACGGTCCTAACGGAGCCAATCGGGTGCTCCGTTATATACGCAAGTCTAAGAGGGGCTTGTTTAGGAGGCACAGTATGGGACGTTTTACCAATCCTCGCGATCTGTACTTTGGTGAGGGCGCTCGCCACGAGGTGAAGAACCTCAAGGGCAAGAAGGCCATCATCGTTTCTGGCGGCAGCTCTATGCGCCGCGGCGGGTTCCTGCAGGACGTTGAGGCCGACCTCAAAGAGGCCGGCATGGAGGTCAAGCTGTTCGAGGGCGTCGAGTCCGATCCCTCCATCGAGACCGTCATGAAGGGCGCAGCCGCTATGCGCGACTTCGAGCCCGACTGGATCGTTGCTATCGGTGGCGGTTCGCCCATCGATGCCGCTAAGGCCATGTGGGTCTTCTACGAGTATCCCGAGGAGTCCTTCGACAACATTATCCAGCCGTTCAGCTTCCCCGAGCTGCGTCAGAAGGCTCACTTCTGCGCCATTTCCTCCACCTCCGGTACCGCTACCGAGGTTACTGCCTTCTCCGTCATTACCGACTACGCCAAGGGCATCAAGTACCCGCTGGCCGACTTCAACATCACCCCTGATGTCGCCATCGTCGACCCCGAGCTCACCTACACCATGCCCGCCAAGCTGTGCGCTCATACCGGCATGGACGCTCTGACCCACTGCATGGAGGCCTACGTTTCCACCTGCGCCTCTATGTTCACCGACGCCAACGCTCTGCACGGCATCCGCGAGATCGTCGAGTGGCTGCCCAAGTCCTATGCTGGCGACCATGAGGCCCGTCAGCACATGCACGAGGCTCAGTGCATCGCCGGTATCGCCTTCTCCTCGGGCCTGCTGGGCATCGTTCACTCCATGGCTCACAAGACCGGTGCTGCCTTTGAGAACGGTCACATCATCCACGGTGCTGCTAACGCCATGTACCTGGGCAAGGTCATCCAGTGGAACTCCAAGGACCCGCGTGCTGCCGAGCGTTATGCTTACGTGGCCAAGGAGATCCTGCACCTTCCCGGCGAGACCAACGAGGAGCTCATCGCTGCGCTCGTCCAGAAGATTCGCGACCTCAACGACCAGCTCAACATTCCGCAGTCCATCAAGGATTACGCGAATGGTGGCGTGAAGGTCGACGCCGAGAACCCGCAGATGGTTTCCGAGGAGGAGTTCCTCGCCAAGCTGCCCGAGATCGCCGCGAACGCCGAGACCGACGCCTGCACGCCGGAGAACCCGCGTGAGACCAAGGCTGCCGACTTCGAGAAGATCCTCAAGGCCTGCTACTACGACACCGACATCGATTTCTAATCGACTCTTGTTATCGTAACGAGGGGCTCCGCACGTATCCGTACG
>DBFZVF010000231.1:0-9081 GCA_048519165.1 Collinsella sp.
ATGAAGGAGACCGAGAAGATCGAGATCATGCACTTCGACCAGGAGGGCTACCTCGAGGACGGCAGGAACGTCTACGAGGCCGGCAAGAAGATGACCGCCCTGGCCGACCGCGTGCACGAGGAGGGCTACGACGCCGTCTTCCTGATGGGCGTCGGCGGCACCTGGGACGAGTTCATGCAGCTCGAGTACCTCATGAACAAGTTCGGCGACCGCGACCTCGAGGTCTACCTGATCCACGCCGCCGAGTGGAACGTCATGGGCCACAAGCGCATGACCGACAGGTCCGTCGTGCTGACCGCCTCCGAGTCCGGCACCACCCCCGAGGTGCTCGAGGCCGTCGGCAAGATGAGGGAGATGGGCGTGCGCGTCTTCGCCATGACCAACCCCGAGGGCAAGATCGGGCAGGCCGTGGGCGCCGAGAACTGCGTCATGATGGCCTCCGACCACGGCGCCGGCGGCTGCGAGAAGGGCTACTACCTCGCCGACTGCTTCGGCCTGCGCCTGCTCAACCGCCGCGGCTGCTTCCCCAAGTTCGACCTGTTCATCGAGCAGACGAAGGACGTCTGGAAGGACATGCTCGACATCCGCAAGCGCTTCGAGCCGCGCGCCGAGGAGCTCGCCAGGAAGTACGCGCTGGCCGACTACACCATGTTCATCGGCTCGGGCGCGCTGTGGGGCGAGACCATCCTGTACTCCATGTGCCTGCTCGAGGAGATGCAGTGGAAGCGCATCCGCCACATCACCTCGCACGACTTCTTCCACGGCACGCTCGAGCTGCTCGAGCCCGGCGTCCCGGTGTTCCTGTTCATGGGCGAGGACGAGTGCCGCGCCCTCGACGAGCGCGTCCGCGCCTTCCTCACCAGCGGCGTGACCGGCGACGAGGACTACGTCATCATCGACACCGCCGAGTACGCGATCCCGGGCCTGGACGACGACTTCCGCGTCATCGTGTCCCCCTGGATCCTGTCCGTGCTGACCACCGACCGCCTCTCGCGCAACTACGAGCTGGTCACCAAGCACAACCTCAAGTACCGCCGCTACTACCACCAGTTCGACTACTAAGAGCTGGCCGCAGGGCCGATATCTTGGCTGGTTGATATCTCGACCCTACACAAGGGCGTCCGCATTCGCGCGGGCGCCCTTTTTGCGTTGCCGTCGGCGCAGGGTGTCCTCGGCGGAAATCTCATCCCGGAATTTCGGCTCAGAGTGGGATGCGGTTTCCGGATGCGTCCCATTCTGAAGCCCCGAAACGGGACGCGCTTTCCGCTTGGGGTCCGATCCGGAAAGCTCATCCCGTTCCGAGCATCAAATCCGGGACATGCTTTCCGCGCTTCGCCCCTTGCAGAAAGCGCGTCTCCTTCCAAACACAAATCTTGCGGTACAGCTTCTGCAAAGACGCGAAGTGGCCGCTGACAGCAAAGAGGGGCTGCCGAGACAATGCCCGACGGCCCCTCCCCTCATAACTTGCTATCGATGCCAATCGCCACAAGGGCGCGGCTGCCTACTTGCTGATCGCGCCCGTCATATAGATAAACTGCACGCGATTTATATGTCCGCCCTGCTCGCCGTTGACAAAGTCCGTCGGCGTAAAGCCGGGGTTGAGCATTTCCTCGATCTTGTCCTTAACGGTGTCGATGACCTGAGTATCGAGATTGCTCGTTCGGTCGGTAAGCTCCTGCATGCCGTTGCCGAGCTCGGATGCGCCGCTGGCAAGCGTACCTGCACCCGAGGAGAGAAGATTCATGCCGCTAGCAAGGCTAGCAGCACCTGTCTTGAGCTGCGCCGCACCGTTGTTGAGCTGTGATGCGCCGTTGGCAAGCGCGGGCGTGGCACCGTTGAGCTGCTGTGTGCCCGCAGCAAGCTGGTCGGTGCCCGCGGCAAGAGCCGCGGCGCCATCGCTCAGCTGACCCGCGCCCGTTGCTGCAGAGCCAACACCGGCGACAAGACCGGGGTTCACGGCCGTGGGGTTTGCCGGGTTGATCGCGCTGTTCATATAGGCGATGGCTCCGGCCAGGCTCAGCTGTTGGCCATCCTGGACAGTGGTGTAGCCCTGAATGGCGCTATCGAGCGCGGTGACGGCACCCTGGGCGCCGCCCTGGGCGCCGCCCTGGGCGCCGGCCGCCTGGGCCAAAGTCGTAACCTGATCGGTAAGCGTGCCAAACATGGACTCGGCACCCTTAAGGTCCTGCGACACCTGCGTGTTAAGACCCTGCGCGCCCGCAACGGCATTGGATGCAGAATCGAGAAGCGCGGTAAGACCCGTCGCATCGGCGCTCGATGCCGCCGTGGCGGCGGCACCCGCGCTGGTAGCAGCACTGCCGGCACTTGCGGTGGCGGCATCCAGCTGTGCCGTAGCCTCGCTTAGCTTGGCTGCCGCAGCCTTGGCGGAGTCGAGATCGGCCGCGTTATCCAGCGCGTCCTGAGCATCGGCGACCGCCGCCTTGGCAGCGGCAATAGATGCAACGGTGCTCTCGGCGCCAGCCTTTGCGCTCTCGGCGTTAGCCTTTGCCGCATCGTTGCCCATGGCGCTCGCGGCCTGCTTTGCCCCGCCGAGCGCCTGCTGTGCACCGGCAAGGTACTGCCCCTCGCCGCTGAGCGCCGCCGTAAGACCCTGCGGCCCGTACAGCGCGCTGTAGGCGTTGCCCGACGTAGCGGTCACGGCGTCCTGGGCCGCCTTGGCCGCAGCCTGCGCCTTGGCAAGGTTTGCCTCCTGAGCCTGCTTGCCCAGCGTCAGCGCGTCGACGTACGTATCGGACCCAGCGGCAATTCCACTTATGCCGCCCGAGATCTGCTGTGCGCTCCCCTGCAGCTTGGAAAGGCCCGCCGAAAGATCGGACGCACCGCCCTTAAGCTGCACGGCACCGGCATTAACCCCCTCGGCACCGGCATTAAGGTTGCTCACGCCTTCGACCAGCGTGGGGACCTGCGCGTTGAGCTGACTCGTACCCGCCGCGAGCGCAGCGGCGCCACTGGACAGCGTGCCGGCACCGGTATTGGCCGTGGCAAGCGAGGCCGCGAGCGTCTTGACACCGTCGGCAACCTGGCCAGCACCGCTATTGGCCGTAGCAATACCGTTGGAGAGCTCCACGAGCTGGCTCGTATCCATGCTGCTCGAGTCCACATCGATGGCAAGATTCAGCGGCACGCCGACAATCTGCCAGCCATCAAACTCAAAATCCTCAACATCGGTCGTAATGGTGTAGTCTCCGGTGCTGCCGGGAATCACCATGTAGGTAAGCTGCGTGTTGGAGCCGTTGGCAGCAACCGTGGCGCCCTCAACCTCAATATCGTGTGCCTCGGCATCCTTAAGCTGACCGGTAATCTGAACCAGGTAGTTATCGGCATAATCGCCACCGGTATAGTCGTCATTCTTTTCGACCTTGAGCTTCATGGTGAGCTTGCCGCTCTTGCCCGCCAAATCCTTGGCGTCGATATCGCGGCCATCGAGCTGGTATGCCACGGTGACGTTCCACGGCATCTGAGTGTTCTTGTCCAGATCGCCCTGGTAGACAAAGTCCTGCACTCCCTGGCCCGTAACGGCAACCGACCCGCTGTCGTCCGTTAGTTTTTGAGTCGTCGATAGGTTGGTCACTTTGTTATAGGTGCCGGCATCGTCGATCTTGACGCCCTTATTGGCCTCGAAGCTATTGACCACGTAAACACCCGTGCGATTGCCGTCGGCATCGGTTTTGACGTATACGACCTGGTTTTTCTTATATCCCGGCGTGCTGTTATCGGAGTCCGTCGCCATCTGTTCACTCGTAGCCGAGGCAGCGCTCGTCGACCCTACGCCGTCGGCGAACACAACGGCACCGGGAACGGTAAGGGCCACGGTCAGACCGGCGGCAAGAGCGAGCGCAGCGATGCGCTTATGGGGACGACGTACAAGATCGCGTTGGGCTTTGAGCTCTTTCGAAGCGGTATCAGTGGTATGGGTATGCATTGCGGTATTCCTTCCAACTGCTTTGTAAAACGTTACTGAGCGGAGCCGTCCGCAGCCGATGCCTCGGTGGTATCCGAAACCGGATCCTGGGCATCCTTGGGCAAAAAATGAGCTTTGAGCGTGGTCTTGCCGATGAGGCCATCGAGCACATACAGGAAACCCGGCAGCGCAAAGAGTACGGCGACTAGGGAGATGCTCACGCCGACGCCCAGGAACCAGCCGATCTGCTTGAGCACGCCGTGGCTCGAGATCGCATGGATCAGGAAGCCACTGATCAGCAGAACCGATCCAGAGGTCAAAACAGGAATCGTGCAAGCTTCCATGGTCTCGAGTAGCGCTTCGCGCTTATGCATGGTCACGCGGTCCTCACGATAGCGGTCAGCAATCAGGATGCCGTAGTCGACGGCAACGCCCAGCTGGATGGAGCTCACAATTAAGTAGGCGAGGAAGAACTCGTGCATGCCGGTGTAGAGCGGTGCAGCAAAGTTGATCCAGATCGAGGTCTCAATCACGAGCACCAAGATGATCGGCAGGCTCAGCGACTTGGTGGCCAGCAGCAAGACCGCGAACACGGCCACGACGGCGATGAGGTCGACCTTGCCCTTATCGACGGTGATGGTGTCCTTAAGGTCGGTGGTGCTCACGCCCTCGCCGGCGAGCATTGCCTTACCCGGATAATGTTTGTCCGCGATACAACGAATCTTCTTGACCAGCTTAAATGTACTCGGACCCTCGTAGGGCGCGGTAACCGTGAGCACCAAACGGCTGTAGTGCTCTCCCTCCACCAGATCGAGCGTGTCCTTTTCGGCCATGCCCGTGGGGATATAGGGACTCGCAACGTCAACATAGCTCTGGATGGACTTGACCTCGGGGAGCGCCTTGAGCTCATTGGAGAGTGCCTGCTCCTCGCTCACCTCTCCACGGGGAACGAGCACAACGTAGGTATCGGAGTTGCCAAAGACCTCCTTGACCTTGTCCATATCCTGACCAAGCCGCGTATCCGAACCAAAAATGTGCGAAGTGCCGTAGTAGTACGTGATATCGCTGGAGGTCGATGCCACACGCGCAGGGTAAACCACGGCGAGGATCACGACGGCAGCGGGGATACAGACCTTGAGCACCAGACGGGCGAACTTACCCAGCGGCGGGACAAAGGGCCTGTGCTGCGATTTTTGCACAAAGCCATCGAACTGAACGAACATCGAAGGAACAAAGGTAAAGACCGATACCAGGCTGATGGCGATACCCTTTGCAAGGGCAAGACCAAGGTCGGGGCCGATCTTAAACTGCATGGCGGCAAGCGCGATAAAGCCGATGCAGACCGTGCAACCGCTCGAAAACACGGCGACCGAGGACAGGCAGCACGACTGCACCATGTCTTCGGCAACGCTGCCGTGGCGGCCACGCTCCTCGTTAAAGCGGTGCAGCAAAAAGACCGAGAAGTCCAGCGCGATGGCAACCTGCAAAATGGAGCCCGCAGAGTTGGTGACAAAGCTAATCTCGCCAAAGATGAGGTTGGTGCCCCAGTTGATAAACACCGAGACGCCCAGGCCCAGCAGCACCAGGATGGGTTCGGCCCAGCTGGTAGTCGTGATGACCAGAATCACGAAGATAATCGCTATGACAGCGACCGTGATAATGCTGATCTGCTGCTCGGTCGATGTGGTGGCGAGCGCGTTAGACATGGCCGAGCCCGTAATGGCGCCCTCGTCGCCCACGATATCTCGAATAGCGTCGGTTGCCTCGATCTCCTTTTCGGAATTAACCGTCACCGTAAACAGGGCGTTGTTCTTTTTGTAATAGGTCTCAACGGTGTCTTTGTCTTGCGTGGCAAGCGGCTGATCGATATCTGCCGCGTCGTCAAGCCATAGGACCTCCTCGACGCCGTCGACCTTTTTGATTTTGTCCTTGTATTTGAGCGCCTGAGCGATCGAGACATTGGGCACCATAACGCGGCAGTTGGGAATGTCACCCTCAAACTCATCACCCATGGTATTCAGAGCGACGGTCGACGCCGCTTCGTCGGGCAGATAGCTCGTAATGTCGTAGTTAACGCCTACAAACTAGCGCAGGAACAGGCATACCAGTGCTGCCACCGCATAGAACGCGATGATGGGTTTGCGGTGCTTCACGACCCATCGAAATAGCTTCTCTTTCAACCTCAATCCTCCATAACGCTCAGCCTATGTTTTGCTCTTTGTTATATTCCACATTTGGTAGTTATACAACATGTGTAGGATAAAGGCGCCATAAAGATATGCGATTGACGCGGTCCCGGAGCCAAAACAGCCGCTGCAGAAGCAGTTCGGAAAAGGTCCTCAGCGGAAACTGCATCCCAGTTTTTAGACGAAAAACGGGATATGGTTTCTGGTTGGCCTAGATAATCGTCAGATTTAGCTGAGCGTCTGCCCCTATGTTTCCAAATGAATACGGTGTGAGCTGCGGACAAGGATTTTCCCCGCAAGCACTCTAGTATGCTAAAGTACCCAAAAGACCGGCGGAGCTATGCCGGTCGTTTGTTCTGTATGCAACACAGCATGAGGAGGCTCACCAGATGACGGCCACACCGTGGGGATTCCGGGACATATTGCCCGAGGAGGCTCAGGCGCGCGAGGAGATTGCGCTGACGGTGAAGGGCTGCTTTAGGGAGCATCATTATCTGCCGGTTGAGACGCCGCTGCTCGAGGACAAGGGCTCGCTCGAGGAGGGCGGCCGTATCGCGGACACGCCGTTTAAGCTTTTTGACGATGACGGCCGCTTGTTGGTGGTTCGTCCCGACAATACGTTGCCGATCGTGCGTTTGGTCTCGACCCGCATGCGCGCGGCCGACTTGCCGCTGCGCCTTCGCTACGAGGCACCGGTGGTTCGCGAATGCCAGCGCAATGCCGGCGGTTCGCGTCAATTTACCCAGCTGGGTTTTGAGCTCATCGGCGCGGGCGATACCGCGGGCGATGTCGAGATCGTCTCGCTGGTGGCCGAGGCCGTTCGCAAGTTGGCGCTGCCCGATGCGCGCATTATCGCAGGTAGCGTGCGCCCGTTTAAGGAGCTGCTCGCGGCGTGCGAGGATCGCGATCTGGCCGCTGAGGCCCTGCGCTGCGTGCACGCCAACGACTTTGTGGGCCTCGATGCCCGCGTGGCGGCAAGCGCCGAGACCGATGCCGTTAAGGCCGCCGTCAGCGAACTGCCGCGCCTGCATGGTGGGGCCGAAGTGCTCGATCGCGTGGATGCGCTGCTGGCGGCTGCCGGTATTGTCGCGCCGCTCACGCGTGAGCTGCGCGCGCTGGTCGAGGGCCTGGCGCCCGAGGACGCTCAGGTGCTGTCCTTCGACTTTTCCATTATGAACTCCTTCGACTATTACACGGGTCTTGTCTTTAAGGCTTACGCCGGCGGGCTGCCCGATCCAGTTGGCTCGGGCGGTCGCTACGACTCCATCTTTACCGGCGCATTTGGCGACGGCATCGAGGTGCCGGCGGCGGGCTTTGCCTTTTCACTCGAGCGCCTGGAGGCCGCGCGCACCTCGGCCGAGGACGCCGCCTCCGATGGCGATCACGCCGTGGGCCGTGGCGCCGAGGGCCCGCTGCGCATCGCCGTGCCCAAGGGTTCGCTCAAGGCCGATACCCTCGACGTGCTCGAGGCCGCGGGTCTGGACGTCTCTGAGCTGCGCGATCCCGGCCGTCACCTGATCGTGCGCGGCCGCGATACGCGTGCCGGAGAGGGCGCGGTCGGCGATATTGAGTTTGTCATCGTGCGCCCCAGCGACGCGCCGGCCTTTGTGGGGTGCGGCGGCGCCGACTGCGGCATCTGCGGCTGGGACTCGCTCATCGAGGCCGACCTCAACTTGCTGCAGCTGGTCGATCTGGGCTATGGCCTGTGCACCTTTATTGAGGCGGAGCCCGCATGGCGCGCCGGCCAGGCCGAGCGCAACTATGCCCGCCGCGGGTCGCTTCGTGTGGCCACCAAGTACCCGCGCATCGCGAGCGCCTGGTATGCCGAGCGTGGCGTGAATGCCGACATCGTTTCGCTGCACGGCAATATTGAGCTGGGCCCCATCGTCGGTATGACCGACCGCATCGTGGACATTACCGCCACGGGTGCGACCCTGCGCGACAACGGCCTGGTCATCACCGGCCGCATTATGGACTGCACGGCGCGCTTCTTCGTCAACCCGGGTTCCGCACGCCTGGATCCGCGCGTGCGCAACCTGGCCGATCGCCTGGCAGCTGCCGTGAAGGACAAGCATTTTGAGCCCGTCGCGGGCTCGGCACAATAGCGCGAGCACGCACGGGCGCCCCCATATCCGGGCTGCGGGGCGATTGTCGCCGCCGCCTGGTCTCTCGTTTCTCAAACGCAACCTCGACCGATAGGGGATACCGATATGAAGACCATCAAACTTGCTCCCGGCGAGCGCCTTGTTACCAATCAGCTCAACCGCAAGGGCGTGCTGCCGCAAAACATCGTCGATGCCGCCCGTGATATCGTGGCCAACGTGCGCGCCAACGGCGATGCCGCGGTGCGCGATTACTGCCAGCGTTTTGACGGTGTTGAGCTGGAAAGCTTCCGCCTGCCGCAGGAGCAGATCGATGCTGCGCTCGAAGGCCTCGACCCGGCCTTTGTCGCCGCGCTCGAGAAGGCCGCGCGCCAGATTCGCGAATTCCACCAGCGCGAGGTCGAGCAGAGCTGGTTTACCACGCGCCCGGACGGCACGATGCTCGGCGTTAAGGTGACCCCGCTTGCAGCGGCCGGCATCTACGTGCCAGGCGGCCGTGCGCAGTATCCCTCCACCGTGCTCATGAATGCCATTCCCGCCAAGGTCGCCGGCGTCAAGCGCGTGGTCATGGTGACCCCGCCGCAAAAGGACGGCCTGATCAGCCCCTACACGCTCGCCGCGGCAAAGCTCGGCGGCGTGGACGAGATCTATATGGTGGGCGGCGCCCAGGCCGTGGCCGCACTGGCGTACGGTACCGAGACCATTCCGCGCGTCGACAAAATCACCGGCCCGGGCAATGCCTTTGTCGCCGCTGCCAAACAGATTGTCTCGGGTGACGTGGGTATCGACATGGTCGCCGGTCCTTCCGAGGTCTGCGTGCTGGCCGACGCCACGGCCAAGCCCATGGTGGTCGCGGCCGACCTGATGGCCC
>DBFZVF010000232.1:0-10086 GCA_048519165.1 Collinsella sp.
GAGTACAGCAAGAACCCCTTTACCCCGACGTTTGGAAGCGTCCCTCCCTTTCTAGCGGGTCGCGA
Source organism: Collinsella sp. (assembly GCA_048519165.1). GTDB lineage: Bacteria > Actinomycetota > Coriobacteriia > Coriobacteriales > Coriobacteriaceae > Collinsella. Next base: position 66 of record DBFZVF010000232.1, read on the forward strand.
GCATATCCTGCGTGACATCAACCGTGGCTTTATCAACGGCCCGGGAGATCCCAACCTGTCAACCATTTTTACTGGCGCAAGGGGAACGGGCAAGACGGCGCTTCTCTCGCTCCTTTCAGAAACGGCGCTTGAACACGGCTGGATCGCAGCAAATGTCTCCGCCATGCCAGGCATGCTCGAAGATATTATCGAGCGAACCAAAGAAGCCGCAGATAGCTACCTCTCACAGCCTCACGCGCGCATAAACGGTGTTCAAATTGGCCCAGTGGGCATCGATTGGACATATGCTCAAGAGGCTCAGGGCAACTGGCGCACGCGCATGAATGGCATCTTTAAGCAACTCGAAAAACATGACATCGGACTTCTCATCACCATCGATGAAGTCACCGTCGGTCTCGAAGAAATGCTTCAATTTGCCTCTGTTTACCAGCACTTTGTACGCGAAGGTAAAAAAGTTGCCCTACTCATGGCAGGACTGCCCTACAAAGTATCGGCGTTGCTGCGCAACGATTCCGTCTCGTTCCTTAGGCGTTCCCAATATCATCAGTTGGGACGAATCACTGACGTTGAAATTGCAAACGCATTCCGCAAAACCGTTGAGGCCGGAGGCCGCTCAATCACGCCAGAAGCGCTCGAGGATGCCGTGAAGGCCGTCGACGGATTTCCCTATATGATGCAGCTCGTCGGATATCGCACATGGGATGTTTCGGAGAACTCGCCCAAAATCAGTGCACCTGATGTACAGCAGGGTTCTCTGCTTGCCCGCATGGAGCTGCGCGATCGAATTCTCGAAACTACCTATCGGGAGCTTTCCGATAAAGACATTGAGTTTTTGCTCGCGATGCTGCCCGATTCTGGCCCCAGCAGGGTCTCGGAGATAGCCAAACGCATGGGCGTCGCCAGCAACTACGCAAGCCAATACAAACGCCGCCTCCTGGAGGACGGCGTCATTGGAGAGCGCGGGCGTGGTCTCGTTGGCTTTGACATTCCCGCGTTCAGGGAATTCTTGAACGAGAAGGCGTTTTAGCACGCCGGAATTGTCCGCGGAAGCATCAACGCATGGCAATCAGCATTCCTCTTGGTAAGGATAGCAAGCATTTTCCACCAACACCGATTGCCATGCGTTCTTCTTGTCCTTAGGCGAGCTTGCGAGCGAGCTCTCGCACCTCTTCCAACTTGGGCGAGGAGGCCATGCTGTCGCGCTCGGTCATGCCGCTAATGGTGACAATGCCCTGGTCCTCCCACTTGCAGTACGCGCATGTGGCCCTGTACATAGCAATCGCCGCATCATAGACGCCCTCGCTGTGGCTATCGAGCAAAAGGGCCGTCTTGGTGAACGGGAAGCCCGTGGCACCGAAGGCGTACAGGCGGTCGATGGCGGCTTTCTCCTGCGCAGTGATATCAAACCAGTAGATGGGCGAGGCGAAGACTCCCTCCTTCATGCCGCAGGCGCTCGGCACGCATTTTGTTGTAACCAAAACAGATGGCGCTATTCAGTCGTCTGCAGATCGCATCTCTCGTTCGCGCTCTCCAAAGAAGGTGCAAGCAGAAGCATCACGGGCATTGATCGGCGCCGATATGGATCACGACATGAAACCGTAAGGGTTGGCCAGCGGTTGCTAGATTCAGTAGCTCGCAGCAATAGAGCGAATGACGACTTCGGCGATATAATCCGTGTCATCTTGATTGTTCCCGCGCGGAAGGTACAGCTCATGTCCAAGCTCAACATCGACCAGCGATCGATTCGCGATCTTCTCACCGATAAGCGATCAGACTTCCTCATCCCCGACTACCAGAGGCCCTACGCCTGGGGCGAGGATGAATGCGCAACGCTGTGGGATGACCTGTTCTCGTTCGCTTTTCCAGGCGATGACTACGAGCGTTTCGACAGCGAGAACGACGAATACTTCCTAGGACCCATCGTCACCTTTAAGAACCTCTCTGGCCAACTCGAGATCATTGACGGCCAGCAACGCCTCACCACCATCATGCTGCTGCTCCGCGCGTTCTACGACAAGTTCACCAACATGAAGGATAAGCAGTCTGTGAAGATGCGCGAGGCAATCGCCCGTTGCGTATGGAAGACCGACGAGTTCGACGAGCCCGACATGGAGCGTCTCAAGATCGACTCCGAGGTTGCATCGGACAACGACAAAAATGAATTCCTCGAGATTTTACGAGAGGGCAATGTAGGCGATGGCTGGAAAAGCGCCTATGCCCGCAACTTTGCTTTCTTCCAGAGGAAAATTGAGCAACTGGTGAGCGAGTGGCCCACCTACACCGTCTACATGGCCACACGCGTCATCAACAATGTGATACTGTTGCCCATTGAAGCGGAGTCGCAGGACACCGCGCTACGCATCTTCTCGACTCTAAACGACCGAGGGTTGCCTCTCTCAGATGCCGACATCTTCAAGAGCCAGTTCTACAAGCATTATTCCGACACGGGGCGCAAGGATGAGTTCATCCGTCGCTGGAAGGGGCTCGAGGAGGGAGCGAACGCTATCTTCCGGCCCATGCGCGGTACACCAACCGATGAGCTATTTACGCGCTATATGTACTACCGCCGCGCGAAGAAAGGCATCCGCGACACGACCACCGCATCGTTGCGCGACTTCTTCGGTGCCGATGGCTACGCCATACTCAAGGAGGACGCCACGCTCGGCGATCTCGAGGCCCTGCTCGGCTTCTGGAAACGCGTCGACGCGCAGGAAGGATTCAGCGAGCGCGTGCTCCGCAGGCTCTTCGTGCTGAACTACGCCCCCAACGGCATGTGGACCTATCTGCTAAGCGTCTGGTTCCTTGCCAACAGCGACAGCAAGGGTGTCCTCGACGACGAGGCACTCTACGGCTTTCTAAACAAGATCACGGCATTCATTTTCGCCTACGCCATTGAGCGTCCCGGCGTGAACGCGCTGCGTTCGCCAGTGTATCCCGAGATGATCAACATCGTGGAGCACCGCCCGGTGGAGTTTCCTAACCACCACTTCAATCGCGCAAATATTACTGAGCGATTCCGAACCTACGTGTCCACCAACGGCAGGCCTGTAACGAAGTCCATGCTCACTTGGTGGGCGTACGCAGACCCAGATCAACCGCTCATGGACCTGGACACCACGCTCGAAATTGAGCACATCTATGCCAAGAAGCGCAACGAGATAGACCCGCTCGTCGACCAATCCAACCTGGAGGCGCTGGGTAACAAGGCGCTGCTCGAGAAGCGTGTAAACATCCGCGCAGCCGACTACAGATTCTGCGACAAGCGCAAGTACTATGAGGGATACACCGACGGCAATGGCAAGCGAAAAGCCGGAACAAAGATCGCGGAACTCAAGCGCCTGACACAAGTCATGGGAGACTTCACCGAAATAGACATCGCGACTCGCACGGCACGGATCATCGATGCCTTCGTGGACTACCTGGGCAACAACGGACTTTTGAGCTAAAGAGCGAACATGTTCGAAAGACTAACCAAGTACGCTGGCAAGCTGGCGGACAGAAACATGAATGTCGAGCTTGGGGGCGGGACGCTCGGACTCGAGGATTTCGTCGACGATTTCTATGAACTGGACGGGTTCGCGGACACCAGCTACTTCGAGACGCTTGAACGCCATAGCATCGACACCTCGGAAGGCATAGACAGCTGCGACATCGACCATGGGGACATTGATCTGATACGTGCATGCATCACGTGGTGCGTTCGTGGCGACCGCTTCTGCGACGGACTCCTTGCCGCGCAAGCCAGGAGCGGGTTTCTGGACCGCTGCCTCTCCCGACTGAAGGAGCTCGACGAGAGCCGATCGGCTGCCGCGAAGACATTTCGACCGTGACAGTTACCAACGATAAGCAATAAATCAAGGAGCGTTCCTCAGATAAAGGCCAGCTACAGCTGATAGCAAAACTTGCAAAAATAGCAAAAGTTGCAAAAGAAAATGTCAGCAACTATGCATGGCAATCAGCAATCCTCTTGGTAAGGGAAGTAGGCTTTCCACCAACACCGATTGCCATGCGTTCTTCTTGTCATTAGGCGAGCTTGCGAGCGAGCTCTCGCACCTCTTCCAACTTGGGCGAGGAGGCCATGCTGTCGCGCTCGGTCATACCGCTGATGGTGACAATGCCCTGGTCCTCCCACTTGCAGTACGCGCAGGTCGACTTGTACATAGCGATCGCCGCATCATAGACGCCCTCGCTGTGGCTATCGAGCAAAAGGGCCGTCTTGGTGAACGGGAAGCCCGTAGCACCGAAGGCGTACAGGCGGTCGATGGCGGCTTTCTCCTGCGCAGTGATATCAAACCAGTAGATGGGCGAGGCGAAGACAACCATATCGGCGCCTTTCAGCGACTCGATCACGTTGGCCATGTCATCCTTCTGCACGCAAGTGCCCTCATGGGTAAAGCAGTACTGGCATCCCAGACAACCAGCGATCTTTTTGCTGGCAACGCGGACGACCTCAACCGCATGGCCGCCCTCACGCGCGGTCTCGGCAAACGTCTCGACCATGGTGTCGGTATTGGCGCCCTTACGCGGGCTACCACTCAATACAACGATATTCATAGAAATCTCCCTCCTTCATGCCGCAGGCGCGCGGCACACATTTCGTTGTAACCAAAACGGATGGAGCTATTCAGTCGTCTGTAGATCGCATCTCTCGTTCGCGCTCTCTAGACACAATCTTATTGGCTGATAACTCCTCGGCCACCTTGATTCTCTCTCCGAGAATTGAACAGCAAATCGTTGCTCGCAAAGTATCGACTGTGGGAAAATTAACTTGAGCTTTCTCCCTGCTCGCGTAAGCGTTCGCGTGAAAGAGCCCAGCCGCATCGGCCAGGCGCAATATAGATTTGCGAAAACCTGCCTACGAACAAGGAGCGCCTTATGTATGGACAGCATGCACCACAAACCCAGAACGATCGAACCAGCTCGTTTATCCGCAGCGTCAAGCGCCATTCGGGCGTTAGAGTAGTCGCCTTCGGAGCGATAATTCTTGTGTCAGGGCAGCTCTTGCTACCCGGTTCGGCACAAGCGGCCGAAACGCCCGAACCCGATGCTGCGACGCCCATCACCCGCAGCGAAGCCAACACGGACGGCAACTTCACAGCTGCCACCGTTGTCGACCATAACTATGACCTGGAGCTCCCACCCGCCTTCATGTTGGTCCAGAATGAGGCGTTTGTATACGATTTTCCCGACAAACCCGAGGACTTCATCTACAGGCTTAACGACACCATCCACCTCTTCAAGGTCGACACCGATACCGAAAGCCTTATAAAAACCGAGAACCCCAAAGAAGCCAGCGTCTCTATTACCCTGACCATGATCGACAATCACGTTAGAGCAACCGTAGTCTTTACAGGCAGTTACGCCGACGACCAAATCCCTTACAGGCTGAACCTCAACAGCTCAACCCACCTTGGCACACACGTTGACCGTGACTTCGACAGCGGGCAGGGGATTATGCACGAAACGCGGCACGATTACTACATCCGTTACGTCTTCGACAGTGACGTGCACTTGATTGCAACCGATACGAGCGGTTCCAAACCCGAACCGGAAACCAAGCCCGAGCCCACACCGCAGCCCGAAGCAAAAAAGCCGACGGCAAATCCTGTTTCCACCAAGGCAGTAGCGGCGGTTAAACCAACCGGGACCACCCTACCCGCGACGGGCGACAACGGTGCGATGGCAGCCGCCCTGAGTGTTGCCGGTGGTGTAGTTGCGGCAGTTGGCATTTCTGCAACAAGGCGTCGCAACCGCTAGCCAGCATTTCGTACCCCGCAGACAAAGCTCTATCCCCGCTCCGATGAGCTTTACTCACCGAGAAGTTTCTTCCCAACGGAAATGAGTTTCTTTCCAACGGCCGCCTTCACGCCAATCATTACAACCACGTGGGCAGTGCGGGCTTCGAGATCCGCAGCGATGATGTCCCCCGATGCCCGCACTGCGGCTGGCAGCTTGTGCCGTGGGTGCGAGACGACACGTTTTTGCTGGGCACGGTATGGCGCGAGAGTCTCGAACGATACGAGCGTTTCATGCGCGAGCGCGGAGCTGGCCGCGTGCTGTTACTGGAGCTCGGCGTGGGCGAGATGGCCCCCGGCATCATCACACTCCCGTTCTGGAGCATGACCGCAAAGCTGCCGGATGCGCACCTGCTGAGCGTAAACATCTAGGGCGACTCGGCCCCGTTGCGGCTCGGAAACAAGGCGGAGGCGATTCGGGCCGATTTGAGCATGCTGCTCTCAGCGGCGCGGGCAGGTAACGAGTAACGTGGCGAGGCTTTTGCGCTTTCATCAGCCCGGACATCACGCCCATAGAAGCGATGGCTCTGATTCAGGTGTCAAAGTTTAAGCCTCCTTGTCAGTCGCTGTAAGGTATTCCTCGTCGTCCACAGGTTCCAACCACTCGTTGGAAGCCTCCTCGCCCGGAACCTCCACCGCGAGATGGGAGAACCAGCTGTCTGGCGCCGCACCGTGCCAGTGCTTTACACCCGCGGGAATATTTACTACATCGCCAGGGCGCAGCTCCTGTGCCGGCTTTCCCCATTCCTGGTAAAACCCTCGACCGGCTACGCAGACGAGGATCTGCCCGCCACCGCTTTTGGCGTGATGGGTATGCCAGTTGTTGCGGCAGCTGGGCTCAAACGTAACGTTGTAAATGCCAACCTGCTCGGTGGAAAGGGGCGCGAGGTAGCTTTGCCCAATAAAGTACTTCGCAAATGCGTCGTTGGGGGCGCCGATAGGAAAGGCCATCTCGTTTTGGTGCCCAGCTCTTGCGTCGGCGGCGTCGCCATCCGCCCAAACCTCCTTCGCCATGCGAAAGGCCGCCCACGCCTTGGGCCATCCCGCGTAAAACGCCGCATGCGTAAGGATCTCCGCTATCTCCATCCTGGTCACGCCGTTGTTCTTCACGGACATCAGATGATATTGGAACGAAGAGTCCGTCAGTCCCTGCGACATCAGGGCCACCACTGTCACGATGCTACGGTCCCGCAGGGAGAGCTCGCCCTCCCGGCTCCACACCTCGCCGAACAGCACATCGTCGTTGAGCTGTGCGAACTTGGGGGCGAACTCCCCCAGGGCATCTCTGCCTGCCGTCTGCTTAATTGCCATGATCGATTTCCTCCTATCGATGGTTCTGGACACGAATCCGTCTCCGCGCGGCTAAGTAGCCCGCCTAGATTTTCATGCCCATTCGTCGCGCCTGTTTCAGAACGGGATGCCCGGCGATATCGCTCGCGTCGTTCACGCCGGCGGCGAAAACCGTTTTGCCCATTACGGACCACCCCTTGCGCTACCGATTTGTATTGACGAGAATGAAGGTAATACCTAAACCTGACTTTAGATCAAGGAATGAATTCGAGATTTATTCGGAGGGGCCATGTACACAATCGGACAGGTGGCGGATATGTTCGGTCTGCCCGTTTCCACGCTGCGCTATTACGACAAGCAGGGATTGTTCCCAGAATTGGAACGGACGTCCGGCATTCGCCGATTCGGCGATACGGAACTCGAAGCACTTCGTGTCATCGAATGCCTGAAGAAGGCGGGGATGGAGATCAAGGACATCCGGCTGTTCATGGAATGGTGCGCGGAGGGCCCTTCGACATATCCCAAGCGCAAGGCCATGTTCGAGGAGCGAAAGGTCCACATGGAGTCGGAGATCGCGAAGATGAACCGCGCGCTGGATATGTTGAAGTTCAAATGCTGGTACTACGAGCAGGCGATCCAAGATGGCAACGAGGATAGGGTGAAGGCGCTGATTCCCAACAATTTGCCTGAAGAAATCAAAGATACCTACGATAACGCCCACGCTCGATAATGCCGTCCGATCTCAAGGGAATTCGGTGAGGAGTCCTCTTCGGTTAGTGATGTACTTCTTTCCCTTGATGTCGTAGCGCTTCGCCTCATAGAAGACGAAAACGTCGCGGAGGTACGAGATATAGCGCCCGACGGTGACGTGGTTGATGGGAACCCTGTTGGCGTCGAGGACGTTGGCGATGTTGTTGGTCGAGTTGAGGTTGCCGGAGTTGTCCATCATGTACTCGGCCAGCCTCTCCAACACGGTGGAGTCGGTACGTATTGCGGTCTACCCAAGCCATAATCCACTCCTTCTCGGTTTCGAAACTCGATTATTTCTAAAGTTTCGAAACCGAGAAGGCAATGTGCACAAGGATGCATCGAGGAGCGAATCCCAGTAGCGCCATGTCAGCAGCGATGCCGGGCGCATTCGCACGTGCTACAATCCAACCACCAGAGATGAAAACACAGTCCCCGTCGGGTAGTCGTGGGCGTGCGCTAGTCCGCATCAGTAACCTGCCTCCTTGGTTGTCCCTTCTCTGCATGGTCATCTACATAAAGGAGGAACCAACCATGCAGATCAGCGTGTCGTCCACCCTGACCGTATATCACGACGGTCAATTCTGGGTCGGGCTGGCGGAGCACGTCGAGGACGGCAGATACGGCGCCGCCCGCATCGTCTTCAGCGCAGAACCGTCCAATGAGGAGATCCTGCGATTCGTTGTCAACAAATGGGCGAAGCTCTCGTTCTTCGGCCACGATCCGACCGAGGCGAGCAAGCCCGCGAAGAACCCCAAGCGGCGCGCTCGTGAGGCAGCGAAAGCCCTTAAACGGCCCGCGGTGAGCACCAAGGCACAACAGGCGCTCGCGGCACAGCGGGAAGCGATGAAGCGGGAGTCGGCTCAAGCAAGAAGTCAGCGTCGTGCGGATGAGGCGGAGACGCGCTTCGAGCAGCGAAAGTTGAAGCGCAAGCAGAAACATCGCGGGCATTGATCGCTATTTGCAGCAAGGCAAACCATATACAGCAGCGGCGCCAGTTCCACTTGAAGCCGACGCCGCGTAGACGCTGATGGTGACGGCTATGCACGGGCACGGGCGCGCCACCGCACTTCACAGCTTGTTTCTCAAGTATTTGGGACGCACACACGGCGTTCAAAAATGCGGAGCGACTCCACATGGCTCGAGACTGAGCCGAGATGCCCTACTTCTCGCCCTCCAGCAGCCCCACGATGCGGTCGATGTCGACGGCAAAGCGAGGCCTTCCCTCGCGCTCGTAGCGGTCGAGGTATGCCTGGCACTCGGAGACAATGCGCTTAGTGTTGCCATCGATGATGCGCTGGAGCGTCTCGTAGTAGGCCGAGCCCTCGGTCCTGAAGCGGCGCTGGTAGGCCTTGGTTATGGGGAACATCTTGATGTAGTGGATGCCGTGGCGGCAGCCGGGGCGCGTCGTGGGGCGGGGTGGCAACGCAAAGTACTGGTCTTTGGGCACGTTAGGGGCGATGTTGGAACGCAGCGGCACGGCGAAGTCCCTGCGCTTCCCGCGGAAACGCAGCCTCACCACCACGATGCAAGGACGATTGTGCTTAAGCATGAGCTCGCGGTCGCCCTCGACGAGGTCGAAGAAGTCCTGGGAGATGGATACGATCTTCATCGGTTACGCCCCCCTTCATACGAAGCGGGGCCCGCATCGCTGCAGGCCCCTACAGGTGGGCGATATTCTACGCCTTGCGGCACCCCGTCGCCCACGGAGGTTAAACGTACACGTAAGCCGTACTCTGAAAGCCGCGGCTTCCGGCAAGTAGTTTATACCACGAAAGGTCGCTTTCGATGCGCCTAGCTCGCAAAATAACACTCGATGGGCCGTCACCCCTGATCTTCTCGACCGTCTCCTCCGGGTACTTATTGCGTGCCACGGGCACCTCCGTCCTTATTATCGCGATAAACATACCATGAGTGGCGTACGGGTCGAGAAGGGCTGGCGCCAAAAGAGCCCAACGGCCGTTACAGCTTCGTTAGAAACGCGCCCCACCATGGATGGTGAACCCGAAAGGTAAGGCGCGCGGGCACGGTGGCTCGGCCCGCGCGCCCGGAAGAGAAAGGACGAACCCATGGGTTACATGCTCGAGACGCGCGGGCTCACCAAGCGCTTCGGACGCGGCGACCAGACGCAGGATGCCGTGGCCGACGTGAGCCTTCATATCCGCGAGGGCGAGGTGTACGGGCTGCTC
>DBFZVF010000233.1:0-4414 GCA_048519165.1 Collinsella sp.
ATGACCAGCCGATTTATGCTGGCCTCAAAGAGACTGGGCGTGTCGAGCGCGGTGGCGATAAGCCCTATCAAGTAGTCATTAACGGCGAAAACTACCATGCTCTTGAAACCTTGGCCTTTGCCTATGCAGGCAAAGTGGACTGCATATATATTGACCCGCCCTATAACACTGGCGCCCGCGACTGGAAATATAACAACGATTACGTCGACGGCTCCGACGCTTATCGCCACTCCAAGTGGCTTGCCTTTATGGAGCGCCGCCTCAAGCTTGCCAAGCAGCTGCTCAACCCCAACGATTCCGTGCTCATCGTGACGATCGACGAGAAGGAGTATGCAAGGCTTGAGCTTCTTTTAGAGAGCGTTTTTCCCAACGCGACCGGTATCCAGACGGTTTCAATCACCATAAACAAGAACGGGGTTGCCCGCGGCAACCAGTTCAAGAGAGCTGACGAGTACGCTGTCTTTTGCTTTTTTGGTACCGCCGCGCCGTGCCAAGTGGACCGCAGACTCTATTCCGTTGAGTTCGGAGAACTTGAGGAAAAAGTGGCTGATGACGCGTCGAGCAGCCGCTCCCAACGTAAGGTACGTTGGGAGCGGCTGCTGAGGGGCGGTCCCAATGCCGCTCGCACCGCAAGGCCGAACCTCTTTTATCCCATCTATATCGATGAGGAGACCGCGACAATTAAGGAGCTCGGCGCTTCTCTCCCCCTTGAACAAGACTGGACAAAGATACCGACAAAAACGGGTCTCAGGGCAGTTTGGCCTATTAGGACCGATGGCCGAGAGGCGACTTGGAGGATCTCCCAGAATGCTCTACAGGCCAAGCTTGATCGCGGGTGCGCAAAAGTAGGTGAGTACAACAAAAAGAGTGATCGGTACTCCCTCCTTTACCTAGGAGATTCCCAAGAGGAGCGTCTCAAGAATGGAGAAATTAAACTCATCGGCAAGGCTGAGGATGGGTCCCTGCTTCTCGAAGAGCAGGGAGAACGCTCTGCCATTCCAACAACCGTTTGGAGTGGCACGCAGTTCTCTGCCGGTGAATACGGGAGCCGATATATCAAAAAGTTTATCGGCGATAGGCGCTTCACATTTCCAAAGTCCCTATATGCGACCGAGCTCTCAATCGCTTCCGTTGTCGCCGACAAGCCCGATGCCCTTATAGTCGACTTCTTCTCAGGGTCGGGCACCACGGCGCACGCCGTCATGCGTCTGAACCATCAGGACGGCGGGCGCAGGCGTTCCATCAGCGTAACGAACAACGAGGTCTCCGAGGACGAATCCAAAAAGCTCACCAAGCGCGGTCTTCGCCAGGGCGACCCCGAATGGGAGGCACTGGGCATCTGCCAGTACGTTACCAAACCTCGCGTCACGGCGGCCATCACGGGCAAGACGCCCGAGGGCGATCCCATCAAGGGTGACTACAAGTTCACCGACGAGTTTCCCATGGCCGACGGCTTCGAGGAAAACGCCGTCTTCTTTGACCTCACCTACGCAGACCCAGACGCCGTCGAGCTGGGCGTGGCCTTCGAGGAGATCGCGCCCCTGCTCTGGCTGCGCGCTGGTTCGCGTGGCAGCATCATCAAGCACGAGCAGCCGGGCTTTGCCATGGTCGACGCCTACGCCGTCCTTTTCGACTTTGCTTCGGTCGGCGCTTTCATAGACGCCGTCAAGCAGAATGCCAGCATAGGGTGCGCTTATGTGATCACGGACGACACGGCTCGATACGCCTCCGTCAAGGCACAGCTGCCCGGGGTCGACGTCGTCCGCCTGTACGAGAACTACCTGCAATCGTTCAAGATTGCCGCCGAGGATGCGGTGAGGTAAGCATGAGAGTCGAACTTAAGGATTTCCAAGCCGGGGCAGTCGCGACCCTGGCAAACAAGTTGCAGTCGATGCGCCGACGCTATGAGCAGGACGGCGAACTGTCTTCGGTGTGCCTCGCATCTCCCACGGGCTCGGGCAAGACGGTCATGTGCGCGGCGACGATCGAAGCACTCTTCTTCGGAGACGATGATCTGGGCCTCATGCCCGACGAGAATGCCGTTGTTCTTTGGCTCTCGGATTCCCCGAGCCTGAACGAGCAGACGAGCGTGCGTTTTTCCAACGTGGCGGACAAGCTGGCAGACAGCATCCTCGACAGGCGCCATCTGGTCACGATTACCAACGACTTCGGAGCCGCGCACGACATTCTCGAACCGCGCCATGTCTATTTCCTCAGCAAGGACCTGCTTAGCAAGAATGGCCTGCTCACCAAGGGTGGTGAGGCCAACTCCGGCCGCGTGTTCTGGGATATCCTTGACCGCACCATCAGGGACCCGGAGCGTAACCTCTATCTGTTCATAGACGAGGCCCACCGCGGCCTGGGGGCCAATGCATCAAGTGAGCGCGGCACCGCGACGATCTATGCTAACCTCATCGACGGCCTGGACGGCCGCGCGGCGATGCCCGTCGTCGTCGGGGTCTCTGCTACGCCGCAGAGGTTCGAGGCGGCCATGGACCAGCGCGCCGATCGCGTGCGTATGCCAAAGGTCGCTGTGACCCCTCGCGAGGTCCAGGAGTCAGGTCTGCTCAAGGACATCATCGAGTTGCGCGTGCCAGAGAAGGACGACCCAGTCGAGCACCAGTACCTCACTATGGCGTGCGAGCGGTATGCCCTGGCCTGCCGCGAGTGGGGCGAGTACTGTGCCCGTGAGGGCGAGAGTCCCGTCAACCCGCTGCTGCTCATCCAAGCGGCGGACAACGTGAGCAACTCGGCCCTGGCTGAGATGTGCGACCAGATCACGGGCCTGGTCCCCGGCCTTTCCGAGGCGATGTCGTTCGCCAACGTCTTCGGCGAGCATAAGGACATCGCGGCGGGAAAATACCTCATTCCCTATGTCGAGCCCGAGTTCGTTCAGGACACCTCGCGCATTCGCGTGCTCTTCGCCAAGGAAGCTGTCTCCAACGGATGGGACTGCCCGCGAGCGGAGGTTATCTTCTCGCAGCGCAGGCGTTCGGACTCGACCTATATCGCACAGCTCGTGGGACGTATGGTACGCACCCCGCTTGCGCGGCGCATCGAATCCGATGATCTTTTGAACTCCGTCGCCTGCTACCTGCCCCAGTTCAATCCCGAGAGCACTCAGGACGTGGTCGACTACCTCATGGGTCGCAAGGACGACATGGGTGAGAGCTCCATCGGCAAGCAGAACATCGTTCTCAACCCCGTGACCATCACGGCGGCTGCGCCCAAGTCCGAAGCCGACTACCAACAGGAGCTCAAGGCGTACGAGGAGAACGAGAAGGCCATCGAGGCGGCGCGGCAGGCACAACCCGGCTACCAGGCGCCGCTTGCCGGCATCGCGATTCAGGAGCCGTTGGACATGCAGGGAACGCAGCCCTCGCTTGCCTCGGCGGTCGGGCCCGTCGACGTCCCGGCGCCAGAAGCGGAGCCGGCGCCTCAGCCCGCAACGGGCAAATACGTTGCAGCGCCTGCCCCGCAGCAACCTGCGACCCCTGAGCCAAGTTCCACACAGACCGAGCCGACCCAGCCCGTCTCGGTCGTAAAACCCGTGCCCATGGCAAAGCCCAAGCCGCCCACCAAGCGCGAGCAGTCTTTCACGCACCAGGAGTGGCAGGGCATCCGCACAGCCTTCGATTCCATCCCCGTCCAGCGCATTCCGAAGAAGGCCAGAAACGAATTCCAGAGCCTGGTTAAGACGGCGACTCTGCTTGTCGAGACCGGCCTCGATGTCAATGCCGCAGCCGACGTGAAAAAACAGTTCGTCCAGAAGCTCAAGGGATACATCGTTGCTAACGAGGACGAGTACCGCGAAGCCAAACACGACGTAGAGGTTGCCGAGACCGTCAAGATCACGCTCGACAAGCTCAACGAGACCGAGGACCAGGAGCAGGAGGAGGCTCGCACGGACGCCGAGGGCCTCAGGAAGGCCGCCCGCGACGCCGACATGCATTTCACTAAGGAGTTTGCGAATGAGTATCGTCGCGCCAACTTCAAGGAGCTTGGGCGGCCCGAGTGCGACCTGCGCCTTGCCGCAGCGGTTCGCACGCAGGCCATCGTTGATGCGCTCGAGGGCTGGGCGGCTCAATGCCGAAAGGGATACTTCGATAAGGTCGATGGATCTGGCGATTATGACTACCTTAACGACGCGGCAAAGCAACGCTACGACGAGCTGACCCGTGAAACCGAGGGCAAGCGTCTCACAAAGATAGAGTGGCCCACGTCTACCAGCACGTCGGACGACTTCGCTAAGTATCCGTGCCATATCGTGCAGAAAGAGGACGGCTTCTGCCCGCTCGACCTGAACCCGGCGGAAGACTATATCGTTAGGAACGAATTGGCAAAGAATCGCACGGTTGCCTTCTATCGCAATCCGTCGGGCAGCATGTCTGCCAAGGCGTTTTCGATCCCGTAC